>JBFXFK010000383.1:0-2500 GCA_050179135.1 Desulfatirhabdiaceae bacterium | reverse complement strand
CCCGAACCGCCGCTACCTCCGGAATCGCTGCCCCCTGATGAACCTTCTCCGGAACCACCGCCAGAGTCACCACTACCGTCACCAGACCCCCCACCGCCTTCTTCGCCGGATGTATTGCCGTGTCCCTGGCCGAATCCCTTTTCGGATTCCGATTTTGTTCCACCCTTCATCCGGTCTCCCTGCATCATGCCCGGGATATTCATGGGGTCGCCCCTGCGGTGATTCTGGAATTCTCTCATCAGGTTGGCAGCCAGTTTATCGGGTCGGTTTGTGCGGCTCTTCAGCATGAAGTGTTCACGCAACTGCCGCATATCATCCGCTGTTGCTCCGGATTGCAGTGCGCGCGTCAAAACACGGTTTATGGATTGAGAAGGCGTTCCCAGTCTGGCCATGTCCCGTGCCGATATCAGCGTGGCATGCGCCAAGTCATTCATGCCAGCGCCTTTCCTGGCACTGGTTTCTGATTGAACGGTATCCAGTATTTCCTGAAGGGACTCGGACGACAGGCCCGCAGCCATGCTTTCCGCAGCCAGATTTCCCAGTTTTGCACGATCGGCTTTTGGAACCGGAATCGCCCTTTCCATTTCTCTGTAAGCATGGCCATATCTGGCCAGCACTTTTTCCAGAGCGGCTGCAATTTGTGGTGGTGGAATCTGTTTGGCCAGTCCCTCAAATGCCTTGTTCAGAATCGGTTCCACCGGAAGCTCCTGATCAATGGCGGATTGCATCAGCGCATAAATTTTCAGAATCGTGCCCTGATCACTTCCGGCATTCATGAGTTGACCCGTCAGCATGGTCACATCCCCGGATGAAATCCGGTTTTCAACCAGTTTATTGGCTTCTGGTCTCAGGTTTTCGGGAATCGATTCCAGTGGCTGCGCAAATCCATTATTTTTGCAGAAGATAAGGGTCAGGCATATGAAACAGAATATCGGGACTGCCAAACTGCCAAATGGTTTACCATCAGTCCCCGATTTCATCATGGCACCTCCTCAGGGATAAAAACACAAATCCGGTTACCCCATTCATCGATCTCGGTAAACCGGCAGTCATTCAACATTGTTTTCCCATCCACCTTGAAAAAATAGGTGAATTCGTGATCAGACACCAACTGAATTTCCCAGCTTCCGGATTGATTCGGTTTCATACTGACGCTTTCATACCGGTTGAGAGATGATAATAATGTCACATGATGGGCATTGGGGGCATGGATCGTCAATCGAATGCCATCATTTGACCCGGGCGAACCGGCCCGATAAGGACATCCCGAAACAGTAATAACGACCATCCCCAGCAGAAATAACCGGATAACCATTTTCATATTCCAATCCGGATAATGGAATTGACACTCCCGAAATCATCTTCTTCCTGAAGCAGAGAGGTCGGGTCCGGACGTTTTTCATTGCCATCCAGCAGGTAACTGTAGCGGTACTCTCCGGGCTGAAGGGCGACCGACACCTCCCAATACCCATTCTGGCCGGCCGGTTTCATCGACAGCGGTTTCCAGTTTGAAAAACTTCCGGCTATTTCCGCATGATTGACCTCAGGTGCAAAAATGACAAACCGATGGGAAACCGGTTGAATGGTGACATCCGGCCATAACAGAAAAAATGTGACAACGGCGGCAGCCAGCCCGGCTGAGAACGATTTCAGGAAAAATTTAAAGGATATCCGTGGTCTTGTGGAAGACAATTTCAGCATGGGGCGACTTACCGGTATTGGCATGGCCAGGATTTTTTCCTGCTGCAGAAGCCCCAATGTGTCTTTGGTAAAAACCGGATCAGACTGGATGGTTTCCACAAACAGAACTTTTTCATCCAGATCCAGTTCGTCATCTATAAATTGACTGATGAGCTCATCGTGCATGGGATTGCCTTTGGGTCAAGTCTCTTAATTTTACTCTGGCTCTATGAATTTTTACTTTGACATTGCCCTCGCTGATTCCCATGATTTTACCGATATCCAGATATGTCAGATGATCATCTCCGGAAACAAGGGCCAGAATTTCCCGTTCATCCGCCTTGAGTTCCTGCATCGCCTGAAGCATGGCCTGAAACTCTGCCCGGTTGGACAATTCCTGATCCGGAGTTGCCCGATCATCAATGGTATCATCCATCAATTGTGTCAGTCGCCGGCTGCTTCGAATCGAATCAATGGCCATGTTCCGGGCAATGCGATACAGAAGCGGCGGTTTGATATCGTCTTTTCCATAATGTTCGACATATCGCAGAAATGTTTCCTGCATCAGGTCTGCGGCAAGATCGGTGTTGGCACTCAGTCGAAGAAGATATCCAAACAGCTTTTCCCGGCTATGTCGATAATAGGATTCGATATCTGTCATGGGGTTATGTCAAAAGGTTATGTCTTTTTACAATATAACGAAAATAGGGTAAAAGGGTTACAAGTTATCGTGAAAATAGGATGTATTCCATATTACTGCATCTCTATTATTGCAATGATGGATCAAGATCAATATGATTGTATGCGACAGCAAAACATT
>JBFXFK010000382.1:0-2508 GCA_050179135.1 Desulfatirhabdiaceae bacterium | reverse complement strand
TCCGAGACCGCATCCACCACAATACCGATGGTGGCATGACCATCCGCGCTTTCCATTTCCACCACAACAATACAGGTTCGTTCCGTGTAATCAATTTCCGGCATGCTGAAGCGCAGCCGCAGATCCACAACCGGTATGACCCGGCCCCGCAGGTTGATGACGCCCTTGATATACGCCGGCATTTCCGGAATGGCGGTAATGGGCATCAGGCCGATGATCTCCCGGATTTTTTTGATGCCGATACCGTACTCCTCCTGACCCAGGGTAAAGGTCAGGTACTTCCCCTCGATGGTCGAAATTTCACCCCTGTCTGACGGATTATTCTCCACTATTGCCTCCTTTCGCTTGCGTTGATTGGATCATTTTATGTATGACAGCAAAAAGATCATCAAAACCCTGGTCTTTTGTGATTACAAATCGGGGACGCAATTTATGCCCCAATGAAAATGAGTTTCTGTCGGCATCCGGAAGAATCAGAAGTGTTTTGATATCATCAATTTTTTCAAGCAGATCGATCAATTGACGTAACCGCTCTTTTGTGTCGGCAAACAGAACCAAAATCTTCGGCTCTGTAAATGGCGTCGGTTCAAAAAGACAGGACGCCAGTTCCGACAGGGTTCGACAGACCTGCTGGCGGGTGTCCGGAAAGGACTGGCGAATTGTTTTTTCCAACAATCTGCCGGTAGCATCGGACCTGTTTTGAATAAAAACTACCAGATGGGTCATTGCGGTTTCTCTGATGTCACATTGAAGGTGGTGTCTGTTATTCCGGACTTGGCCCGGGAAATCCATTTCTGTTGACAACAGGGAATACACGAATTGTGCCAACCGATCCGATTGAAATATTCATCAAATAATCGGATAGATAGCGATATGATCAAAAAACGGGGAATTAATTGGATTCTACAGGATCAGACAAGCAGGGGGAAAATCTAAAAAACATCTTATTGATATTATGACGATTTCAGACATGACCGAAAAAGTCTGAAAAAAAAGACAGTCTGAAATTTCAGACTCTTCTTTTCCAGACAACGGGAAGGTCATTCACTAACAGGAAGAGGATAGGTGTCACAACCGTGATTTTGCTATCTCGTACACTTTGAGCTTTTCGCGCTTGCCAACGGCGATGACAGTTACAAACGCGATATCATCATCCACGCGATGCACCAACCGATACCCGGTAATGCGCAGCTTGATTTTGTAGCAATTCAACATGCCAGAAAGGGCTGCAGAAGGAATACGAGGGTTTATCAGACGTTCAGCCAGTTTTTTCTTCAAGGGTTCTCGTACGCTGCCATCTATTTTGTGCCATTCTTCGAGAGTGAGTTCATGAAAACGCAGCTTATAACTCATCCAAACCGACCTCGACAAATGATCCATTGCCACGTTCACACACCAGCGTGGCGTCTTCCATATCCTCGATGTAAGCCATCAGCCGTTCATAGTGGGCAGCGGGCAACAGATAAGCCTCTGCTCGATTGTGATTGAGGACAGCTATCGGGTTGTTGTCAGCCTGCTTGAGAATGCCGGCAAAATTGCGCTTAAGCTCGGTAACGCTTACGGTGATGTTTGTCAGGACTGTGTTCATAGAGCCTCCCGTCAGGTTATGTGCAGATATTGATGCCATTTTTAATGTCTAATATGGTTCTTTTTGCGGTTGGTTGTCAACCGTCTTGAAATATACGAAAAAAAGGGACAGGTAAATCAAGCTCCCTCGAAATGGCCTGTTTCGATTGGTAACAGGCCGCCCCTACGGGGCTTGAAGATATAGGGGGTTGTCATCACTACAAACAGAATGCTCCTACGGAGCTTTAACGGATTTTTGGCGTTGCAATTATTCAACCCACAAATCCGTTACAAATCAATGCTGCCCTATGGCTTTTTTCGCGGGGGTGACAGGGATGTCGTATTTTTGGAGGAGTTGATACAGATAGGCGCGTGAAAGTCCGGATATTCGGCAGGCCTCGGAAACATTGCCGGTGGTTTGCCGCATCAGATCGATGACATATTGGCCCTTCACATTTTCAAGATGTTCTTTCAGGGGGACAAGACCGGCAATTTTATCAGACTCGACATGTTCCGGGGTTTCCGGCATGTTTCTCGGGGGACGCGTCAGGTTCTGTTTGATCACGCTGGTGCGGATGTTTATGGGCAAATGGCTGGAAAACAGAATGGGCTCATCCACTGCCCGGGCAAGCACCTGATCGATGGTATTGAACAATTCCCGAACATTGCCAGGCCAGGAATAGGCCATCAGTGTTTCCAGGAAATCCGGTGTCAAACCATGGGATCGTTCACCCATTCGAATGGATGCCTGGCCGATACGATGCAATGCCAGGCACGGAATATCTTTTGGCCGATCCCGAAGCGGGGGCAAAGCTATGCATATGGTACGAATGCGGTAATACAGGTCCTGTCGAAAAAGGCCATTGGCCACCATGTCTTCCAGATTGCGATGTGTGGCGCAAATCAGCCGGAAATTGCTGTGCATTTCGGTTTCGCAGCCAA
>JBFXFK010000381.1:0-2512 GCA_050179135.1 Desulfatirhabdiaceae bacterium | reverse complement strand
TCACCACATAGATATCGGCAATTTCCATGATCCCGGATTTCAGGTGCTGAATGGCGTCTCCCTGACCCGGTGCACAAATCAGAAGAACCGTCTGAACCACCTTTGCAACATCGATTTCATCCTGCCCGGCGCCAACCGTCTCAACCAGGATGAAATCCTTTCCAAACGCATCCATGATCCGGATGACATCCCGGATGGCCTGATTGAGACCCCCGGTTGCGCCTCTGGAAGACATGGACCGGATAAACACGCCGGGCATTCCGGCCAGATCCGTCATCCGGATCCGGTCTCCCAGAAATGCCCCGCCGGAAAACGGGCTGGAGGGATCGATGGCAATAACGCCGACTGTTTTTTCCCGTTTCACCAGTTCATGAACAATCCGGGCGGTCGCGGTGCTTTTTCCGGAGCCCGGAAATCCGGAAATCCCGATGGTTCTGGAATGGCCCGGGCTACGGGAAATCTGCTTCATGGCATCTGTCCAGCCGGGTTTCCGGTTTTCCACCCCGGTAATCATTCGGGCCATGGCCAGAAACGAACCGGCTTTCATACCGTCAATCAATGTATTCCAGTTCACGACTGTTCCCGAAAAAAATTATCATACTTTTAGCACACAACCGTTTTCCATTTCTGATCTTCATCGATCAGCCGGCATTCATCCGACCAGTCACAGACATTTCCAATCTGCTCCGGGGTCTGAAAAACCGCGCATTTGATATGGCAGGATTTTTTTACCACATCCACCTCCAGATCGGCAACATATGTGGTTTCAAAATGCAGCTTTTCGATCAACTGATCCAGAATCATGTTGATGATCGGACAATTGTACGGTTTGATGCCGATCTGAATCAAACGGGCCTCTTTGGGAACATGAATGCAGCCCGTCACCTTCATGTACAGGAGAATATTGTTCCCGCCAATGGAATAGGATGCTTCCTGAATCAGGCCCGCAGCCGATATCTCCCGAATGCAGTTTTCGATGATCTCTTCCGGGGTTTTTCCCTGAATATCCTTGGACTGAATGAAATCGATGCCGCTGAATTCCGTCTTCCAGCCGGCACAATCCGACAGTTCATGATAGAAGAGTTCTTCCGACCGGGCCAGCAAATCATTAAAATATGCGGTGTTGTCCATTTATGGCCTCTCCTTGTTCCCGAATTTTTCCCAATACACCAGATCGCTCAGCGGATATTTGGGCCGGGGGTGTTTCCGGTCTTCCTTGGGAAACCCGATTGCCACATAGCAGATGACCTTGTATTCGCTCATTCCGGTTGGAATATCCAGAATCTGTTTGAATTTGATGGCATCCCGGGTGGCGGCAACCGGCCCATGCACCCAGCAGGCCCCCAATCCCAGGGAATGGGCTTCCAGCAGGATATTTTCCGTGGCGGCCGACAGGTCATAGGGAACATCGACCGAACCAACCTGAAGATCCCCGATGACGGCAATGATCACCGGCGCCTGCTTGCAGAATTCCGACACCTCGCCGGAATACATGAATCGCAGCACCTCGGCCCGTTTGACCGGGTCCTGGATCTTTTCGAAGCGTTTCTGCATCTCGCCCAGGCAGTACCAGGCCGTCATCCGTTTTCCGCTGCCGACTTTTGACAGGTCCCCAATCCTGTTTTTGGTTTCCTGGTCCCGAATGACGATGAATCGCCAGGGTTGATAATTTTCACCGGTAGGCGCCCATCTGGCGGCTTCCAGTATTTTGTCAATCATCTCGTCCGGTACCGGATCGGGTTTGTAACGCCGGATACTTTTGCGACTGCTGATGATATCCAGAATGTCAGTCATGACATGATCTCCCCATTTCAGAAGTAAAGTTTTGTAATCTCAAATTTGAAATATGAAATGATGGTATCCCGATTGGCCGAAAATCACTTTTCCAGCTTGAGAATCCGTTTGGCATTGCCGCCCATGATCATGTCAATTTCATGTTGGGTAAATGTGAAATCGGTTTCCGGTTCCGTGAATGCCTTTACCCAGTCTTTGAGAGGACACATCAGATTCGGATACAGCGCATCGGTGGCAAACATGACCTTATCCACGCCCGCGATGTCAATCACATCCCGGAGCCATTGATAAAAGCGGACTTTGGGCCATTTTTTGTAGGGTTTCTGCCAGAGGGACAGATCCACATAGACATTTTTCAGCCAGGCCGCAGCCTGAACCGCTTCCTGCCACCAGGCAAAATCACCGCAATGGGCAAAAATGAAATCGACCTCGGGATACCGGGCCGCTGCCGAGGCAAAATATGCCGGTCTCGAGTTCTCCCAGCGGAGTTTTACCGATGGCGCCCCGCCGGTGTGAACCATGATGGGGATATTCCATTCCGCGGCCTTTTCATAAATCCAGTAACAGACCGGATCATCCGGCATATAGCCGACACCGGCATGGAGTTTGAATCCTTTCATGCCCCATTCGTGATAGGCCTGTTCGCAATGCTTCAGAGCGCCTTTGCGTCGGGGATCGATGGCGATGAACGGAATGAAGCGCCCCTCATGCCGTTTGG
>JBFXFK010000380.1:0-2563 GCA_050179135.1 Desulfatirhabdiaceae bacterium | reverse complement strand
GATCAGGTGATTGATTTGAAAGACGCATTCGAGCCGATTGCCATGCTGAAAATTTCAAATTTGCTGCGTGAGATGAAGCAGAATCAAAAAATCGAACTGCGGGTTTATGATTTGGATATGCTCGTCAATATCAACCGATTGTTCAATGGATTTGCCGGGCGGCTGATGAAACAGGAAATTCCATCCGGTAATGAAGCCTATCGGTGTGTGATTATTCAACCCTTTCAACAGGAGACAAACACATGAGCGCGATCAATCTGTCAGAAATAAAACCGTCCAGCACAGTCGATGCCCGTGGCAGCGCCTGCCCCGGACCGCTTCTGGAAGCCAAAAAAGGCATTGGAAAAGTCAAGGTCGGCGAGGTTCTGGAAGTCTTTTCAAACGACCCCGGCACACGGACGGATATCCCGGCCTGGGCCAAAAAGGTTGGGCATGATTATCTGGGCGCGGAAGCGGCTGACGGATATGACAAGCTGTATGTTCGTCGAAAGAAATAGAAAACCGGTTGCGACCCCCGAACCGGGCAATCACAAGGAAATAATGCCATGACAAGCGATCCGAATTCCCAAAACGGAAAAATTCTGATTCTGGCCACCGAAAGCTGTGCGTATCCGGGTGCGGACTCTGTGGGGCAGGCGCATTCGAGCTATCCGGCCAATACCTGTGTGTTGCGGGTCAAGGCTCCGGTGCTGTTTCCCGAGCGGTTTTATATGGACTGTTTCAGGAAAGGGATCAGCGGGATCATCATCATGTCCTGTGGTGAAGAATGCCCCTACGAAGGTGCGTACAAGGCACTGGCCAGACGGATCGACCGGGTGTATCAACTGATGAAGGCGGCAGATCTGGATATCCGACGGTTGCGTCTGACCGCCATCTGTACGGTCTGCAACCGGGCGTTCCTGAAAGAAATCAATCAGATGAATGCATTGATCAACGAGATTGGGCGGCTATCCCCGGTACACGGGTGACCGTCCTGACGCAGCCGGCCTTTCCATGACTCACTCCCGTGGATCAGGCCGGCTGCGCCCCTGTTGAGGAGACACCATGAAATCCATTCAAACACAGGCTTTTGATGTACTGGTTGTCGGCGGCGGTATTGCCGGGCTGCAGGCGGCGCTCGATCTGGCGGATCAGGACCACAGGGTTGCGGTGGTGGAAAAAGGCGCATCCATCGGCGGCAAAATGATCCGCCTCTCCAAGGTTTTTCCCACCCTCGATTGCGCCAGTTGCATCACCACACCCAAAATGGCGGCCGCGGCCCATCATGACAACATCACCCTGTTCACCTGCTGCGATCTGACCGCCATGGAACGGAATGGCGCCGGAATCCGGGCCAGAATCACCCAGCGTCCGCGTTATGTGGATACGGACAAATGCATCGGATGCCGCCAATGTGAGTACCAGTGCCCGGTTCTGGTTCCGGATGCCGAGCAGGGCGGTTTTTCTGCCAGAAAGGCCATCTGCATTCCATTTTCCAATGCCATTCCCCAAAAGGCGGTTCTGGATGTGGATAACTGCATGCTGTGCGGGAAATGTGAAAAAGTCTGCCCGACTGGGGCCATCGATTATTTTCAACAACCCGGGTTCTTCAGTCTGACGGCCAAAGCCGCTGTACTGGCAACCGGGTTCGACATGACATCCCTGTCCAACAAGCCCCAGTATGGCATGGGGCAGATCCCCAATGTCATCGACGCGCTTCAGATGGAGCGTCTGCTGGCGCCGCATGGACCCTATAACCGCGTGTTGCGGCCATTGGATGGAAAAGAGCCGGATTCCATCGCCTATGTTCAGTGCGCCGGGTCCCGGGACAAAAGCATGAATGTTTCCTACTGTTCCAGAGTCTGCTGCATGTATGCCATCAAACAGGCCATGCTCTTGTCCGGGGCACTGCCCCTGGCCGATATCCGAATCTATTATATGGATATCCGGGCGTTTGGAAAAGGCTATGAACAGTTCTATCAGAACGCCAAGGCCATGGGCATCGAGTTTGTCAAGGCCAAGGTGGCCCGGATCGATCCAGGCCCGGAGGGCAGCGTTACCCTGACCTATGAGGACCAGGGCGGAGAGGGGATGGTGACAATGGATCATGACCTGGTGGTGCTGTCCCTGGGCATGATACCGGCATGGAATTCGGCGGGTATCTGCCCGGTTTCGACAGCCCCGGATCGCTTCATTCACACGCCGTATTCCCGGATTGCGCCAACCCTGACCAGTCTGGACGGGGTATTTGTGGCCGGTGTGGCGGCCGGGCCAAAGGATATCGTGGATACGATCACCGAGGCCGGGGCTGCGGCCATGGAAGCGGGGAAGTATATTAGGCTGAAGACTGAAGACTGAAGGCTGAAGACTGAAGGCTGAAGACTGAAGGCTGAAGACTGAAGGATGAAGGCTGAAGGCGGAAGGGTGAAAGGGGGAAGGACTATGGATGATACCGGAATCAAACCGGATCGGAAAACGGAAAAGCGGGTCGGCGTCTATATCTGCTACTGCGGTGGAAATATTTCCGATCATGTGGATGTGGAAGCGGTTCGGGCCCGGGTTGAAAACCTGCCGGAAGTGGCGG
>JBFXFK010000379.1:0-2593 GCA_050179135.1 Desulfatirhabdiaceae bacterium | reverse complement strand
GCATAGCGCTCAGTTAATAGTTCCATATATCCATCTCCCATTTTTTATGGAAACGTTAGACTGGATATAAACAATTGATTATGTATTTCCCAGTATTTTTTGGTTCCGGCTATGCCGGGTTAGGCAATGAAATCAAGTTAAAATAGTGAGAGCGTCCAAAGGCTCCTCTTACTTATTCCGGGTATATTTCCCCAGGTTCTCGACCGCTTTCATTCCTGCAGCCTTCAATTTTTCCCTGTCCCTGGTCATAGATCCCAGCGAAATTGTAATGTAATATCCGTCCTTCAGGATGTGCAATCCCGGAGGCGCCAAAAAGTTGTCATCACCAACGCCATCGATTTTTTCAGCATCCTTAAAGGCGCCTTTTATCGTGCCATAGATGGATTCCGGGGTATTTCCGCCCTTCATTTCCGTAGCCTGCGTCAATCCCAGTTGGAGGAAAGCGCCGTCCTTCTCATACACGCACAATTTCAGACCGACAGCAGGCTGTTCCGTAACCTTGCACGCGTCGAAACCGACTCCAGTCAGCGTTTTGGCATCCTCCCGGGAAATGATCATTGCCGGTTCAATGGCCTTGGATCCGCTTGCTGAAGATTTGCCATTGGCCCTACTGTCACACCCGGAAAGCAGCGTGATGACAAGCACAACAAGTGCTGCATGGATAAATAATTTTTTCATTTTGGCCTTTTCGCGGTTTAATTTTTGATGAATCAACAGCTTGCCCGGTGAATTATTTTTTAAATTCCGGCGTGTTGTCCCCGAAAATCCCATCGAAGGATACCGGTGGATTGCTGAACCATTCCGTGAGACGCTTCAAATCCAAGAAACCCTACATAACCGGATCTGATGCATCCATGCCAAATATTTGAGGTTCTTTCCGGGTACTGCAATTTTCTGTTAACCAGGTGGTAATGGTATGCATCATGCTGTCTTCCCAGATCCTTGCGCCTGTGGGACAGCTTTTGATACAAGCGCAGCAGCGAATACACAACTCGATTTTGGTTTCCACGCGCCCATCGACTGAAATGGCAGCAGTTGGGCATACACTGGCACACGTGCCCTGAAATCATCAAGATGTGTTTTCTGGCTGGCAGAATGAATATCCCCGGTCTCACCAAAAAGCCTAACCATACAAAACTTCAAGCACCCCCATCCGCAAAACGCGAAAACCGGTGATTAATGTACCTTCCCATGCAGGTAAACTGAACATTCGAGGTACGTCCGTTCCCAACCCTGGTTCAGCCGTTGACAATCCGCCGATTGCGCCAACGCATCACCGCGGCATCAGCGCGAACACGCCCCAGCCCAGGTATTCACGCGTGTACGCGGCGTAGCGCTCGGGTTCCGAGGTCAGTTTGGCTCGAACATCTTTGGCGAACTCGTCGTCAGGATTGGCTTCAAGCCATCGGCGCATGGTGAACCATTTGGCCGCCTCGTATCTGTCCCAGCCGTCTTGGTCAGCCAGAACCATTTCAACGACGTCGTAGCCAAAATGGCCGAAAGACGCGAGAAGTTCTGGAAGCATGAGAAAATCGGAGATTGAGTTGGCAAGACACCCCTTGGCAACATCTTCCGTCGGCGGTAACTGCCGCCAGTAGGGCTCGCCGATAAGGATGATCCCTCCGGTGCGCAGGCTCCGCGCCAGAAGCTCGATAGTGCCGATGACTCCCCCGGCGATCCAAGTGGCGCCGACACAGGCTGCCACACTGGCCTTCTCGTCAGAGACATAGCCGGAAGCATCGCCATGGATGAACTTGACTTGATCGGCGACGCCGAGTTCTACAGCACGGAGTTTCGCTTGCTCGGTGAACAACTGGCTCATGTCGATGCCGGTGCCGATGACGCCGTGATCGCGTGCCCAGGTGCACAGCATTTCCCCCGAACCGCTGCCGAGGTCGAGCATCCGGGCCCCCGATTCCAGACGAAGCGATGCGCCGAGAGTGGCGAGCTTTTCGGGTGTGAACGGGTTATGGATGCGGTGAGCACTTTCAGTAATGTTGAATATTCGTGGGATGTCCACTGTGAAAAATCTCCTTACGGGGCAGTAATGTGTCTAATCAAATATGCGGTGAGCGTTTTGCTTTTCCGTATGTCCTGTATTTTTGATGGATAATGTCATTTCTGGATAAATCCGTTTGAAATCGTTTCAGGCAAACGCCCACCGGTCATTTTACTTGGTCACGATCATCATGGGCTGTTTTGATCCGGTCAAAACACAAAAAAATCTGTTCACAGACATTGTGGCAACCAAATTGTTCCGGATTATGGTTCTGGCCGGGCCTGCGGGACGTTGCTGCTTACGGGTGAAATCAGAGATCACCTCCCGGATGGATCTGTCCACCCTGGAAGTGGATACCGAAGACTATGAGGATGATCAGTTTAAAACGCATTTTTCCGATGTGGTAGCCTCGGTTCAGTTGACCGAATCGTGTTGGAGGATGATGGCAGAAAAACGGAGCTGACCGGCGGGGGGGGCGAAGTCTGGGAGAATGGTCTGCAGTCAAGCCGATACGGAAAGAGGGTGAACTGCAGAAAGGGGAGGAGCGTATTCTGGGTGAAGGTGAATTAGTCGAAAACGCACGGTTACAAGCCA
>JBFXFK010000378.1:0-2631 GCA_050179135.1 Desulfatirhabdiaceae bacterium | reverse complement strand
CATCTATATCGATCCGTATAAAATTTCAGGCGGGCCAAAAGCCGATCTGATTCTGGTTACCCATGATCACAAGGATCATGCATCTGTTGAGGATGTGGCAAAAATCCGGAAGGATGACACCATCATTCTGACGGTAGCCGCTGCCGCCCCAAAATTTTCCGGCCAGGTTCAGACCATGGGGCCGGGTGAAAACCGGGTGGTCAAAGGCATTCCGGTTCAGGCTGTTCCGGCTTATAACATCAATAAATTCAGAAGTCCCGGCGTGCCCTATCATCCCAGGGAGTCCGGCTATGTCGGATTTATTCTGACAGTTCGGGGAATGCGGATCTATCATGCCGGAGATACCGACGCCATTCCGGAAATGGCGGTTTTCCGGTGCGATGTGGCCCTGCTTCCGGTTTCCGGGACCTATGTCATGACGGCAGAAGAAGCGGTTGATGCGGCCCGGATGATTGGACCGAAAATCGCCATTCCCATGCATGTGGGACGGGGCGTTGGAAGTCTGGCGGATGCGGAACGCTTCAAGCAGAATGCATCCGTACCCGTCATGATTCTGCCGATGGAACAGTAACGGTGATTCGCCCTCCCGATTTCACGCCTTCACCACTTCACGCATTTACGGAGGATATATTTTGAAAAATGGCGCACTGACCGGGCTGACGGTCATCGACATGTCACGGCTGCTGCCCGGTCCATACTGCTCCATGATTCTGGCCGATCATGGGGCACGGGTCATCGCCATCGAGGACAAACGGTTTATTGCCGATGGATTGTTCATCACAACGGTCAACCGGAACAAGGAGCATATGTCACTCGATTTGAAGACATCTGAAGGAAAGGAGATTTTCTTCCGGCTGATCCGGCAGGCGGACATCCTGCTGGAAGGGTTTCGACCCGGTGTCATGGACCGGCTGGGTATCGGATATGAAACCGTAAAACAGATCAATCCCGGCATCATTTATTGCGCCATCACCGGTTATGGACAGAACGGCCCGTACCGGGATCGGGTCGGGCATGATGTCAATTATCTGAGCGTTGCGGGAGTTCTGGATCTGATCGGCGAGGCGGACCGCCCTCCATCCATTCCCGGAATTCAGATAGCGGACATTGCCGGGGGCGGAATGAATGCCGTCATCGGCATCCTTCTGGCCCTTGTCGCCCGAAATCAGACCGGCAACGGCCAGTATATCGATATTTCCATGACCGACGGCATGGTGGGATTTTTATCCCTTCCCCTGTTTTTTCGCCAGGTAAGCGGTCAGGCGCCCAAGCGGTCGGATGCGGTGCTGTCCCATCGGTATGCCTGTTACAACACGTATGAAACCGCGGATGGGCGGTATTTGTCCATCGGTGCGGTTGAAAACCGGTTCTGGAAGCGACTCTGCGAGCATTTGGGTGTTCCGGAATATACGGCCCTGCAATATGATGACACGCAGCGGGAAGCGATCATCACCGATATGCGGGATCGTTTTCGAAAAAAAACAGTTGCCGAATGGGAAGCCGACCTGGGGGATATGGATATCTGCTGGGGCAAAGTTCAAAACATGGCAGAAATGCTTGAAGATCCCATGCTGCGCGCCCGCGAAATGGTGGTGGATGTCCCGGACCGGTTCGGGACACCCCGGCCCGAACCGGGAATACCGGTCAAGCTGAGCGAAACCCCGGGTTCAATCCGCAAACCGGCTGTCGGGTTTGGCCAAAGCACTACCGCCATTTTGCAGGAGCTTGGGTATACGATGGAACAGATTGACGGGTTTCAAAAAAGTGGCGCGGTTTATTGCGGCAATACCTGAAACAGGCAATAAAAAAACCCCTTGTTTTCAAGGGGTTTTGGACTTCTTTAAACGCTTTCGGATTGTCTGATGGTGGAGATGATGGGATTCGAACCCACGACCTCTGCGTTGCGAACGCAGCGCTCTCCCAACTGAGCTACATCCCCATAATGCCAAAGGCTATCTATCAAAAACAGATTGTTCCGTCAAGAACAAGCTGAAATTGAAATTGAATACTTTTGGGGAGAAATATGATATTTTTACCGGGAAGATAGCATGGTGTCAGGGAGCCGCAAAAAGCCGCGGCACCCTGACCTACCCGCGTCCCGCTGAAATTGCTGGTAGCCGGTAGGTCAGGTTGGCCGGTAGTTTGGCCTACCTGACTGCTGGGCCGGACCGCTGGATGCCGTATTCATCCTTCTGCGGTTCCTTGTTCGATATTCTGCTGTTCGCTGTTTATTTTCATTCATGTGGGTGATCAGACCGATCATGAACGTTTACCGTGAAAATACATTCAGTATTGAGATGCCGCCTGACCATCCAACGGCTGATCAGCCGGAACGCTGTGTGCGGCGCCTTCAGTCTTCAGCCTACAGTCTACAGCCTTAAGACCCAATTTACAAACAGGACAGGAATATGAAATCTATTTTCTGGGGAACCCGTGGATCGCTTCCCGCATCGTTTTTGTCCGGACAAATCCGCTTCAAATTACAGCATGTCCTTCAGTTGGCGCAAAATCAGAAACTGAAAACGCGGGAGGCCATCGATGCCTTTATTGACAGGCTGCCGTTTCCGCTTCAGGGAACCTATGGAACCAATACGTCCTGTGTGGAAATTCAGGGTGGATGTGAGACCGTCA
>JBFXFK010000377.1:0-2634 GCA_050179135.1 Desulfatirhabdiaceae bacterium | reverse complement strand
TTCCTGATTATCGGGCAAAGCCGCCCGGGCCACACGAAATTCGTCTTCTGCCTCGGCCATTTCCTTCCTGAAACGATTGTACTGTCTGGCCAGGCCCCTGGCTGTTTCAACCTCTATTTCCAGTTTTGCCGCCTCTTCTCCCAATTCCTGAATATGAACATATTGGGGATAGGCATTGAAATATCCCCATGCCAAAACAGGCAGAAGATAGGCTGCAACACAGATCAGAATCCGATGTGTTACCGTCAGGCCGCTGATCTTTTCAAAAAAGGGTTCAAGAGACAGTTCCGGAAGTTTCATTTGGAAGCCTCCTTGACAGGCGGTTTAAGGGCGGCTTTTTTGCAGGTGATGTCGAATCCTTTCAGATTGACGTTTCTGATGGTCTGCTGTCTGATGGATCGTAACTGAACCGACTCAAACAGAACACTGCCCTCCAGGCGTTTCATGAATTCCGCAACAGTGGTTTGATCCTTTGCCAACCCGCCAATCGCAACAGTACCGCCTGTCGCTGTCAGTTGGGTGAACCACATTCGATCCGGGACCACAAGGCTGGTCAACGCATCCAGGAGCAGAACCGGGTCTTTACGGTCCGTTTCCAGACTGTGAATGATTTCCGTTTTCTTTTTGATAATTTGAAGCTTTTTCTTGATTTCCTCAATTTCTTTTGTAATTTTTTTCAGCTCTGCCAACTCGATTTTGGCCTTCTGAATCCGGTTCTCCTCGGCAGCCTGTTGGCGCGACAACAGGCTGCCGACATAGTAGATACCGCATGCAATCAGAATCAGTCCCAGCAGAAAAATCGACACCTGACGCCGGATATTTTCCTGTTTTTGGACCTGCCGGTAGGGAAGAAGGTTGATTCGAATCATTTGTCACCCTGTCTTCTGATGGCCAACCCCATGCAAATGGCTGCCTGCGAAGAGACGGATTCCAGCCATGCATTGTCAAATCGCCTGTGAACAGTAAACCGGCTGAATGGCCGAATCGGTTCCACATCCATTGCAATTTCGGATGCCAGCATATTCCTGAACTCCGATATATTGGCGCCACCACCGCTTAAAATGGCGGTTTTTATCTGATGCTCCGGATATGTGGAATAAAAAAAGTCAATGGCCCGTCGAATTTCGAGACACCAGTCCGAGACAACATCCGTCGTGATCTGTTTCAGATCAAGTCCGGAAAATTGGTCACCCGGTTTGTCGCCCAGCTTGATGGATTCTGCGTCATCCAGCGAACATTGCGCAACATCTCTGATCTTGTGGTTGATCTGTTCCGATCCCAGCGTAACATCCCGCATAAACAGGGATATGGTCCCCTTGAGAATATTGAGGGATGTTTTGCATGCACCGATATCGATCAATGCGACGGTTTCATCCTGCGGTGCATAGGCATATTCATAAATGTTTTGAAGCGCGAAGGCATCGATGTCAATGATGCTGGGACGTAATCCGGCCAAAGAGAGAAGATTGATGTAATCGTTGACCAGATCTTTCTTGGCGGCAACCAGAATGACATCCATTCTTTGATTGCCATCTGCAGGATCGCTCAATATCTGAAAATCGAGATTGACCTCATTGATATCAAAAGGGATATACTGTTCCGCCTCAAAATGAATGGAATCCTGCAGGGATTCCTCGCTTTGAGGCGGCAGTTGAATTTTTTTGACAATGACAGAATAACCGCCTATTGAAACCGCAACATTTTTTTCCTTTATTTTTTCACGGTTCAACAGATCCCGAATGGTTTCTGCAATGCGTTCCGGTTCTTTGATGGCGGCATCTTCTATCCAGCCGGCAGAAATATCCACCATGCCAAATTTGTTGAGCTCAAAATCGTTTTTGGTCTCAACCGTCTCGCCAACTTTAATTGACCGGGATCCGATATCAAGCCCAATCAGGTGGTTTTTCTTTTTTAGAAGCATAGGCGAATTAACCGGGAAATCGGAAAGGGGTTCACGTTCAGACTTGAATGGTCGTACATATTTTTATTGCCTCGTTTCCTTTTTTAAGTCAATATTTTATTTGGTTAAAATTCAGATTTTGCGGTCATAACGCGATTCTTGTCATCATCTGTCGGCATTTACCGTAAAAATATTGACTCAGGGGTAAAGGGGCAGAGGAGCAAAGGCATAAAGTTTAATCAGTAAATGTCCTGTCTGAAATTACAGGATTCAATGGGTATTCAATGGTTGTTTTGCTTTATGTCAAAATTTTGTTTTGACGCTCCGATGGGCCAAATTGGAACCAGGTTCTTTATTTTACCATAAGCGTTTTCCATAAAAACAGATCCGGTTTTTAGTGGTTGGTACGACAAGGCCGTTTTTATTAACATATGTCTAACCCTGGGTATTCCATGCGGAAAAATCTCCTGGATGATCGAATCAAGCCGTTCCGGCTGGTCAAATATTTCACAATTGTCAGTCTGGCCGCCATTCTGATTGGCGCCATTTTATTGAGTGTTCTCAATGTTCACTGGGCAAAATCCATGCATTTGAAAAAAAGCGAGGATTATGCACTGGTTCTGATTGAAAATCTGAATCACCAGATATTCCTGCAATTTGTCATTCCGGTGGTCTTGGAATTCGGAAAGATCGAGTTGAGCAATCCCGAACAGTTTGAACGGATGGATACCATT
>JBFXFK010000376.1:0-2639 GCA_050179135.1 Desulfatirhabdiaceae bacterium | reverse complement strand
GGCACCACCGAGCAGTCGCAGACATAAAGATTTTCAAATTCGGTTTTCAGATTGGCATCCACCATTTCGCCAATCTTTGCTGTTCCTCCAGGGTGGGCGGCCAGATACCAGCTCCGGTAAACATCCGAGGCGCCAGCATGTTCGAGAATGCGTCGGGCATGAACGACACCCGTATCGATCTTCTGTTTGTCCGCTTTGGTCAGACCCTTCCAGATCATCCGATCGTTGATCACCTTTCCGCCAAGGCGGTCGCGAACTTTGATCATTATCGGAACGACGTTGGCATAGGAGAAAATCTGGCTGAACTTGAAAACACTCATGTCAAACAATAATTTCATCAGGCGGGGAAGGTTAAAGTCGGTCATCACGATACCGTCTTCCTCAAAATGAACGCCTGAGCACATGGCGATGCCCCGGCCGCTGACGACCGTCTTCACTGTTCCCATCACAAAAATGAGCGGATCGAAGAAAAAATCGTAACCGGCACCGGGCAGGCCGCTTTTCTTCAATATCACCGGTGTCCCAATGCCGCCGGCGGCGAGGATGACCCTGGGAGCAAAAGCTTGTCGGCGTTCCTGCCCCTGTCGATATTCCACACCCACTGCAGACTGGTTCTCGATTATCACCCGATCCACTCGGGCGCCGTTATTGATCATTGCCCCATTTCCCACAGCTTCGTTCACAAAGTGGCGAGCGCTCCATTTGGCGCCAGCAGGGCAGCCGTAGAGACATCGCTGACAATCCGGGAGGCATTGATCCTGGAAGATCAGCTTATTCAGCCGGTGGCAGTCATACCCCAGTTCCAGAGCACTGCGCTCAAAACAGGCCCCGGCCGGGCTCATCAATTCATCGGATAAGGGGGCGTTGGGGATTTCCTGACGGATCTCCGCAACCTCGCTGGTAATATCCACGCCGTGTTTTTTCAGCATGTCAAAGGGAGGATCAAATGCCGTAGCACAATAAAACTGGGAACTGCCACCGGTGGTGATTCCCCGCACCATGCCCAACCCCTGGTGGGTAACCAGCATCCCTTTTCCCGGTATCATGGCCTGTGGCACCATTTGGGTGATCGTCCCTTTTACCGGATTGTTGTCTCCCCTTTCGAGAATCAGCACCAATTGGCCCATATGGGTGAGTTCCCGGGCAACGCTGGCGCCGCCAGGACCGCTACCGACGACAATGGCATCAAATGTTTTCGGATTTTTTTCCATTCCATGCGCTCCTTTCAGACTGTTATTTCGACGCTGTAATCAAATCAAACATACCCTTCGCGATGGCTATCCGATTCATATTTTTAAAACCGGCCTGATTGATCAGTTCATTTTGCTCTTCCGCGGTTAGATGGACAGTGCCAATACTGGTTTCGTAAAATTGATCCAGAATACCATAGTCATAATTCGGATTTCGAAAATCCTCCAATTTGCCCGGATACGGGAAATCAAGAATCAAAAGCGTTCCACCCGGTTTTAATGCTTGATAGGCTTTTTCAATCACGGATTTCCGGATCTTCGGGATAATCTCGTGCAACGTTACCACCATACTGATCAGATCAAATTCATCCGTATAAGTGAGGGCTTCTCCTCCCTTGTTCTCAACAAATACCCGATTCCCCAGACCCAGTTGAGAAATGGCCGCAAGGGCGGTTTCAATACCATTTCTGTCCGGATTGATTCCAACAAATCTACTTTGAGGGAAAGCCTGGGCCAACTGGACGATCAGAGATCCGTCTCCACACCCGATATCCAATAAGCGAATACCGTCATCCAGCATTTTTTTTATCGGTTCATTCTTGGGCAAGATCATGAACAGGAAAGCCAGATAGATATTTTTTGTATTCCCATAGGCCATTTTGGACATTTCGGGGTCAATATAGCTGTCCATGACTTCACCGGTCCGGTAGAAATGAACGGCCTCATCTATCGATTTGCCGATCAATTCGACATCCATTTCGATAGTTGCCAGATAATTCCGGAAATGGTTTTTGTCTCCCAGGATTTCGTCCATAAATGGCTGCAGGCTGAATCTTCCCTGGTCATCGCAGTCCACTATTTCAAAGTGATAAGCCGTCTGACACCAGGTTTGCAGACCAGGCTCATGAAGATGCAGACTGGCTGCCAGATCCGCGACCATCAATCCCTCCCTGCTTTTGGCAAGCGCCTCCAATATCCCAAGTTTATTACCAAGATGAATGAGATGAATGGCCATGAATCCATTTTCGAACCGGCGCACTTTTTCCATTTGCCTTTTTGCGGTTACTTCTTCCACTGATTTCTCCTTTCAATGAAACGATTGGATATGTCTGAAACCAAATTTAAAAATGTGTTGTTGGCCCCTGGCAATGAGATATTGTAAAGGAAAAACCAGGGAAAACGATACGCCACGTCTTTTGTGGCGGGAATTGGCCCAATGTGAGATCCTTTTCTGCTATTGTAATACGGCAATCTCCTTTGCATATTTTGTCACCCAGCCATCGGCCCCGCATTCTTTCATGATTTCTACAGCCCTTTCCAGTTTTTTCCGGGCATTGACATGATCGCCGTTTCGTTTGAACCATTCCGAATAAAGGGCATAGTCTCTTCCCAAGGAAAACCGCGTGCCGTTTGTTTGGTCTTCATTAATGGCCTTTTGAATCCAGGTTT
>JBFXFK010000375.1:0-2643 GCA_050179135.1 Desulfatirhabdiaceae bacterium | reverse complement strand
GGGCTCATGGCCTGTTGTGTTTCCAGGGCCTTCATGTCTTCCTTGAGGGGAAGAATGTCCCGTCCTGTAAATTCTACCGTCTTTTTTATGGGCGTGATGGCCGAATCCGGTGAAGAAACGCTGTGCACGGCTTCTCCTTCTCCGGAAGGATGAACCATAACCGATATGGGGGCGGTACTCAGGGTTTGATACTGTCCGGCAGCGGCATCAAAATAGGTGAGTTGAACGGGTTTAAGCGTATATTGGCCCGCTTTCAATGGGACAAGGGCTGTCCGAAACACTTTTTCTCCGGAATATCCGTTCTCGCCCGGCTGAATGTTTTCCTGGGGCGTATCTTGATAACTTCGGAATGCATCCGGGATGGCCATATCTGGGGCTGCCGCATCCAGAATATTGCCGGTGCCGCTGATGGTCACGGACAGGGTGGCGGATTCACCCACTTTCAATGTGGCCTTATCCACGTTCGAGCGAATTTGAAATGTGCCCACCAACCCGGAAAATGCCCCCTTGCCATCATGGGGCGGCAGGGCCCTGACCGTGATATTCAGCGGCTCGGTCCGGATGATCCGGGGTTCCAGCCGGTTCTGCCCAAAAAACGGATCATCCAGCAATCCGAACGGATTTCTGCGCACATTTTGACGCATGACCAGATCGCATGACAGAACCGTCGGATCAATGGTTTTTGGGCCCGGGCCGACCGGAACCAGTAAAAAGCTGATGTCCGTGACATTGAAATCGCGTCCATTTTTGACGGTTCTATAATCTTTCCGGCTGCTTTCCAGTTCTTTGGCGGTAAAACCGGCAAACTCGGGTTTCTGAAACCGGGCATTGGCGATCTGAACCGCATGATACAATCTGAAGGTATAAACCAACGGCTCGCCTTCATAAGGGTTTGAATTGGAAATGATGCCTTCTGCAAATACATCATGACCACCGGCTTTCTCCGGCATATTCGGGCTGACGGTAACGACAATTTCTTTGGTTTGGCTGGTGGTCTTGTCCACGGTCACGGTCAGGGGAGGGATCACCAGGCGTCCCTGTTTCAAGGGAATCAGCCGGTATGCATAATTTGTTTCCTTGGACATCTGGCCGTTGATGATCTGAATGCTGGTGCCTGTGCCGCTGGAAAGCACTTTGAAATCCCGAATGGGCGACATATCCACCTCGCCTTCACCGCCCGTAACCGACACCGTCAGTTCAATGGTTTCATCGGGTCCGATTCGGGTGCGATCCACAACCGCCGAAACCGTTGCGGCATGAGCCGGGGCGCAGGGGCTGAACATGGCAAACGCGATCAGAAATATCAGGCTGTAAAGGGGCACAGACCAAAGGCTGAAGAGTGGTTTCAGACGCATTGCCGTTGATTGGATATTTCCGGGTTTTGTGCATTCACGCATGATTTATTCCTTGCAACCTTCGGTCCTTCTGTCTGTCTTTAAATATACTTTGAACGGTCACAATCTGCGGGTTCCATATTCAGAAGTCAGAATACAGAATTCAGAAGCCAGAATAAATAGGGAATGGTTGCTGTTTATAAAAATGATATTTTCCTTTTTATTCTGAATTCTGGCTTCTGAATTCTGTTTTTCCACACTTATTGGCCGACAGCAGTATATTTACCAGTCTTTCTCCACACCTGTTTTTCCATAAGCCGGAATCATTGATTTTCCGGGTTGGTCCTTCAGGCGGTTCAGGATTTGATCCGCCATTTTGGAGGCTTTGGCATTTTCGGGATCACCGGCAGGTCCGGATGGTGAAGACCCCTGCTGTTTCTGATCGTCGGATTGCTGCTGATCCGCTTCCTCTCCGGCTGTATGTTCCGGCTTTTCCGGGCCGTTTTCATTCCCATCGGCCATCTCTTTGCCGAAATCGGGTGACGACCCATTCGTATCATCGGGTTTGGACGATTTTTGCGGATCTTCGGGGGTCTGCTCCGGCTGATTCTCCGGGTTCTCTCCCTGTTTTGACGGATCGTTAGATTCGGAATCGGCTTTCTTGTCGCCCGGTTGTTGATTCTGCTGTTCCTTGGCCTGCTCCATGACTTTTTTGACAAATTCCAGATTCTGACTGGCCTGGACATCATCTGGATTCAGTTTCAGGGCCGCTTCATAGTTTTTTATGGCGGCTTCGTAATTCTTTTTTCGGAATTCAGCATTTCCAAGATTGTAGTATGCCTTGTGCTGAAGCGGAATATTTTCGGTTTTCAGGGCTTCCTGGTAGCTTTTTGCGGCCGACTCAAAATCGCCGGTGTGATAATAGGCATTCCCGATGTTGTATGAAATATCCGGTCTGTCCGGATGTTCAAGCTGGGCATCGATGAAACGCTTTAGTGCTCTGTCGTAGGCCCCCTGTTTATAGGCGTCGATGCCTTCCTGGATGGGGTTTTCGGCATGAACCGGCATGGCCGAAAGGAGCAGGAAGATCACACCCAATGCCGCATTTTTTTTTCGAACAGCCGGTATCAGCAATTCGGCGCCAAGGGCCAAGATGGCCAATGCCAGCACCCACTGAAAGCGGTCTTCCCAAATCTGCTTTTTGTCCGTGGCAAGGGTGGATGCCTCCATTTTTCCCCGGATCTCCCGGGTATAGATCACATCCAGGTCCATGTTTCCGGCCGTGGATCGTACATAGGCGCCATCGGTC
>JBFXFK010000374.1:0-2678 GCA_050179135.1 Desulfatirhabdiaceae bacterium | reverse complement strand
GGCAGAAGTATTCCCCAATGAGGAGGCGGTGAACAATGCACTCCTCTCACTTATTGATATTGCAAATAAAACAACACATCAAACAAGACGTTCCGGCAGATCACAGAAAAAACAAGTCTCCCGATGATCTTGTGATACGTCGGGACGTTCCTTACTTATCAACTTACGGAACAACATGGGGTTTTGCGGGACGTTCCTCAGATATGCGATTTCCATAACACATTTATTTGATACATGAATCGGATGCCTCTGAAACCCATCGGGCAGGTCAGGGTGTCACAGCTTTTTGCGGCTCCCTGACAAACCAAATAACCGGAACGTACGCCTACAATGTCAGGCAGGCCAAAAAGCCGGCCAGGCTGACCTGCTGGTTGAAAAGGTTGAAGGCTGAAGGTGCTGCTGCCAGCATTCAGGCAGGGCAGGATGCCGTGGATTTTTGTGGCCCTCTGACGCCATGCAAACAGCCAACCTGACCTACTGGCTAACCGAAGGGGGGGAACTTTTCCGGGGTCTTCCCGGCTTCCTGGTTTCTTTGGGTTTTTCCATTTCGGCTTTTTTTTACCTCATACTGCATGTCAATCCGCGGCTTGATGCCAGCCAGTTTTTCCCGCACACTGTCAACCTGATTTAAAAACCCGTCGATGTTGGATTTCAATTTTGCATAGGAAAGGGTCTTGATGGGCAGTTATACCTATGGGGGTCGGCCCGATCTGACAGGTGGCGGTCTGATTCGAAGCCTGGGTGGGTGGGATGAAATACAGAAAATGCGGCGGAGCGGACAGGACCGGATCAAGGGCGATCAGCGCATTCTGGGGAGACATGATTTTGTAACGGAAGTGCTTGTGGAATCGGAAGATCCGTTTTCCCGCAAATACAGGCTCAGGGCCATGGGCTATGATTTTTGGAAAATAGTGGAAAGAACCTGCAATCTGTTTCAGGTCGAAAAGGATTATGTGTTTGGAAAAAGTCGGCAGAAAGAACGGGTGATGGCCCGGGATCTGATCTGTTACTGGGCAGTGGCTGAGCTGGCTGGGAATGACCATGGTGGATGTGGCAAGGAAGTTTGGCATAACCCCATCGGCTGTCGGTTATTTTGTTCAACATGTCGAAAAAATAGCAAAAAAAGAGAATTTTCAACTGGAAATATAAGTTGTTTCATTTTTTAAGGCCCCCCCGATACTACGGTGGTGCGCGTTGCTTACCGGTATGACACTGCAAATTCCATTACGCAAAGATACCTGTAGACAGGATGGGTTCCAACTGCAACACCCACAAATTGAAATGAATCGCTGAGCAGGTTTTTTCTGTGTCCTCGCGAAGGCATCCCGTCATCAATCAGTAGCGAAGCCACTATTCCTTTAGCCTCTCCGTATCCGTAGCCGATATTCTCTCCAGCAGAAATACCCCACTTGCCGTATCGGTTCAGTCTGGTTTTTGGAGTTGAGCCATCGCTTCCGATGTGCCCGGTGGCTCCGGTCTTTGCCTGATCTTTTGCATGATCACGTGCAGCAAGCGTAAGTCCTTTTTTGGGATACAATGGTGGCAATGGTTTGGCAACCTGAAGTACCTTGATACACGCATTCAGTGCACGAATTCCTTCATGGGTTGAGATGGCAATTTCACCCGGATATTGCAAAAGTCCATTGTGATAGTACGATCGAAGCGGCACAAGAAACATGCGGGCGTATTGAGATGGGTTGGCCCGCACCAGGTTGATTTCGATAATTATTTGCCGTTCAATCTCTGTCAGATAATCCGCGCTGGCAGTTGTATCTATTTTGACGTTTTTCGGTTTCCCGGACACTGAGTCCTGTGAAGCCTGAACCTCATCCGGATATGCTTCTTCAGCAAATGAAACACCAGAGATCAACAGAATAAAAACGAGCAGGATACTCAAACGCATTGTGTCACTGACAGCCTTCCGACTATCCCTTTTCTGCCACAGCTTTGAAAAAAGTATAACAGAAGACACCGTCGTCCTCCGTCGTCCGGCAAAGGTCTCTGATGCCGCTATCAATTTTAAAGGCGCAATCATCCCGACATCAATGGCTGCGTCTCTTATTTCCTCATAGCTTTATATAGCTTTCCAGATAAAGATTTTGAGCTTTGCGGGACGTTCCTCAGATATTTGGATTCCATAACACATTTAATTGATACATGAATCTGATGCCTCTAAAACCCATCGGGCAGGTCTGGGTGCCACCAATTTTTGCGGCCCCCTGACATCATGCAAACAGCCAATCTGGTCAACTTGCTACTGGCTAACCGAAGATGAGGACCTTTTTGAGGGTCATCCCGGCTTGTGAATCCCCTATCGCTACACCAATATTGTTTTCCTGAGTTCTCTATCTACGCTCATCTGAGTAATCTGCGTCCCCTTTAACTTCGGATATATTTTGGACGCAGATACACGCAGATTTTCAGGATTTAGGGATTCACAATAAATGATACCCCCGTGTTGTATTATGACATGTTGATCCGGATTTTCTGGTTGTTTGAATTCTTATGAATCCCTAACGCGTCCAAAATCTTTATGCGGAAAGCGGTCCTAATTCGACACAACGCCATTGATTCCTGCTGATTGACTGTCTAACTAAATGATGATACTAAAAATAACTGAATCGGGAACAGGCGCAAATTGAATGTCATATTGATGAGTTGCGACAGCAGGCACAAAA
>JBFXFK010000373.1:0-2721 GCA_050179135.1 Desulfatirhabdiaceae bacterium | reverse complement strand
AATAAAAGGATTAGTCATTATTCTGAAATCATTTTCACAATATTCTGTGACTACAACAATATCGATATTTACCGTAACATGTTGTATTTATTATATCCGGATAGGTTTGAGTCCGGAACATGGGATAAATCAGATAAAAAGCCCGCTCTGAAATTTCGTCAAAATTGGTTTTCCAATAAATTTTCTCCGAATATATCGGATTTGGGGCTTGAATAATTGCAACGCCAAAAATCCGGTAAACCTTCGTAGAAGCATGCTGTTTGTAGTGATGACAATTCCCGATTTTCTTCAAACCCCGTAGGGGCAACCTGTTACCGATCGAAACAGGCCGCTCCGATGGAGCTTGATGGGTTGTATTCTGTCAATTTCTACAAACAGGCCGCCCCTATGGGGCTAATAAATCCAAATTACGACGGTTAAATCCGTTATAGTCTGATTTTTTTGTCACAAAAGGCTCCTGTCGAAAGACTATCAGGAATATGTTCATGAAATTGTCCCTGGGAAAGCTCCTCATCCCAAAGCGGCATACGTTCCAAGTGCGTGTCACATTTCATCTTTTCAGGACGACAGATGTAGTAACAGGAAGCAGATTTATTGAAACGGCCCGGCCCCTTCACTTTTTCAAGAATCCGGAGGATAATATGGCACAGCAAACTGAAAGCATTACACCGTCAGCACCGAAAAATCCCCTTTTGAAAAGCCTGATGATTTGTGTCATGGGTCTGGTCCTGATGGCCGCCGCATTCCTGTTTCTGGAATACCAGAGTGGCCAGATCCGGATCATTCCGGGCGTGTTTTCGAACCAACCGGAGAATTCCACAGACCGGACGGTCATTTATCAGGATCATATTCAGCCGGTGATTCAACAATACCATCAGGAAAACCTGAAAGCCATGAACCGTGCCATTTCCGAACTGGAGGGATATTTCAACGAATATGAGGAAGGGATCGATGACTTTGTGGATGACATGACCGGAATGCGTTCCCGGATGGGGATGCTGGGGCGTCAGTTTCAGGACTGGTGGGACGAGGCATGGAATGGTGTGGCAGGCAACCGGGTCGCGCAATCGGTGCAGGAGTCCTTTGAGAGACACGTGTATTCCGAGGCCCGGATTCGCCAGGATGTTTCGATGGCCATTAACACACTGGCTCATGCCCTGAACAGTAACCAGAATCTGATGCTCAGCCGCATTCAGGATGTGGTCCGGGAAACGGAACCCGGAATCGATCCCGGCCAGTTTGTCATGAGCAGCTACAATCAGGCTCTAAGCCATACCTGGAATAGCAGTTTTGAGGGTATGGGCGAAAAGACCCTCATCAATCTGGCCCAGTCCCTGACAATTGATATTCTGGGCTCCTGGAGTGTGATCTGGCAGTTCATTCCGGAGCCTTACCGGACACCTGTTGCATTGGTTCTTGCCCTGGTAGTGGATTACTGGAATTCGAAGCGCATGGCAAACAATTTGAAAGCCGAGTGCCGGGATATGGTGCGGCATACACGGGATGCCGTGCTGCATGATGTCGAAAAGGGGATCGTCCCCCGGATGAAACTGGAGATGGAAAACCTGTATCAGGCGAATCTGGAAACCACCGAAAATCTGGTGGCAGGCAATCTGCTGGACCGGTTTCGGCTGATGCTGGGCCGGATTTTCCAGATGTAACCCGTCTTCCATCCGCCACTGCTGACCGTATTTCCCATCCTGCATCATTTTTTGTCACATTCCGGATACGGGTTACGACAAAACAGGCAGTGTGATTCCGGTATGGCTTATGGCAATTGAACAGCCATCCCATATCTCATGATTCATGACTCATATCTCAAAACGGAGGTTTTTATGAATAAACGGATGTGGTGCATGCTTCTTGTTTTTGGACTGGTCTGGGTTGCGGTTCCTGCAGACGCCCTGGTCGGGGGTTCGGCTATCCGGAAAATGGTGTCTGAACTGGCCGAATTGATTGCCCGCAAAAGCCCAGGCGCCGCGGATGATCTGGCAAAGCTGGGCGGAGAAAAGGCATTGAAAGAGCTAACGGAACAAATTGCTGAAACCGCTGGCGAAAAAAGCCTGAAACAGCTTCAGGGCCTGGTGGCGGAACACGGGGTCAGTGCGGTCAAAGCCCTGAAAACAAATCCGGGCAGATTGCTTCAGGCTCTGGATCACATTCCCGCATCCCTGCAGAAACAGGCCATATCCGCACTGAACCACAGCCCGGAAGTCCTGAACCGGCTGATTGCCACCAATGGTCCGGATGCCCTGTTGGCGGCTGTAAAACATCCGGGAATCGGGACGGAGGTGATGGAAAAACTGGGTCGGGAAGGTATGGAAGCGGCCCTGAAACTGGAAAAACGGGATCTGCTCCGGTTGCATCATCTGAGCCCGGATTTGAGCCAACTGGAAGCAGCCCGGCGAAGCCCGGTAATGGACATGCTTTTGAAGGCGCCGGAACGTATCCTGTCCCTTCTGGAAAGGCATCCGAATGTGTTGTTGACCACTGCCGGCGTGACGGTTCTGATCAATTACCGGGATGCACTCTTGGGCGGCAGCGATCTGGTTCAAAATCCGGACGGGACATGGGGAGTGACATCCAGACCCGGTATGCTGGAGCGGACCGTGGGAAATGTTCTGGAAAGTGAACCGGTCAAAACCGGCATCATCCTGATTTTCAGCGTGTTGGGACTGATCATTTTTATGCGGGGTTTGATTTCGATTTGGACTGCTTTTC
>JBFXFK010000372.1:0-2800 GCA_050179135.1 Desulfatirhabdiaceae bacterium | reverse complement strand
TGGCGGTTGTCGATCCGCCGTCATATTCCACCACCCGGGCAAGCCGGCATGAATTTGATATCAACCGGGATCACCCCGGACTGTTGAACGCGGTGTTGAAGGTCATGAGACCGGGAGGAACACTCTTCTTTTCCACCAATCACCAGAATTTTTTGCCTCGCATGGATGGTCTGAGGATCAGTGAAATCTCCGAAATAACCCATCTCACCATTCCCGAAGATTATGTCAGCAAGCGGAAAAAGGTTCATCGGTGCTGGCGGATCAGGCTCTGAACAAAATCAACGTCGAGATTGTAATTTCACATCTCTGTAACGCGACTGAATCACAAAATTTCTGGAAATGACCATGACTGAAAAACCGACTTACGAAGAATTGGAACAACGCGTCAAGGCGTTGGAACAGGCAGAATCAGAGCGAAAGCGGACAGAAGCCAAACAGATACAAAGCCATGACCTGCTTTCGAATCTGGCCCGCCTGGTACCCGGAGTCATTTACCAGTATCGTCTATATCCGGACGGGCGTTCCGTGTTTCCCTACGCGAGCCCCGGCATGGCGGATATCTATGAAATGGCCCCTGAGGACGTTTGTGAGGATGCCACGCCGGTTTACGGACGGCTGCATCCGGAGGATTACGACCACGTTGTCGCGGGCATTCAGGAATCGGCCCGTACCCTCCAGACCTTTTATTGCGAATTCAGGGTCATTCTCCCCCGACAGGGCCTTCGCTGGCGCTGGTCCCAGGCCCATCCTGAACGGATGTCTGACGGCAGTATCCTCTGGCACGGCATCATATCCGATATTACCGAACGGAAACAGGCCGAGGCCGCCATTGCCCACTCCCACGAGCTGATGCGGTATGTCATCGAGCATGCCAACAGTGCCATTGCCATGCATGACAAGGATTTGCGGTACATTTATGTAAGCCAGCGCTATCTGAATGATTACAACATCGCCGAAAAGGATGTCATCGGAAGACATCATTATGATGTTTTTCCGGACCTGCCACAGAAATGGCGGGATGTCCATCGGAAAGCCCTGGCTGGCGAAATTTCCGGAGCCGATCGCGATTCCTATCCCCGAATCGACGGAACGATCGAGTGGACACGCTGGGAATGCAGGCCGTGGCATGAGGCCAGTGGCGAGATCGGCGGCATTATCGTCTATACGGAAGTCATTACCGAACGGGTGAAGGCCGAAGAAGCGTTGCGCGAAAAAGTGGAATTCCAGCGGGCAATGATCGCAGCATCGCCTTTTGCGATTATCAGTTATGCTCCCGATGGGCGTGTGAGGAGCTGGAACACCGCGGCCGAGAATATCTTCGGGTGGCAGGAGAAAGAGGTTCTGGGCCAATTCGTTCCTATTGTGCCGGAAGATCAGCATAAAGAATTTGTCGATTTGCGCCAGTCTGTCATAGACGGTAAGGTATTGTCGCGGATCGAACTGACACGCCGGCGCAAAGATGGTTCGCCAATCGAGGTCAGTCTTTCGGCAGCACCAATTCGCGACAGGGAGGGCCGGGTTGATGCCATCATGGTCGTTATTGAGGACATCACGGAACGCAGACGGGCCGAAAAAGAACAGGAAAAACTCCAGACCCAGTTGATTCAGGCTCAAAAAATGGAGTCCGTGGGCAGACTGGCCGGTGGCGTGGCACACGATTTCAACAACATGCTCGGCGTGATTCTTGGTTATGCGGAACTGGTATTGGAAAAACTGGATGCCGGGGACAGGTTGCGTCCGGATATGGAAGAGATTTTGTCAGCGCCCCGGCGATCAGCGGATATCACACGACAATTGTTGGCCTTTTCCCGCCAGCAGACCATCTCGCCCAGGCGGCTTGACCTGAATGAAACCCTGGAAAGCATGCTCAGAATGCTGCGTCGTTTGATTGGAGAAAATATCAATCTTTCCTGGCATCCGGGGGTGTGTTTATGGTCTGTTTTCATGGATCCCACCCAGCTCGATCAGATTCTGGTCAATCTTTGCGTGAATGCCCGGGACGCCATCACCGATGTGGGTAAAATTACGATCGAGACGGATACAAAAACCTTTGACAACAGCTATTGCGCCGATCATCCCGGTTTTGTGCCGGGTGACTTTGTGTTGCTGTCCGTCAGTGATGATGGCTGCGGGATGGACAAAGCAACCCGGGATAAAATTTTTGAGCCATTTTTTACCACCAAGGAAATGGGCAAGGGCATCGGGCTCGGATTGGCCACGGTTTACGGGATCATCAAACAGAACAACGGGTTTATCAATGTGTACAGCGAGCCGGGCCAGGGAACGACATTCCGGATATACCTCCCCCGCCATGAAGCCGGGTTAAAACAGAATCCCCAAAGGCATACCGTGATAACTGACGCGAAAGGAAACGAAACCATCCTTCTGGTGGAGGACGAGCAGACAATTCTCAAAATGACAACAAAGATGCTCGAACGTCTGGGTTACTGCGTGCTGGCGTCAAGCAGCCCTGTCGACGCCATTGGACTGGCCGACAGACATGCCGGCGAAATTCATCTGCTCATGACCGATGTGATCATGCCCGATATGAACGGCCGCGAACTGTCTGCAAGGCTCCAATCCCGATATCCCGGAATAAGGGTTTTGTTCATGTCCGGGTATACAGCAAACGTTATTGCGCATCGGGGTGTGCTGGATGAGGGGATAAACTTCATCCAGAAGCCATTTACAAAACAGGAACTTGCTGTCAAAGTTCGGGATATACTATAGACTTTCAGAAAATTAATTTCGCAAGGCAGCAGGGAAGGAATAGGCCTTTTCTCGGCCATTCCCGACCGAT
>JBFXFK010000371.1:0-2817 GCA_050179135.1 Desulfatirhabdiaceae bacterium | reverse complement strand
AGCCTGAGGGGAGAGACAAAAAAATCAGGCGGTTATTCCGGTTCACGGTAAATCAGACACCCTGCGCCCCGCTTTCAATTCACCCGGCAGAAACATCGCCAGACGATGGTGTTTTGATACCATGCTTCCGAATTTTCTGATGAAGATTGCTTTTTCCAATACCCAGCAATTCCGCGGCATGGGCCTGAACATGATTGGCCATTTCCAGCGCTTTTTCAATCAGTTGTTTTTCAACAAAGGCCAGGGTTTCATAAAGTGGCGCATTGGCCGGAATGGAATCGATGTTCAGGGACGGACCCATCTGATTTCTGAAATCGTGTGGCAGATCCGAAATGCGGATCCGGTCTCCGGGACATAACACCATGGCCCGCTCGATCACATTTTCCAGCTCCCGGACATTTCCGGGCCAGTGATATTGGGAAAACAGCCGATCCACTTCCGGGTCCACGCCGGTCACAGGTGGAATATCGGGCCTTCGCTCCCTGGCAAATCGTGCAATCAGATGATCGGTCAACAGCCGGATGTCCTCCAGCCTTTCCCGCAATGGTGGCAAAACCAGGTGAATCACGTTCAACCGGTAATACAGATCCTCCCGAAACCGCCCCTTTTCGGTTTCCATTTTCAGAATTTTATTGGTTGCGGCTATCACCCGGATATCAACCGGAATGGATTGGATGCCGCCCACCCGTTCAAAAACCCGTTCCTGAAGCACCCGCAGCAGCTTGACCTGTAGTGCAGGTGAAATATCACCAATTTCATCCAGAAAAAGCGTGCCGCCATTTGCCAGTTCAAACCGGCCTTTTTTGGATGCAACCGCGCCGGTAAAGGCGCCTTTTTCATGTCCAAACAACTCGCTTTCCAGAAGTGATTCCGACAGGGCCGAACAGTTTACGGCGATAAACGCACGGTCTCTCCGGGGACTGTTGAAATGAATGGATCTGGCGACCAGTTCTTTTCCGGTGCCACTTTCTCCTTCAATCAGAACCGTAGCCGTGGAATAGGCCACCTTTTGTATCATCTCGTACAGGGCCAGCATTCCTTTGCTTTTTCCAATGATGTTGCCAAAACTGTAGCGGGTTTCGATGGCGCTTCTCAGCTCCCGGTTTTCCTTGACGACGCGGTAGCTGGCAATGGCCCGGTTCACAAACGCAATCAGGCGATCATTGTCAAACGGCTTCTGGATATAGTTGAAAGCGCCTTTCTGCATGGCCTCAACGGCTTTTTCCACAGTACCATAGGCCGTCATCATGATTACCGGAATATCACTGTAACGGGTCTTGATATGCTCCAGCAACTCGACACCATCCATCGAGGGCATTTTCATATCCGTAATCACCAGGTCAACCTCGGCCTGATTCATGATTTCCAGAGCAGCCTGACCACTGTTTGCGATCAGCGTCTCATAACCTTCCTCCTGAAGTACGGCGCTCAGAATCAGCGGATAATTTTTTTCATCATCGACAATCAGAATGGTTTCCATTTCTAATGGTTATCCTTTTCCGGCTGAACCGGAATTTCGATATGCACCCGTACACCGGACCGGTCTGACCGGTTGGTGATGCCAATGGTTCCGTGCTGGGATTCTATGATGTTTTTCACGATACCCAGCCCCAGTCCCGTTCCCTTTTCCTTGCAGGTAAAAAACGGGTCCCAGATTTGATTCAGGATATCATCTTCAATACCGTCACCCTGATCCAGGATGTCGATCAGCACGCCGCGTTCACTGACGGTTGCCGCAATGGTAATTTCTCCTCCGGACGGCATCGCCTCCATCGCGTTCATCAGGATATTTAAAATGGCCTGGTATGTCATGTCCGGATCAAGTGGCAACTCGGGCAGGTTTTCCGCATAGCTCCGTACAATGACATACCCGTTCTGTTCCAACTGGGTCGCCAGAAACGCAATATTTTTTTCAATGATATCCTCGATCCGGCATAAAATGAAATGGGGTTCCCTGGGTTTTGCGTAATTGAGAAAATCCGTAATGATATTGTTCAACCGGTTGGATTCCTCGACAATGATGTCTGGTATGGTGTTGGACGGATCCTGAATGGCCGCTTTTTTTTTCAACAACTCCGCAGAGCTTTTGATGATTCCCAGAGGATTCCGGATTTCATGGGAAATGCCGGCCACCATGCCACCCAGCGATGACAGCCGTTCTGCATGAGCCAATTTTTCCTTGAGCTGAAGCTGTTCCAGATTCCGCTGATGAATAATGGTTTCACCCCGCTTGACCACGATTATCATAACAATAAGAAGAATGCTCATGACCGTGGTGCAGGTGATGAGAACCCGGGTCTGATAATGCATGATTGACTGATAGTCTTCGGAGATGTCCTGCACAATTTCAATGACGCCCAGAATGGGACCCGTAATGCGCAAAAACTGTCGTTCGGCCCGAAGGGGTGCATAGGTGATCAGCCAGCTTTCTTTTGGAAAGCCCAAAGGAATCATCCAGAAATCGCCACGCTGTACCAGTTTGGATGTGGGTGACCCGGTCAGGGCATATTCAAATCCGGTTCCACCCAGATTTTTTTTACCCACCATATTTTTGTCAAAGCTGTAGGAAATGATGTTGTTGATGTCATAGATATTGACCATATCGGCCTTGAAACTATGCAGGGTGCTTCGGACAATGGTATCCATCCGTTCAAACTGTTCGGGATTGCTCAACTCGATCTTTCCGAATTTCAAGACCACCGGAATGACAAATTGCAGGAATATCTGGTGATTCAGATTTTCAATCAGAACCAGTGCATAATCCTCGCTTTTTTTCAAATGCATGGATTTTGCCCAGTGAACATTGAGAACACTCAA
>JBFXFK010000370.1:0-2863 GCA_050179135.1 Desulfatirhabdiaceae bacterium | reverse complement strand
GATACCGCCTGAAACAGATACGGCCCGTTCATATTCAGCCAGGGTCATGTCAATGGGAATATCGGCCACATGATGAACCGATCCCACGACATAATCCAGATCAAACCGGTTCTTCAGATGCAGGGCATACGCCACTGCACCGTCATATGCCTCTGTTTCCATCCCCACATAAATGGTGAGTCGCCCCCGGTAGTCAGTCTGCAATTTCCGGCAGTGCGCCACATATCGGCCAAAACGCTCCTGCATGGCCTGTGCGGTCAGGCCGGCCGCTTTTTCATCGGGATACAGAAAGGCGTCACTGACTGGCGGCATATGTTCGGTAATGCCCATCCATGAAAATTTCTGATGGTGATAAGCTTTGACCATGTCTTCCAGAAAATCCTGTGCATGCTGACAATAGTCGGCGCTATGTCCGCCATGAACCGAAACCAGCGGTGGCGGGGGGGCTGATTGTGAATTCTGAGGCGTGCTCATTTGTCATCCTGTTGTGAATGGCGATCTGTTACATATCCCCGGCATGATACGAGCTTCTGACAAACGGTCCGCAGACCGGACGAACAAAGCCCATTTCCAGGGCCGTCTGGCGCCAGCGTTCGAATTCCCGTGGCGGAACATAGCGTTCAACCGGCAGATGGTTCCGGCCGGGTTGAAGATACTGCCCCAGTGTGAGCCGGGTGCATCCATGGGCACGCAGTGCTTCCAGAACAGCAAAAATTTCAGCTTCTGTTTCACCCATCCCGAGCATCAGTCCGGATTTGACCGGTATATGGGGAGAATTTGCGGCGCTTTCGGCCAGAAGCGCCAGTGAACGGGTGTACACCGCCTGGGGCCGGGCAATGGAATACAGCCGGGGCACGGTTTCGATGTTGTGATTGAGAACGGTTGGACCTGCCTGCAACACGGTTTTCAGGGCAGAAGAATCACCCTGAAAATCCGGAATCAGCACTTCAATCCCGGCCTGGGGAATGGCGTGCCGAATCGCCTCGATGGTTCTGGCAAAACAGGATGCCCCACCATCCGGCAGATCATCCCGGGTGACCGAGGTAACCACCACATAGGTCAGTCCCAAAGATCTGGCAGCATCTGCAACGCGGGCCGGCTCGTCAGGGTCCAAATCTTTTGGAATGCCATGAGACACGGCGCAAAACCGGCAGTTTCTGGTGCAGACAGGCCCCATGATCAAAAATGCGGCGGTCTGTTCCGAAAAGCATTCCCACTGATTGGGGCAACAAGCCTCCTGACAAACCGTATGCAGGCAACTGCTCTGGATGAGTTTCCGCATTTTTTCATATTCCGGCGATGCAGGCAGTCTTCGCCGGAGCCATTCGGGTTTGGGCAACTGGGCTGTCACAGGTTTCCTCCAGGCATGATCAAAACCGGTTATCATTTTATCTAAAGTTTACTATAAAACATGCCGATAGAATAGATGAATATTTCAAATATTTCATAGGGAGGAAAACCATGATAATTGCATCTTCAGACATCCTGATGACATCCAGCCGGAAGTATATCGAGACGAATCAACAATCCGAACGCATGACAATGTGGGTCGGCAAAAGACCTGTTCCGTCTCCAAACGCCCGGTCAGGCGTATCCCCTCCTTCTGCAAATGCGATTCAAAACAGAATTGCAGACATGGTTACCCTGTCTCAGGAGGCCAAAAATAGCGTATTGGATAAACAGTCACTCCCGGATTCAGACAAGACCTGTGATGCCTGTAGTCATGCGGGTGAATCGGATGAAATGGATGATTCGGTCTCCATGATGAAGCTTCTGGTGGAAAATATCATCGGCAGAAAAATCCGGATTTTCAATTATGCACGGGAAATTAATGCAAGCCGGAAAGCAGGACCGGATATGCCGGATGAAGGGTCCGGTGCGCCGGCTCAAGGGGAAGAGGGGTGGGGATTTGAATATGATTATCATGAATCCCGATCCGAGTTTGAAATGACGACCTTTTCATCCCGTGGAATCATCAAGACCAGTGACGGCCGGCAGATCGATTTTTCGGTGGACCTTGAAATGAGCCGGACATATGCCGAAGAAACCAATCTGTCCATTCGCGCCGGAGATGCGGTTCAGGTAGATCCGCTGGTCATCAACTTCAATGGTTCGGCTGCTGAACTGACCGATGCCACATTTTCCTTTGATCTGGATATCGATGGAACAGAAGAATCCATTTCATTTTTAAAACCCGGCAGCGGCTTTCTGGTCCTGGACAAGAACCGGGACGGCATTGTCAACGACGGCAGTGAATTGTTTGGCCCCGCAACCGGAGACGGCTTCTCTGAACTTGCCGCATATGATGACGATCGGAACAACTGGATCGATGAAAACGATGCCATTTATGACCGGCTATCGGTCTGGACCCGGAGTGAATCCGGTGAAAACCAACTGAGCAGCCTCAAAACAAACCAGGTGGGCGCCATTTATCTGTCCAGTGTCGAAACGCTGTTTGATTTGAAAGACAAGGATAACAACCAGATGGGACAGATTGCCGCAACCGGCATTTATGCGGATGAAGACGGCAGCGTCAAAACGGTGCAGCATCTGAACCTGTCTGCATAACATCAATACCCGTGAATGAATGTGATTCATTCACGATCAGGATGAATTGTTCACAGTAAATGCTCATGATCAGGGCTTATCCGCCCCAGGGATGAAAAAGATATCTTCTTTAAAAGCCCCGTAGGGGCGAGCTGTTTGTAGAAATTGATGCTTTTATTCCCATCAAGCTCCATCGGAGCGGCCTGTAACCGCAATACACAGGCCGCCCCTACGGGGCTTGATGGAAATTTTTATGCCTCATTCTACAAACAGGTCGCTCCTACGGAGCTTGGCGGTAAAAAGAAATCAATCGAAA
>JBFXFK010000369.1:0-2887 GCA_050179135.1 Desulfatirhabdiaceae bacterium | reverse complement strand
TTGAAGTGAATGTCACCGACACCGGTTTTGGTATCGAGGCCAGGCATCTGGACCAGATATTCAAGCGGTTTTTTCGGGTCAAAAATGAAAAAACACGCTTTATCACCGGCACCGGCCTGGGACTTCCGATTGTCAAAGGCCTGCTGGATGAACTGGGCGGCACGATTCAGGTTCAGAGCGAGCCGAGCCAGGGATCCACATTTACGGTGTTTCTGCCTGCCGCCGAACCGGGCTGAAAATTTATTCACCATTTCCGGTGATATTGGATTTCGGGAAGAAACGATTCCGATTCGTGTGCCCCACGATGTCCATTGGGGGCCAACGGGTCCATTTCTGGATGCAATCTGTCAGATCAGATCATTCAGTCATTTCTGATATTCTGTGTCAGCGCATCGATGATCCTGGGAAGATACTGATCTGCCAGTTGAGCCGGAAACCGGCAGGCGCCGGCAGCCCGATGACCGCCCCCTTCAAAATTCTGCAATAGACGCCCCACATTGACCTGACAGGTTTGATTGAAAATGCTGTGCCCCACACTGACGGCCAGAACATCTGCCTGTTTGCTGTCAAAACGGATTTTCACATGCACATTGCATTGTGGAAAAAGGGAATAGACCAGAAAGCGATTTCCAATTGGTGGTGGATTCAATTTCCGGAAATCCGTGATGGCAACCTGTCCGGGGCATCGCGTATGTTCCTTCAGACTGGTTTTATAAGCCCTGTTTTCGGTGATCACCCGATCGCACCGGTAACGCACCTCAGAATCCTGCATAATTTCCTGAATCGTCCGGGACCGGAACAGATGCACCAGATGATCCCAGTAGGCACGATCATTTTTGTCCTGATCCGGAAGGGTCATGGATATCAGAAGATAGGGATCGATTTCCGGGTGGCGCACTTCCTCAAGGGACAGGCTGGCGGAATCGATTTTGTCCGTTGCCGTGACAAGTTCCCTGTAATCCCGTTTTAACCGGGGCCGGTAAAAATCAAAGATGACGCCGGCGGCGGATGGGGCGATTTGGAAAGCCCCCTTGAACGGAACATCGATTTCATTGGAAATATGATGGTCAAACCACATCTCACATTCGGGAGAATAGGGCAGATTTGCCAGGATGTCTCCCGGTTGAACCACAACCTGTCCTTTTTGAATCTCGCTGGGCTCAACCCACAATACCGGTTCTTGTATATCCAGCGCATCATATAAAAGAACAGCACAAACAACGCCATCAAAATCCGGTCGGGTCACAATACGCAACAGATATCTCCTGTGGTCAGAAATCAGGCATCCGGAAGTCTGACAAAAAGGGTCAGAATGTTTCGTCCATCCTGCCTGGAATAGGTAACATCATCCATGAGTTTCCGGATCAGAAAAACCCCCAGACCGCCAACTTCCCGCTCCGTGAGTGAGGAAGTGGTGTCCGGATCACTGAGTGACAGGATATCAAAGGCCGAGCCGTAGTCTTCTATTTGAATGATCAGGTGGATCGGATCACCGGAACAGACAATTCGGATGATTCCGTCACAATCCTTATAGGCATAATTGATGATATTCACCAGAGCTTCTTCGGATGCCAGCTCAATCTCCTTGATTCGCCTGGCGGAAAACCCGAGAGATCTTGCCCTGTCGGAAACAAATGTCATCAATGCTTCCATGTTTTCAATTTTGGCAGGTAATTCAAGCATGGACATAATAAAAGCCCCAGACTCTGATTGAGACAAGTTGATTATAGACTTTCGGAAAAATAATTTCGCTGCGTATCGTTCGGGAATGGCCGAGAAAAGGCTTATTCCCTCCCTGCTGCCTTGCGAAATTAATTTTCTGAAAGTCTATAGTACGAAAAGATCCGGTCCTGATTTTTACAGCAAATAAAAACCAGGCTGAATCAGATTTGCCGGACTGAATCATATCTGCCAGACGGAATCATATCTGATTGACCGCTGCATCCACCGTATCCACAATCGGGATGATCGCATTGAAACCCGAAATTTCAAAAACCTCATGAACGGATTCTTCCATTCCGGCCAGAATGATTTTTCCGTTCTTGATCTTCAGTTTTTTTGCAATAACCAGTATGCTTCGCAGCCCGGCGCTGCTGATATATTCAAGACCGCTTAAATCCGCAACGATGCGATGATTGCCGTCATCGATCCATTGATTGAGCGTTTTTTCAAAATCAGGCGCTGTAACCGCATCCATCCTGCCTGAAACCCGAATCATGAGAGCATTGTTATTCGTTCCGACTTGTGTCACGTCCATGTCATATCCTCCCTGTTTGGCAATACGCTTTAAAAATTTTCTGGCAGCCGTAACCAGGATGCGTGAATTCTGATGATTGTCTCCTGACAATGCTACCGGTTTTTATAATTTCAAGCTTTGTTTCTAACCGGATTTCCCTGGTAAATCAATAGCGGAATTATGGAAAATGGCTTAAAACAGGCATTATGTGGCCTTGAGTATCATATGGTCGCCATAATGGTTTTCTGATTGAGGTGCGGGTGTCCGGTCCATAACTATGGAGTGAAAGTCAAAATCATGATCATGTCATTTTTTTATTCTGCAATAAGTTCGCCTGGTACCGGATTTTTGTTGTTACGCATTGCTGGAATATGATATCAGACGCGACGATGAATGCATCCCAATTGCAACTCAAACCATAGAGGAGGTACCATGACCTATCGTCAAATTCCCAAGACCCCGTCCGCCTATTCCTATCCGCTTTTGATCAAGAACATTCTTCAAATGCCCCTGGTCTATGCGCCCAAACAGGAAATCATCTACAGGGATATCAAACGCTATGACTATCTGACCCTGAATCAGCGGGTCGGTCAACTGGCCAATGCGCTGAAATCCCTGAATGTCGGGCCCGGAACTACCGTCGCCATCATG
>JBFXFK010000368.1:0-2888 GCA_050179135.1 Desulfatirhabdiaceae bacterium | reverse complement strand
GCCCCGATTGATCGCCCTGTTATTTGAAAGTATACATGCTTTTAATTTGGGCGTCTACTGCAATTTTCGCTGTAGTGCTATGAATAGCTAATTTTTCAACTTAAGATTTGAACAAGCGAAATCCAAGTATTAGTATATATCGTCTCCAAAAACCGGTTTTGGGACAATTTATTTTCAAAAAAGTGAAAAAAGTTTCATTTTTTTCGAATGCCCTGAAAATCGGCCATCTGAGCACCGCATTTGAACATTCACAATTGCTGCGTCGACGCGGATAATTGGATCGTCCGGCCCCAGAAAACCGCCACCAGGGCGAAGGAGAGGCCCTGTATCGAGCGTTACCAATCAGCCACGAACAATCCCCCTTTGTTAAAAATGAACGCAAATTATGCCACCATCTTTTGTTCTCTCTCCAACGCCATTTGACAAACAATGCAATATGTTGCGTCGGGAACGGCATTTAATCGCTCGATCGGAATTTCCTCTTCACATTCCTCACATATGCCGTAGGTGCCTTCATCTACCTTCCGCAATGCTCTCAAAATGCTTTCTTTATTCACCCCATCCCTGAAGAGTCTGGTGAAGGCAAAATCCATTTCCGCATGCATAACAGCCTTGTCAAGATTATCAGGAAGGTCCTCTGACGTTTTTGACCATTTTTCCAAAAGTTCGCTTGAGTTCCTTGAAAGATTGGCCAGCAAATGAATGAGACTGTTTTTAACATGTTCAGGATATTTGGATTTCATCTTATCAAAGCTCCTTCTTTCTTGTTGATGTTACCATCGCTGTCGAGATTTGGTCCCCAATAGGATTATTGATGTTCCAAATAAAGATTTCAAAAAGCAGGGTAGGTTTGGTTCTTGAGCCAAGATGAGATATTTCGGATGTGCGAAGTGTTTCTTTAGTCGATTACCATTCGAATTGCGTTAGAATTTAGTTAAGATTATGTATGGTTACATATGGTATCGACAAAACAGAAGAATTACAGACTTTAAGTAAAGATACTCTGCTTATATTACAAATTCCGTTGCTGATGAGACCACCATTAGGGCAAATGGTATCAGAACGGTTCCAATTTTTTCGGCCGGCCCAAAAATCCATCTATATCAACATGAAGGTAAACGATGCCCAACCGCCCCGAAACCACTCCCTGCACCGATGACACTCAACAATTCACCATCCATCTTCCCTGTAGATTGGCCAAAAGGATCGAAAAATACGCCAACGAGACCGGCAACAGCATTACCGGTGTGGTGATCGAGGCTTTGGATGCCTTGTTGCGGGGGCGGAAAGTGGAGTGATTGAAAAAGTGTTTAGTCGACTAAACACCTTATCCCTCCGAATTATCGCTGAAAACTCAAGCGACCGATCAAAAAGCCGATAGGATTGGCAAGTTCCAATTCACCATCAATCGGCAACCGCTTCGAGAATTTTCAGTATATGAATATCGCCAAGAATTATGATGATCTGTCCCTTGCCCAGGAAACGTGCACGGAGCTTCGGGCCGGCAATAATGATGCGATCCTCCCCGTTTATCGCAAATACCATCCCGTCTTCATGGGGTATACCCGCCGACGAGTAAAGGATTTCAACGACGACAGCCGGGCCACATCCATTGTGGATGATTTCTGGGTCGAGCTGCTGAATGCCAAGGCGATTTGCGATTTCCAAGGCCTATCGTCGCTGAAAACCTATCTGTTCAAAATTCTCAATTTCAGGATCGTTGATAATGTGCGGCGGGTGGGCCGCCAAAGTGCCTACGCCAATAACATCAGCGATGGTGACAATGACATTGACGGTTTCGGAGCCGATGATCTATCACCTGAAAATGACCTGATGGCTAAAGAAAAAGTCCGGCTGGTAAACGAAACGCTCCTGATGTTGACCGACAGTTCTCCCACCGATGCTCACCTGATGAAGATGCACATGGAAGGCCTGAATTATCAGGAGATGGCGGAAAAACTGTTGGGCAACAAACCCAAGTCCGACAAGGAGCTGAAAAAGAAAACCGATGCCGTCAAGAAACAGTTCACCCGCAAAACTTCCGGCTCCATGGCCAAATTCAAAAGCTGCCTGGAACGGCTCATGACGAAAAACCAGTTGGCATACGGTGACCTGCTCAATTAAAGTGCTGAACAAGGCACCCATCCCGAAACGGAAGTGCAAGCATGTCGGATGAGTTTATCGAAAGCCTGAGGAAGGCTTATATGCAAGGTAGGGATAACATATCGGACGAGTGTCCGATGGCCGATCGGGTCACGGATTACGCCTTTGGCGAACTCGATACCGTTGAAGCCTATGAGGTCAGGGAACACCTGAAATCCTGCCGTTCCTGCTTGGATCTGTATATGGACATCAAGGTGTCCGAGGAAGAAGCGGAACAGGTAAAGGATCAGAGGGTCGACGTCCTGCCCGGCCTGCAGAAGGCCATTGATAAAGGGAAAAAGCCGTCCCTATCACCATGGCAAAAAATAAGCGACGCTATATCCAGCTTCTTTGGTGAAGGATTCGGTTTCCGGCCGGTGGCGACGTTGGCAACCATCGCACTGGTGATGGTTATCGGCTTCTATGTGATGCGGGAAACTCCCACGGTCAACACGCCCTATGCCATCCAGATCATGATGCAGGGCCGGACGCAGACGGGCTTCAGAGGTGGCCAGCCGGAATACAAGGAATTCCAAGTCGAGTCGGGCGGGCAAATCATGTCTGGTGATTATTTCCGGTTCCAGGTCACGACTGATGATGACGCCTACGTGTATGTCATCTTCCAGGATAGTTCAGGAGCCATCCAAGCGATGGAATCAGGTTTTGTTGCCTGCGGTAAGGAATTAACTCTTCCTGCTGGCGAACAATGGTTCCACCTTGATGACAATACCGGAACCGAAAAACTT
>JBFXFK010000367.1:0-2898 GCA_050179135.1 Desulfatirhabdiaceae bacterium | reverse complement strand
CGCAGAGATATTGGGCATTGACCGGGTATCCCTGTGGCGAAAACTGAAACGGTATAATCTGGAATAAGGGAACGATTGGGGACATCCTATGTTTTTATGCAATCAGCTCAAACCCATTATTTCTTTCGATGGTCTCGCCCCTCCTTGATGAACGACTTACCGCCGTTTGACTCATCTCCAATATCCTGGCGATTTCAACGGTTCTCATTCCAAGCTTCCGATGCGCCCAAAAGCATAAGAGCGACCTTGCCTGAACCGTCCGAGGAGATTTTCCGTAGGCCGTTACCTAAACAGATTCCATCCCCATCACTTCGGCTATCTGCTCTTTTACTCGATCAAAAATAACACCCCTTGGCCTTTAAATCATATTTTTGTTCAAGAGCTGCCTTGAGCACACCTTTCACAAAATCGATATCACCTAAAATCCGCTCATCCCTTTAAGGCGGATTTCCTGTTCACGGTGCGCCCGAACGAACGACGCGTCTTGGACGACGTCTCGCCGGAAGTAACAGCAGCCACCCGCAGGGCCTACCGAAGTATCTCTTTCTTCATGGATTCAAATTCATCCCGGGTGATTTCTCCTTTGGCAAAGCGTTCTTTTAGAATGTCCATAGCCTTAGAATCCGTACCGACACTTGAACGGCTTCTGTTACCCGTGTTTTGAACCAACCATCGAATCAAAACAACAATTCCGGCGATGACTAAAACCCAAAACAATAACATCATGATCATACCAAACCACCCCATACCCCAGTCGCCCATCATCCAGCGTCCCATGTGCCAATTTCGGTAACCGCCGGATTGAGCGAATGCGGGGCTTAAAAGAAGATTGTTCAAACCCCATATTGTGAGAAGTCCTAACAAAAGCCTGTTGTAAAAATATTTGATGATCATATCTTTCACCTCTATGGTAATTCAAAATGAGACGAACATGCGCTATCACCATCCGCAGTATCCGCCTCTGCCGTCGGCTCCATCTATAGCGCTATAGAAGCCGCTATTTCGGTAATCATCGCCCCTTCCAGCGCCATGATATCCATTGTAGCCATAACGGTATGGGCCATGGCCGATTCCGCAACCCGCCAGTACCGTTAATGCAAGCCCCAAAATCGCAATAAGTGTGATTGGCTTTATCGCCATTTTCAAAACATTCTTTTTCATCGGCTCACCTTTCTATCGAGTCGTCCTTTGTTGCAGTCGTCAACGATTCCCTGTAGGTTTCGTGTATGACAACGGGCGGCGTTCGCCGCCCTGTCATACACCTTAACCGCGTAACGAGTTTACCACATGCAATATCCGCCACCACCGGGACCGTAACCCATCATTGGACCGTGGCCCCGAGACCCGCGATTGTAGTTGGGGACGGATTTTCTGGCCTGCATTTCATAATCCAGCCGCTTTTGATCAAGCTCCCCCTGCAGCTTGGAAATTTCGCTCTGCAACGTTGAAGCCGTACTGGTGTCCGGATTGTCCTTGCTCAACTCCCCTTGCAACGCGAGTTCCTTGTCATACAGTTGTTGCCTGATGCCTTCAGTCGCCTTGAAGAACTCCAAGCGCTGCTGATCCAGCTTTGCGATTTCATCGGCGGAAAGATTGCCGTAATAACCACCCCCCTGCTGCCAACCCGGGCCCATCATCCCGTGCTCCATCATATTATGGCCATATCCATCGCCCCAACCGGCAAACGCGAGGGTTGAGATCCCAAAAACGGCCAGAACGGCCAACGTCATAATATTTTTCATGTTGCGTCTCATTTTATGCCTCCAATGTGTTTTTATTGATAGCTGTTGTTCGTCATTCCAGAAGCGGCCGCTTCCTGAAAGCCATTTGGCTTTTGTTGAATAGTTAAGCAAATATGATGCCAACGCCCTGACGGCCCTACAACAAATAAGTGTATCCTACTGTAATATTGGGGCTTTTACAGAATAATTTGTACGATGGAATAGATTGCGTCAAGGTATTCGAGCGGGGATATGGTAAAATAATACCCACATTCGTCCAGCCCGTATTATATGGTGAGGTGATATTGGTCAATCTTCGGGAGTCGGGACATCTATCTATGCGCAGAAAAGCAGCCGTTTGGTCTGCGGCATGTCTTTATCCCGGGCATTGCGATCGTTGCGAAGCCCGGAACAGTCTGTAATCCGTTAGCCATTTCAAGGCTCAGTCAATCCCATAATCTTTCAGTTTCTTGTGAAGGGTCTTACGGTTGATTCCGAGCCTGCGGGCGGTTTCACTCTTGTTTCCGTCGCTGGCTTCCAGGGTGGCCAAAATCGCTTCCTTTTCAATTTCCTCCAAGGGGCGGTTGGCTGCAACCGGTTGCGGCGGAGCCAGCCAGTCGCCTTTTTCGGCGTAGCTTTCGGTGACGGTGGCGGGCAGCTCTTTCTCGGTGACGTGCTCGTCCAGCAGGAGAATTACGGCGCGCTCAATGACGTTTTCAAGTTCCCTGACATTGCCGGGCCATGGGTGTTTTAGAAGCATATCCATTGCCAGCGGCGAAAAGCCTTTAACCCGCTTGTGGTTTTTTGTCGCGTACCTGGCCAGAAAATGCTGGGCGAGTAAAGGAACATCATCCTGACGCTCGCGCAACGGCGGAATACGAATCATGACTACGTTCAGTCTGTAAAAAAGGTCTTCACGGAATTTTCCGTTTTTGACATCCTCCTCCAAATTTCGGTTGGTTGCAGCCAGAATTCGCACATCTACGCTTAACGTCTCTTCTCCGCCGACCCGCTGAATTTCCCGCTCCTGAATCACCCGCAGCAACTTGGCCTGCATCGCGGCGGAGGTTTCGCCGATTTCATCCAGAAAAATAGTTCCCTTGTCAGCCTGCTTGAATCTGCCTTCGCGGCGTTTGTCAGCACCGGTAAACGAACCCTTTTCATGTCCGAAAAGCTC
>JBFXFK010000366.1:0-2944 GCA_050179135.1 Desulfatirhabdiaceae bacterium | reverse complement strand
CGGTCAAAAGGATTTGGTCCGGAGGTGCAGCGCCGGATTCTTCTGGGTACATTTTCCCTGTCCTCGGGTTATTATGACGCCTATTACCGAAAGGCATCCCAGGTGCGGACCCGAATCATGGAAGACTTCAAACAGGCCTTTGAAAAATGTGATGTTCTGCTGTCACCGGTTGCGCCGACACCCGCGTTTCCCATCGGAGAGAATGCCGATGATCCCTTGACCATCTATCTGTCGGATATATTCACTATTTCCGCCAATCTGGCAGGCATCCCGGGATTGTCGGTACCCTGCGGCTTTTCATCCGGCGGCCTTCCGATCGGCCTCCAGATCATGGGGCCTCATTTCAGTGAAGGACAACTGCTGAAAACAGCCTGGCATTTTGAGCAGGCCATTGGCATTCATGGCAGGAAGCCGGCGATCGGAAGTGAAAATAGGCTATAGGCTGAAGGCTGAAGACTGAAGGTTGCGGCACACAGCTTTCAGGCAAACCAGCCCGACCGCCCGGCACTGACCACTGATTACTGACCACTATTTTCACGATAAACGTTCATGAATCATTCCGGAATGTTCACCCCCAGGAATGAAAATGCTCCGGCCATCGTATCCCGGCTTTCCAAAGCCGGGATAGGACATTTACCGATTAAACTTTGTGCCTTTGCCCCTCTGCCCCTTTGCACCTGAACAGCCATTTTCACAATAAAGGACCCCAAAAATGACAACCATCATGCCCGAAGGTGAAGAAATCAGAAAAGCCGCAAAATGGATTTTTGAACAGCGGCAGGATGATCCGGAAAAGCCGGTTTCCCAGTTGACCCAGGAAGCCTGTCTGAAATTTGATCTGTCGCCAATGGAAGCGGAAACTTTGTCCCGCTTCATGCAGGAAGGCCAATAAATTGGCACGGATTCGCATCCTGCCCGATATCCTGGTCAACAAGATTGCGGCCGGTGAAGTTGTGGAGCGCCCCGCGTCCGTAGTCAAGGAGCTGATCGAAAATGCACTGGATGCCGGTGGCACCCGGATACTGATAGAAATTGAAAATGGCGGCAAGGATTTGATACGGGTTTCGGATAACGGCGCCGGAATGCAGCGCGATGATGCCCTCCTGGCCATTGAACGTCATGCCACCAGCAAGATTTATCGGGATGATGACCTGTTTTCAATCAAAACGCTGGGATTTCGGGGCGAAGCCCTACCCAGTATCGCATCCGTGTCCCGATTTTCACTCATCACCCGGGAGGCGGCTGCGGATTCCGGCACAGACGTCCGGCTGGATGGCGGCAGACTGGTATCTGTCAAGGAAACCGGAGCCGCCGCCGGGACAGTGGTGACCGTGCGCCAGTTGTTTTTCAACACACCAGCCCGCCGGAAATTCATGAAAACCGCATCGACCGAGATGGGCCATATTGCAGAAATTGTATCGGTGACGGCTCTGGGCCGACATGATGTTCATTTTCGTCTGGACAGCAACGGGCGAACGCTCCATCAGTTTTCCGCGGTCCAGAATCGGGAAGACCGGGCAATCGACATTCTGGGGGCCTCTGTCAGGGGGCGTCTGCATCCGATCGATTATCATGCGGATGGCATCGATATCACCGGATGGGCGGCGGCGCCCGATGCCGGCCGGAACACATCCCGGTATCAGTTTGTCTATGTCAATGGCCGGTATGTCAGGGATCGTCTGATTCAGCATGCCGTGATGGATGCCTTTTCCGGACGGTTGATGAAAGGCCAATATCCGGTGGTTGCCCTGTGGATTCAGGCGCCATTTGATACGGTTGATGTCAATGTGCATCCAACCAAGATGGAAGTCCGGTTTGCCGCTCCCGGCGCCATTCATTCCGCCATTGTCACTGCCGTGTCAAACGGGCTTGAATCCGGCAGCGGCATTGGTGTTGCCGCGCAACCCGGGGTCAGCGATTCATCCGCAGTCGCCCCTCAAACCCTGTTCCGGAATACCGGCCATTACCCAAACCCTGTCTCACCGGCCGGAAGGGACGGTCATTTATCCGACACCGTTCCGGTTTCGGAAACACGCCGGTTTGCCGCACCGGCCTCACCCGATGTAAAACCCGTTGCCGAGCAGCCCCAACTCTGGGCCCAAACCCAAACAGCGGAAATTGAAATTATCGGTCAGTTTGAGGACACCTATATCGTGTGTCAAAAAAAAGAGGAGCTGATTCTGATCGATCAGCACGCGGCACATGAGCGGATTGTGTATGAGCAGTTGAAAAACAGGCAGGTGTCCGGCTCCCAGTATCTGCTGATTCCCGAAACCCTGGAGTGCGGCATCCGGGAAGCCCGGATTCTGGAGGCGTTGATCCCCGAACTTCATGAATTCGGGCTGGAAGTGGAGCCCTTTGGCAAGAACACCTTTATCATCAAGGCGGTTCCGTCCCTGCTGCCGCCCTCCGAGGCCCGCAGTCTGGTCTGTGACATGATTGACCGCCTGAGCGAAAACGAGCATGCAACACCGGCGGCAGACCGCATCGATGCCTGCCTGAAGCTGATGGCCTGCCACGGCGCCATCCGGGCCGGTCAGCCGCTGTCTGTCCAGCAGATGAAATCCCTGATTCAGGATATGGAAACCTGCGCCAGCGGCGACCGGTGTCCCCATGGCAGACCCACCTGGATCCGGTGGTCGAAAACCGAAATTGAAAAACGGTTTGGCAGGATTGTTTGATTGTGGTCGGAAGACGCCAGTCCGAATGTCCGCCAAACCGTTTGGTATTGAGTGCATCGATAAATTTCTGATTCGCATCAGCCCAATTATAATCGTTATCCCTTGCAGGCTGAGTCATGGTCAGGATGATCTTGTGTTTTTTCAGGCGGTCCTGCCCATAAAACGGACAGGCGCCTTCGGACTTTTTTCCTTCCGGACGGTTATTGGCAACGGCCTGATGGAACGCAGTCCATGCCGGGGCCGGACAGGATGACAGGGAGACA
>JBFXFK010000365.1:0-2968 GCA_050179135.1 Desulfatirhabdiaceae bacterium | reverse complement strand
GGACCTGCTGAAGACAAAATTTTCAAGCTGCTCATAATAACAACTTAACAAATTCGAACTCAAAAAGTCAGCACTATTTCGAGGCCTTCTGATTCCTTGCACTTGCATGACTTTGACGGAGCCCTGGCAATATCAGCCAAAGGAATCATACAACTTCCCATCCCGTACTGTACGGAAAAGAAACACCTTGAAACATGGGCCTTATACAAAAGATTCATCCAGCGCCAAAGGCGTTATCCTAATCATCCCACCAAAGGTGTCATCCAATTCGTAACATGCCATAATATCAACGTATTTTTAACTAACGTATCGAAATTACCAAGATTGCCCCCAAAAACAGGAAGAATCCGTCAACAATTCAGTGGAAAGGGGCTGCTCAGTCGTTTGAGCGAAAACATGCCGGTCAGACCGGTGACAGGTTTGGGCGTTCTGTCGGATTTGGAGGGAAACAGATTCTTGAAGTGTTGGTATTGGGCCGCCACAAAAGCCTTGGTACCGATAATGCCGGAATCCGTGAAATACCGGGTGCGATAGCGAAAACGTTGAATGCGGTCAAGGTTGAAGTCCTTACTCCGTTCTTTCTCTACAATTGCCTCGTCAATGGTATCTGCTCCCGGTTTCTTCGGTCTGGCGATGGCCCCGGCTTCGTACACATACCGGCGGTAGTGCTGAAGGCGGCTGGATGCGTCCATGTGGCCGAATTCGCTCAACCCGAAATCCAGTGACAAAAAATTGTCCCTGTTATTATAGCATTTTTCATATGACTTAATATTTTATACATTTTCAATCTTCGTTATTGGCCAAATCTGAAGCAAATTAGCACATATATGGACCCTGCGTACTCCGATATTTACCCTATAAGTATCTGGAGATATAGGTTATATGCTTTATCACGGGTTCGTATCACATGCGGCAATAGCCAGTTATTCGATGAATAAAGACAGATATCAAGTCATATGAAATATGCTATAGTCTGAACATGATAGGCCAATGAACACCAGCGATAGTCTTCCGGCCGTTCCACCAGCCCAGCCCGGATTGGATTCAGATCGATGTAGGCCAGACAGTTGATCAGGGTTTCGCCGTTTTCCACCAGCACGCTTTTAAAGCGATCCCCCCAGAAATATCCCCTCCGTTTATGCCGCTTATTGTAATATCGGGCCAGCTCCACCTTGATCTCCCGTGTGAACTCCGAAACACTGGCCCATTTGACCCGGTAGCGGGAGATATCTTCATCAGTAGGGACCATAGCACTGTTGCCGGCATAGCTTCCGAAACGCTGTCGCACATCCTCATCCGTAAAGCCGGTTTCCGGCAGCATCCGGACCAGCAGATGAAACGGTTTCAGCAATACTTTCATCCATCATTCAGTCTGATGCCATCGGTTATCAAACCCAAGGAAACCAAAATTTTTTCATAATCTTTCCGACTCAGTGGGCAGTCAATCAAATCCAGAAACTCTGATCGACTCACTTTGACTTGTCTGGCCATTTTTGCAATCAGGCCATCGGAAATTTCCCGATGGCCGTGGCTGGTTTTGGTTTTGACAGTTGTCTTTTTTCCATCAATCGAATAGTAGATGAAATAATGATGATGGGAATCTGCCACCACAAACCCTTTGTTCTTCAACCCGTGCTCTATGGCAGCATGTTTACGGGGCACCGGATATCTCCTCGAAACTGTCAAGCAGTTCAACTTTCAGATGTTGTGCCGAAATTTCCAAAAGTTCATCATCGGCAAGCGCGTATTCAATCCACATCACCATGATCTGCTCAGACAATTCATCCAAAAGCCCTTCTCTGGTTTCTGCAAATACATCAATGTTCAACCGCTGATCCTCGATGCAAATCAGTTGTTGACTATCGTTAAGCAACGGCTCAAATACTATTGGGGTTTTGGCATGTAATGTGCGGTTCAATGAATGAATTTCAGTGATAGTAAACAGGCTCAAGTCCAGATCACGAATCCCGGACACAGAGTGAATTTCTTTGGGCTGATCCGCTTCATCCAGAACAACCCTGCCCGTTACCTGAATCAGCGCCCGTCGGTTTTCATAGAGTAAATCTTCAATCGCATCATCATATGTACAGACCAATTCACGCTGTGTGGGTGGATATACAATCCTGAGCTGTCGTTGAGTAAAGTCTATACTTTTCAACTCTCCGGTAATGGTTCTTTCGGCCTCTTTTCGCTCAACGGGAATAAAAGTGGACTGTATAAAATTGTGGGCTTTTTCGGTGAGCCGTGCAAGTCGATGGCCGGTAGTCCCTACAATATCCAGTGACCAATTGGTGCCGGCAGAGGGCGCCATGCCTTTGATATATTCAAGAACCCGCCTTCTCAGCGCGCTATCAGGTAATGCATGGTAAAGCAAATCTGCTCGTTCTTCACCAGTTGCAGACAACAGTTCCGAAAATGTTTTCCAGGCCATTTCAATATCTTCTGGAACAAACAGATCAGAATCAGGATCACCGATCGTCATGGGGATGACGTAACTACCTGTCACAGGAATCTGGCAAAACAATTGATATTTGCGACGGATTCTGGCCGGTATCCTGACCCGCTGCTTAAACTCTTTGCTTTCGATATCGCATCCGATAAGTTCGATTGCATTTTGTGCGTTTTCAATTACCTGGATCAGCAAATGCGCTGGAACACCGTGTATGTCTGCTGGTCCGGCAGCAATATGAAATGAAAAGTTTGGCACTTTATTCTTCATAAAAACTCGCATTCACTATTTCCATAATCAAATAGTTTTCAACCCGTTTCAGGTATCCATCCGGCGTAACGGTAATAAATAGTTTGTGTTGGATACATTTGTCAATCTCAAATTCGGAAGTAGTCCTGAATCCGTGGCACTAATTTTGCTTGCTGGCCTCAAAAATTAGATTTGCTCTTTGGCATGAAATATATTCCAATGAGAAGATAGTCAACTGGCACGAATGAGCATAACAATGGTGAATGAACG
>JBFXFK010000364.1:0-2979 GCA_050179135.1 Desulfatirhabdiaceae bacterium | reverse complement strand
TATTCATTCGAAAAACCGCCAAACCAGAAGACTGCCACATCAAAATTTACGATGCGCTCGGCCTCTCCCACAGGCCGGGAAAAACAAGCAAAATAATTCTCTGACACGTAAGAGTTCGGTGTTTTCGTCCCAGCCACACATCCTCCCCTTCAAAAAAAATCTGTAGTGCCAAAAACAGTTCCATGCTATCTTAACCAACCGATATTGCCACAAAAATCTTCATGAACCATGAAGTTGGGTTATGGACGCGGATGAAACATTACAGGCGGGCTATGAGCACAAAAACAGCAGACATTCTCGAATTGAGCATTGCCGAGCGGATTCAAATGGTCGAAGACATCTGGGATAGCATTGCGGCAGTCCCGGAGGCCGTTTCACTCAGCGAAGATCAAAAAAAAGAACTTGATCGCAGGTTAGAGGCATATCACCTGAATCCGGACGCCGGGTCTCCTTGGAACGAAGTTAGGAAGCGGAATCGCAATTGGTTCAGATCATGAGAAAACCGGTGATCATCAGAGCGGAAACAGAAGTCGATCTTGCCGAGGCCTACCAGTGGTATGAGCAACAAGTTCGTGGTTTGGGAGGGGATTTCTTTTGGTGCGTGGACTGTGATGGCTGCAATCGAAAGAGATCCCCAGATTTATCCAGTCGACAAGGGGGGGGGGGCAATCAGGGATTGCCAGATTTCAATGCGGTGTCCCTCCGGATCAAAAACATAAAAAACCCGGGCATCCCACGGATGCCGTTTGATGGCCGTCGGCTTCAGCCCCATCATGTCAAAATATTCCCTGGCCGCATCAATATTTTCGACTTGCAGGGCGATGGTGATCCCGGCGTTTCCGCAGCTCTTGATGGTTGAATGTTTTTCATCCGCGATGCTCAATCGGGAAGACGCCGTTAACGCAAATTCTACAAACCAGTTGGTGGCAAAAATGACAGGCAGTTGCAGCCCGTCCCGATAAAACCGGATGGTTGCATCCCATTTTTTGCAATACAGGATGGTGTTGGTGGTGATCAGATTCCTGAGCATCGCATTCACATGTCCCAATCAACCGCGCCCAGCCAGAAAATGTTTTCCATTATTTTTCTTTTGTGCATGGTGGCGCCTCCTGTTTGTGATAAGGATTACAGCCAGAACTCCGGATAACGCCTGTTTCCTGAAATATTGTTGACGATCAGGGCGATGATCAGCATGATGATCGCCCCCAGAGCCGTCGGCATCAGGACATACCAATACCCGAGATTGTGCACACTGTCTCCACCGATGACCGCGATCAGGGCGGTGGCCCCTCCGGGCGGATGCAGTGTTTTGGTCAGATGCATCACGACGATGGCCAGGGAAACGGCCACGGATGCCGCGAGCCATAACTGGCCACCCATGATTTGAAACGCGGTAACACCGACGATGGCAGACAGGACATGGCCGCCGATCAGATTACGGGGTTGTGCCAGTGGACTGCGGATGGCGCCGTAAATCAACACGGCCGAGGCCCCGAAGGAGCCGATGATCATCATATGGCCGACGGGGTCCAGAAGCTGAAAATGGAGCAGGCTGACCGCGGCCAGGCCCAAAAAACCGCCGATTCCGGACCAGATGACTTCGGCTGGTCCAACGCCCGGCGGGCTCTGGGTATGCCCCCGCATTTTTTCGAAATAACGCATATGGTTTTCCCCTTTCAGCCGAGTGCGCACCAGGAATTGATCAGATTCAGGCGGGTGACAATGCCAATGGGATGTCCATCGCTATCGGCAATCGGAAGGCGGTTGATTTTCTTTTCCATGAACAGGGTCGCGATTGCGCCAATGGAGATATCCGGGGTGCGAACGATTGCCGGAGTCGTCATGATATCCCGGGCAATCTGGTTACGCAGAGGGGTTGCCAGGCATCCCCTGTTTTTCAGGCAGGATGCAACGACCTGCATGAATGAACCACTTTGATCCGCGCCCATTCTGATCAGAAAATCCTTTTCCGAGATGACGCCGATAATTCTGCCATCCCCATCGACCACCGGAGCCCCGGAGACGTTCTGTTCGGCCAGTAGCATCGCGGTATTAACCAAATCCATTTCCGCCGGTATAACATGAACCGGAGACGACATGACATCGGCTGCTTTCAGATTGTTCATCAACCGATTTTTTGCAAGGGCATAGGCCATCCGATAAATTTCCCTGAAATCGGCAGGCGTAATATCGATATATCCCTGCATGGTTTTCATGGCCACCAGAACATCCTCTTCGGAAATTTCCATTGGCCCGCATTCTCTGATTGGCGCTGTATTCACGGGTTCTTTCTCCTGCTTTGATGATGGCATATGTTTCTCATTTACCCGGTTTCGGATCGTCTTCCATGAGAGTCTCCAGATTGTCCAACAGGGCCTTGGGTGTAATATTATGAATTCGGACGACATCTTCCAGGGTATGAAAGGCTTCGGTCGGACATCCCACACACTTCATGTGATGTCGGGTAAAAAAGCGTATCATCGATGGATGACGTTCCAGCAACTCTCTGACAGTCATATGTTCCCATGCCCTATTCCAAACTCCGGCCTTCACCGTCCTCTTCCAAAGTTCGGCCATCCCGGATATGGTAAATGCGTTTGAAGGTGGGGATGATCTTTTCATCATGCGTGACAACAATAATGGCGGTCTCGTACTGACGGGCCATCTGATTGAGAATGCGGATTACAGCCAGGGCCCGTTCACTGTCAAGGGGGGCTGTGGGTTCATCCGCCAGTATGACCGGCGGCCGGTTCACCAGTGCCCGGGCAATGGCCACACGCTGCTGCTCGCCACCGGACAATTGGGACGGCATGGCCTGGGCCCGATGGCCGACATCCAGTGCATGGAGCAGGTCAACAGCCTGTTTGCGCGAATCGCGGTTTGAGTGACCGGCCAGCATGGGCAGCAGGGCCACATTGTCTGTCACATCCAGAAAGGGAATCAGGTAAGGCGCCTGAAAGACAAAGCCGATGGAATCCC
>JBFXFK010000363.1:0-2987 GCA_050179135.1 Desulfatirhabdiaceae bacterium | reverse complement strand
TTCCGAAAGGCTGTTCAAAAGCTTTCCAAACGATATCCGGATATCAGGCATGACTTGCAGGATGCCATTTCCGCATTGATTCAAAATCCCGAGTCCGGCGATGTCATGATCGGAACCAATGGCATTCGAAAACTCAGGGTAAAAAACTCAAACGCCAGAAAAGGCAAAGCCGGCGGATACCGCATGATCTATTATCCCATGACGTGGAAATCATCCATAACCCTCCTGATGGTTTACAGCAAATCCGATCGGGAAGATATGACACATAAAGAGCTGGCTGAATTTATCCGCGAAATATCCACTCCATCCCCATGACCCGGCTGTAAATTTCGACAGGCCTACCATATCCCCATCATTTTTCTCTTGATTTCCATGGAAAAATAATGGAAAGATAAAACCGTCGAAAATTTATCAGTAACCGGAAAGGGGCGCCCGAAAGATGGCCTTTTTTTATTTGTATTCACTTTTGCATTTACAGTGTGGTGAGATTCCCCATGTCGCGAGGCATGGGGCGGTCTGTTACTGGACCGCGACAAATCTCACCACTTCTTTTTTGGAAGGAACAAAAAATGTCGAAAACAGTAACCCCCACCGAATCACCCGCACCAGAACCACAGCCTGAACACCTGCCACCGGAAACCTGGCGACCGGATGTCAATCGTCCTTTGACGTCAAACGAATTTGCATGTCTGCTCGATGATATTGAAGTCGCGGAAATTTTTGGACCAGAGATTGAAACTGCCGGTCTTGATGAAATTGATTTACTGATTGCAGAATTTTTTACCAGGGCGGCAATATCGGAGGTGACGCAATGACAGATAATACCGTCACCATCACCAAAGACGAATTGACCTGGTTGCACAAGCAGCTTGACCAGGCAAAGGCCGTCCGGAAATCACTGACATTCCTGGCCGATCTGCTGGCAATAAACCCGGGGATGGATTTGGATGAATGTGAAGGCCTCTCTACAATCATCGGCCAACTGGCTGAAAGCCTGGAGGTGACTCCATGAGCCATACAACACAGCCTGAAACCCTGCCCATCGAACAACCGGAAACCTGGCGACCGGATGTCAATCGTCCTCTGACACCCCATGACCTACGGCGTGCGATCGACACAATCATGTTTGCCGTATGTCATGAGAAGGTGCAGATCCATGCATCTCAGGAGCCGGACCACAAAACCTATTTCTATTCTCTGCATGATGCGCAAACGGCCATAGACGTTTTCCAGAAGATGTGTAAAGAGCAGCACAACACATTCCGGATTAAAGTCTATGAACAGTCCGAACCGGACAGTCCCTCCTTTCAGGAAAACCCGTTTGCGGAAAACAGCCTGTATTCCATGATCAGTTCAATCCGGTATCACGCCAGTAACACAGATTTGTTCATGACCGCTACAGCCGCGTTTGTGTCCACTTTAATTCATGGTGAGCCCTGGGTCAAAAAGCATCCCAGAACCCGATCAAAGGGAATGCAGAAATCCCTGGACCGGTTCAAAATCTTTTTTGAGGTCATGGATTGCCCGGACTTCTGGTATCTGCCATTCATCGATCTGGCCCTGTACGCCCGGGACATCATGAAACAAAACGGGGTAAAGCTGGGCAAAGGAGGTGCATCATGAAGCAAAATCCGGTTGATAACAGGCTGCCGCACCATGAGGACACACCCCGTTCAAGTATCCAGGCAGCAAACATGATCGGGATTCAGGCGAATACTCTGGCCATTTGGCGGATTTTGGGGCGTGGACCCGCATATCATAAAGTCGGCAGACGAATCGTCTATTTTGATCGTGACATCGATGCCTGGCTGTCTTCCTGCAGAATCGATCCGGAAGGAAGACGGCTTCGGTTACATGACCACCGGAAAGGGGGGCAGCCATGAACGACCATTCCGATCAACCCGGTTCTGTTTCCTTTGGACCGTCGTGGGAGGTATTATCGATGGTCGATGTCTTGAAATTCGTGTCCGGCGGTCTGATGGATATGGATTCCGAAGAGATAAATGTCAATGTGGTTGGCGCGGTTTCGTGGATACTGGACCGGGTTGCAGAAAACCTGGAAAAAGCAATTGAAAGGAGTGATAGCCATGACATCCATTCATCTGATTCATGACGGCTTTATGTTCTCCTTTGGATGGCTTCAGATTCGGGCGCTCAGGATATTGTTTTCAGTATTCAACCGCATGCCCATATCGGTATTATCCGCACTGATGACATTTGCCAGCACACCTGGCCCGGGAGGTGATGATGGGCAAGGCTGTTGAGATCGATGTGGGTCTTCTGGAAATCCTGACCAGGCGCCGGCTGCACTCCGAACAAATCCGGTGCCTGCTGGTGGTCGTATCAAGGCCCGGGGAGATATTGACCCTGGCAGACTTTCACAAAGCCACCAGTATTTCAAAACCCCATGTCTGCCGGTCAATCAAGGCATTGACCGGTGCAGGCCTGCTGTCTGCGATATGTGGACCGGATGGAAAGCGGCGGTATCAGATACCGGGTTTTGTTGTTCAACCGATTATTCACAATTCGAATGACGCACCGGCCGATCCGGTTCAATCAGGAACCGCTGTGGATCCATCGACTACCACACCGGGGCAGGATGCCATTGACGGAACCCCTGCACCTGCCCTGGATGGCAACATGCCCATCAATGGCCATGCCGGAATGACCACTCCAGGCAATGATATGCCACATGCGGAAAAGCCGGTTGCCATATCCGGCCATGTTCCCCTGTTTGGCAACGATGCCGTTTCCGCAACTGGCAACATTCCGGCCATTAACGGCGTGGCCATTCTCATAGGCGGACAATGGGTTTCCATCGGAGGGAAGACCATTGCCACCCCGGGGGAAGGGGTATATTCTCCCGCGAGTAATATAGCTGCTGTTGCTGTTTTGGATAAAAAGCAAGCTGCTGACAAATCGGCCTGGGAATCGGCCTTTGGTGCAAAGCTGCCACCAGGGGCCGATATGAACGCTGTCCATGCCAT
>JBFXFK010000362.1:0-2996 GCA_050179135.1 Desulfatirhabdiaceae bacterium | reverse complement strand
TGAATCAGAGGAATGAAAAGGATTTTTGATCTTTTGTGGAATGAAATCGAATCAAATGAAGAAAAGAATTAACAACATAATAAAATCAGCAACATAACAATACCATATGCCCAAGCACCGCCTATTGGGATATGGTCTGTTTATCGCCACAAATTGACAATTCTGTAGATAGCTGAAAATACAAGTTTTTAAAGCGTTTCAAGGCGTTTGCTTACCTGTACAAATCTTGAAAATAGAATTTTTTGAGAACGCACCAGGTTTGTTTTTATAATCTGTACATCAAGGCAAAATGGCCGACCACAACATATAGATTCCCGCCCAAATAGAGTCCGTCGGCTGTTATGGCAAGCTAACACACGTAACGATGAGGTCCGTATTTGTGAGATAGCCAGAACATACTTATCAGACACATAATTTGTTTACCGATGCTCACCGTTCATTGATTGTCAAACTAAGCGGCTTTTATTTTATTTAATACCTGCCTGAGAACCTCTGCCTTGTCGGTCTTTTCCCAAGGGAAACGATCTCTTCCGAAATGTCCGTACGCTGCGGTTTGGGCATAGCACCAGCCTTCGGGTTTGAGTAGATTCAACTGGTCAATAATCGCTGCAGGGCGGAAGTCGAATAGGTCGCCATCCTCCAAAATGCCCTGGATTTCATTCTCATCGACACGGTTGGTGCCATAGGTGTCGATATTGATGGAGAGTGGTTTGGCTACGCCGATGGCATAGGCAACTTGTATTTCGCATTTGTCAGCCAGGCCGGCAGCGACAATATTTTTGGCTGCATAGCGGGCATAGTAGGCTGCGGATCGATCCACTTTGGATGGATCCTTGCCAGAAAACGCCCCACCGCCGTGACTGCCAACTCCACCATAGGTGTCGACGATTATTTTGCGGCCTGTCAATCCTGCGTCAGCAAACGGCCCCCCAAGGACAAAGCTGCCAGTGGGGTTCACATAATAGTCGGTATCCTCGCCTAGCAATCCAGATGGAGACAACTCTTCTTGGATGACATCGATGATATCCTTTCGAACACGCTCGGCCGGGACATATCCGGTCTGGTGCGAGACGACAACCGAGGTGATTTTTTGCGGACGGCCGCCATCATACTGAACCGATACCTGCGCCTTGGCATCCGGGCGAAGATAATCGATCGTTTTATTCTTACGCAATTGCTCGAAACGCTTAAGAAGACGATGGCTGAAAGCAATGGGGACAGGTAGCATCTCCGGCGTTTCGTTGGTGGCATAACCAAACATCATGCCCTGGTCGCCGGCGCCTTGCTCTTCGTAAAGTCCTTCACCCTCGGTTACCCCTTGTGAAATGTCAGGCGACTGACCATGAATTCTTGACAAATATTCAAAAGAATCGTGATAAAAGCACAGCTCTGGATTATCGTAACCCATGTCCCTGACTGTTTGCCGGGCAATTTTTTCCGTATCGATGTTTTTGAAATCATGGCAAGTGATTTCACCGACATTAACAACGAGATTGAATCCGGCCATGGTTTCACAAGCCACCCGACTGCGGTGGTCTTTTTCCAGACAAGCATCCAAGATGGCATCGGATATCACATCACAAAGTTTGTCCGGATGACCTTTGCCGACAGATTCCGAGGTAAATACATGAGTTGTTTTAATTTTACTCATCAACGATCCTTTCTCATTAACGAGAATGCTCAACCTTTTTCATTTGAAACAATTATGTGTACATGTAGAGGCATAGCACAAACCACATACACCAACGTTTTTTGAAAATTGTGTGTTTTTGTCTCCGGAGTCTTTTTTTCCTTTCTGAATTCTTGCTTCAATAGAACTTCTAATAACAGCCTTGTCAACCTCTGGGAAAACTCTAATAAATGCAGGTTCAACTTTTACAATATTGTCCATTCCAAATTTGGCACAATCCCCACGAAGTTTTACAAATTCGACTTTTTCTTCTTTATCAGAATTGATATATGTTACTCTATAACAATCACCGTTCATAATAATATATCCGTTTAATAAATCACAATTCCAAGACCCATTGAGTCCCTTTTAATGGTGGACGGCGGGAGGCACCACCTGACTAAAGAAGCAATAAACGACCACTCAAATGGACCGGTAATACACCTCTTGGTTTTTTGAATCGGCGTTAATCTCTTCCTTCTTCATAAGCACACCCAGGTATTTAGACACCTCGTTGATGTGCATCCCAAATGCCGTTTGGATATGCTTGATAGTGCAGGGCCGACGTCTAAGCATGGCGAGAATGGTTTCTTCATTGGCTTTAATCGTTTTCGAACGTTCGCTGCTAAACACGGCGGCAATCCGCGCCGGCGGGTCGAACAAGCCGGCGAGCGCTTCCATCTGTTTCATGGATACGGCAGCGGCAAAATTCTCGGCCGGCGGCCGGGCGATAGTGTTGAGATGAATGCGGTCCGGTTTCAGCTGACGTGCCAAGAGGGCAATTTTCTCAACATCTCTGGCCATGGCGTTGATGCCTGAAAGCAGGAACACCTCCAGCCACAACTGACCATCATAACCTTCTCGGAATTGTTTTAACCCATCGAAAAATGATTCGAATGCAAGTTGCGGGTGGGGGCGGTTGACCCACTCGAAAGATTTCTGATCCCAGGCGCTCAGTGAGACTTTGACCACCTGGGCCAGGGCGGCGGATTCCTGAACATCCGGCAAGTGAAGCAGTGTCCCGTTGGTTAACAGCGCCGACGGAATGGGCTGGTCGCGAAGAAACGCCAGTACCCGGCCAAACTCGGTATTAAGGGTGGGTTCGCCGGATCCGGAAAGGGTCAGGTAATCCGCATTGCCATCGGTTTGAAGCCAGTGGTTTATCTCAGCAATGACATCGGTTGTGGGGACGTACGCTTTCCTTTCTAAGGTTTTTTGCTGCGTACGGCCTAACTGGCAGAAGACACAATTCAGGCTGCAAGTTTTGAAAGGCGTCAAGTCAATTCCCAGAGAGCGCCCGAAACGACGGGACGGCACTGGACCGAAA
>JBFXFK010000361.1:0-3004 GCA_050179135.1 Desulfatirhabdiaceae bacterium | reverse complement strand
AATACATGATCTGTCTGGGGGTCAGCGGTTTCATGGCTTCAAATTCGTTTTCAACCAGTCTGGCAGACAGAATTTTGAATCGGCATCCCATACAGCCATCAATATCCAGTCGAATGGTTTTCAGGATGTCGTCTTTTGGCAGCACAACCAGCGGGATAAAAAACTCGGCAGTACCATTCTGAAAAACAGCATTGAACCAGAAGCTGTGCCGTTCATCATAGTCCTGGCCATAGCTGTTCCAGAAAAGCTGAAACCGGCACCGGTCCGCGCCGTCCATCTCCAGCCTGAAAAAAATGCCGGTGACATGTGTCAATCCGGCATTCAGATAGGGGGATAACAGGTAAGGATCATCCCCGGTGATGACAAAATCACCATCTGCATGGGGAGTCATGTCATGGGTCTGCCAGGGGCCGATCTGCGATATGTCGGCGGTGATGTTTTTTTCCACGATGGGATAAACCAGATCGGTCGGAATCAGATCGGTCATCGATGCTTCTGATTGTGTCCGGATTTCAATGGACTGTATCTGTATCCGGCACCCGGTGCAATTGTCCACATCCAGTCGGATGCGTTGAAGGGTTGCATCTGCAGAAAGCAATGCGTGTGCGACATAAAAATCAGCCGGCAGAAAAAACTCGGTTATATCTCCTTCCCTGAAAGGCACCTGAAACCGGTAACTTCTGATTTCTGCAAACCCTGCTGTTCCGGTCTCGTAAAAAAGCTGAAACGAAACCGGGTCCGGGCTGTTTTGAATGATCAGTCGGCCGTAAAATCCGCCGATCGACTGTATCGGAACATCCATCACCGGTGAGATCACATAGGGATCCGGTCCGGTTGTTTCCATCCATCCCGGAGTTTTGCGACGCATGTCATTTATCTGCCAGGCGGATTCATCGGACAAGGCCATCAGCACATCCGTATCCGCCCGAATATCCGATGACATCAACAGCAGCGCAAGTATTCCAAACACCAGTCGGCTAACCACGGGAAATGACCTCCACCCTCACAGCCTGGTAACCCAGATAGGCCAGGCAGGCCCCGTAAATATTGCGTGCGATCAGAATCAGCATATCCAGGTTGATCAGAGACTGGTGCCCCACATGGTCTGAATAAACCTGCGGGAGTGTCCGCCATCCAAAGAAATTCATGGACAGGGGCGAGGCCAGGAACAATGTAAACACGCCGGCATCGGTCCGAAATGCCCAGAACAGAATCCAGGCACAGCAGAACAGCACCAGGGGCCTGAGCGTATTCCGGTCCAGTCCCAGAAGCACAATGGGAAAAACCATCATCCAGGAGACATAATGGGCGCTATGGGCCACAAAAAGTAAAAAACTGATCATGACGAGACATGCGGACAGGGTAAATTTGTAAAACAGGTCGCGCCGGGATTCAATCAGCCACAAACAAATGCCGCAATAGGAAAAAATGAAGGGTATCAGCCAACCATACCGCATGCCGAAGAGCGCATGACCAAAATCCGATTCTGTTTTCAACTGCGTCATAACCTGTGGCTGAACATGGGCCAGATGTTTGATTTCCAGGGGCAGAAGATAGCAGCCAAGGATGATCAGAGTGGCCGGAAAAACGGTTTTGGCAAGCTGTCTGAATGAGAGTGGCCAGGCTGCCAGGGACAGGAGCAACAGCGGGACATAGATGATATTGATTTCCCGGCAGTTCAGTGCAATGCCAAATACCAGTGCCGCCAGCAGGTGTTTTTGTCTGACCAGCATCAACAGGGTCAGGGCAATGAAAAACAGCGGGACGGATTCGTACCGGCCAAAAAAATAAAAGGCATACAGTGTCACGGGATTGAACAGCCACAGTTTGAGGGCTGTCCATTTTCGGTCATTGCCAGAAAATATTTGAAACAGGACGGCAGCCGTGCCCAGATCGAACGCCAGGTAAGGGATTTTGAGCAGAAAAAGTGTTCGATAAATTCCGGGGTCGCTGACAAACAAAAAATATTCCGACAGTCCCGCGGTTGCCTGGGATGAATTTCCCAGCAAAAAGGTGGTTCCCCCATCCGAAATCAGGGGCAGACATAGGGTCATCCAGGATATTTCGATAAGGGACAGAACCATTCGCGAGGAATAGGCGAATACATTGCCTGAAGAAATACTTTTGAACACCCGGGCATACTCGGAAAGAAAATCCACATGTGCAAAAAACGGCATGACCAGAAGGCGCAACAGCAGACCGGCTGCCATGATCTGCAGAAACCGGCTGTGATGGTCACAAAATGCCCTGATTTTAAAGGTGGTCAAATTCATTCAATTCAGCATGTTTCGATTCACGTCATGTGGATGCTACAGCAGCGAAAAGGATTTCAGGACACTGGCCAGCCTGTCATCGTCCTGAGATAATTTGCGAAGCGCATCGATCAGTTTATGAAGCATGTCCCTGTCCTTGGCCAAGGTTTCCTCCACCCGTTCAATCCGCTTTTTACCGGCCGGATCATGGTCCATCTGTCCCACAGTGCAAATCCGATTGTCATGATCACCACACCGGCAAATGCGGACACAATGGCCGTCATCAGGGAGACAATATCGTCAAACCGCTGATTGACCTGTTCGAACCGCTTGTCAACCAATTCAAAACGGCTGTTCATATCCGCCCGCAACTCCTCGAACCGCTTGTTGGTATCGATTCTCAGGTCATCCAGGCGTTTGCCTGTTTCCTCAAGTCTGGTTTCCATTCGGATCATTCTGTCCCGATCGACCGGGGTAAACCCGTCCTGGCCCAGTGCCTGCGAGGCGATCATCAGGCATATCACGGTAACCCATGTTTGGATGTGCATATGAAACCTCTCAAATCCGGATGGCAAAATCCTCCGATTTCAGGCTCAGATTGACATTATAATACGGATCTCCCGCATCCAGAACATCTTTCCATCTGGTTTGAAAAAACAGCATTTCCTTTTCAAAGCGGCGCTTGCGCTCCGGCGTGTTTTCATATCCGCGTGACGCCGACTCATGGTGAACCGCTTCACAGTATGGCGTAA
>JBFXFK010000360.1:0-3078 GCA_050179135.1 Desulfatirhabdiaceae bacterium | reverse complement strand
GGGGTACGGCAGCCCGCCATACCGTTTATCGGGTTCATGGACGGCATTTGCCTGAAGAACCGGCAGGACATCGGCAAAAATTTTTTCCAGAAGTGGCAGATTGTACAGAACCAGATTGACGGGATTATTGATTTCATGCGCAATCCCCGCAACAAGCGACCCCAGTGATTCCATTTTTTGGGCCTGATAAAGCTGATTCAGCAATTGCCGTTTGTCCGTCATATCCTGAAGGGTCTGTAATACACCGATGCGGTTTTCAAGATGATCGTATACATCTGTAACGGTAACAAAAATGCTGCGTTTTTCACCACGGAGGACCATTTCATGAGTGACTTCAAAGCCGTTTTGAACAATGGAACTGGTTACAAAATCTTTTGAATTTGTTCCTCGCTTTGCATCCATCTGATTGATCAGAAGAAAATCGGATGTCAGAGGCCTGTTCAACATTTCCTCCCGGGGCAAACCGGTCAATGTCTCACAGGCTTTGTTCCAGATGACCACATTCTCATTCGAATCAATCATCAGGCTGGCCACAGGTATACCATCCAGCAAAGCAGCCAGTGTGTCAATGCAGTTGCAGGGTGGTGTCACCAGGCAGCTTTTTAATTGAACAGCGGGAGTGGCATTGTTATCCGCATTCATCAGATATTTGCCTTTCATGTTTTATATCTTTTGAAACTATTCTTGAATTTTATCTCCATATTCTTTACAACACCCCAACTGGCAACGCAATCCGATTCCTTTTTTATCTGCGGCATTTTTAAGCTCATCCTCCCATTTGTATCAAAAATAATCATAATTTTAATGTGTTAAAAGAAAATCCATTTTTTGGTCAAGTTTTTTGTCAAAGTGCCAATAATCTGTTTACAACATGCAGTTCCAATTTTTTAGCAGGAGTCGCCTCATAATGAAAAGGAAGTCACTGGGTTTCAAACTGATCATGGGTGGACTTGTCATGGTCCTGATCCCCATGCTGGCAATTGGCGCGTTTTCCGTCTTTAAAGCATCCCGGTCCCTTGAAAAATCTGCCCGGGAGGGTGTGACCAATATTGCTGTCAGCCTGGCGGAAATGGTCAACATGCTGTTGAAGGAAGAGCTGAAGATTGCTCTGGAGTTATCTGTGGGAAATACCACGATAGAAGCGGTATCAAAAATCGATCTGGCGGGTGTGGATTTCTCCGGCAGGGAAATATCCATGCTTGACACGAAACTGGCCAGTGCCATGAAACAGATCGGGTCTGACTATGAAGGCATTTTTGTTTGCGATCTTGAAGGCGCCATATTTTCGGATGGTGTTGGAGGGGGATATAAGGGGATTTCTGTCAAAGATCGCCCCTATTTTCAAACAGCCAAAACCGGAAAAGCCAATATCGGTCAGCCGGTCAAATCAAAAAAAACCGGCAGGCCCGTCATCACCATTGCATGCCCCGTCATGACAAAGTCCGAAAAAGTTGCCGGTGTATTGGGTTTGGTCATGAAAACCGATATTCTGTCTGCAAAAATTCTGTCTGTCAAATTGGGGAAAACCGGATATTGTTTTCTGATCGACGAAACCGGCCTATGTGTGGTGCATCCGAATTCCCAACACATTCTGGCGTTGAATCTGACCACGATACCGGAGATGAAACGGTTTGTGGACAAGATGCTGGCCCGGGAGACCGGTGTGGAAACCTATTGGTTTGAGGGAATCCAGAAACTGGCCGGATTTGCGCCTGTTGAGATCACGGGATGGGCCATTGGTGTGACACAGCCAACAGAAGAGTTTCTGGCGGATATTTATGACACCCGTAACACCATATCGATCATGGCCGCCATTTTTCTGGTCATTGCCATTTTAAGCTGTCTGTATTTTTCCAGAAGCCTGACGCGGCCCATCTACCGGGTCATTGACGGCCTGAACGATGGTGCGGATCAGGTTTCTTCTGCCTCGGCCGAGGTGTCGGCAGCCAGTCAATCTCTGGCGGAAGGTGCATCGGAACAGGCTGCTTCGATAGAAGAAACAGCTTCCTCCCTTGAGGAGATGTCATCCATGACCAGGCAGAGTGCCGCCAATGCCGGACAGGCCAATTCCATGATGTCTGAAGCCGTTCAAATCGTTAAAAATTCCAATGCATCCATGACCGAGTTGACACGGGCTATGAAGGACATGTCCAAAGCCAGTGAGGAAACATCCAAAATTATCAAGACCATCGATGAAATTGCGTTTCAGACCAATTTGCTGGCGTTGAATGCGGCTGTTGAGGCAGCTCGGGCCGGAGAAGCCGGAGCCGGATTTGCCGTCGTGGCTGACGAGGTTCGCAATCTGGCAAGACGGGCTGCTGAGGCCGCCGGTCAAACTTCCGAGCTGATTGAAGGGACAATTAAAAAAGTCAAGGAAGGTTCTCAGTTGGTTGATCGTACCAGCGAGGCATTCTCACGGGTTTCTGTCAGCACGACACGGGTTGGTGAACTGCTGGCAGAAATATCCACCGCTTCCGCCGAACAGGCTCAGGGTATTCAGGGGCTCAATACAGCGGTTACGGAAATGGATCGCGTGACGCAACAGAATGCGGCCAATGCCGAAGAATCGGCATCCGCTTCGGAAGAGTTGAATGCTCAGGCCCATGAGATGAAAGGGATGGTGGAAAAACTGGTTGAAATTGTCGGCGGCGCACAACACGTTCCCCAAAAAGCAGTCAAGAAAGAATTCTCAACAAAAAAAACATCAATGAATTCAAAACAACAACCTGTTCATCCGGTTCAGATCCGTAAACTCGGGTCATCCGGGACCAAAGAGATTTCACCCAACGAGCTGATTCCGTTTGATGACGATGAATTATCAAAATTTTGAGTATATACTGCCAACGGGATCGGTCGGGGATGGCCAAAAAAGGCCTATCCTCTCCCTGCTGCCTTCCCAAAATCATTATCTGAAAAGCGATGGAAAAATTAAATTACAAAATGGAAGGAAAACCTATGCAAACCCTTGCCAGAAAGCTCGATCAGGCCATTAACGCCATGACGATTCGCGAAGGCAAATACCTGACATTCACTCTGGCCAATGAAGAATATGGCATTGGCATTCTCAAAATCAAGGAA
>JBFXFK010000359.1:0-3088 GCA_050179135.1 Desulfatirhabdiaceae bacterium | reverse complement strand
ATTGAAATGATTCAAAGTGTGGGCAATGCCGCCGGTGACGGATGCCGGGCCGCGCTTTTGAATGTCAAAAAACGGGTTGAGGCCAACTGGTGTTCCCGAAATGTGGAATATGTCGAATTGACGGTCGAGCCGACATTCCAGCAGGATTTTATGGAAGCCATGCAATTGCCGCATATGACAGATCCCTTCCCGCATCTGCGGGGCATTGTCCGGGATGAGATTCTGGATCAATAGATAAATGGATCAAGATCGCGGCAAAAAATAATCGGATTGCGCCGGCTTCGGGATCGTCTGCAAGGTTCATTTGCCGGTGCAAATTCGAGATATTCACTGATTGATGATTATGACAAAGTAAATGACCTGAAAGAATGATGGGGGGTTGCCTGCCGGGGTACTGACTTGGGGGTTGGTATCGACAGGTTTGTACGCATTCGATCAGAATACGGATACCAACCTGGGTAGAAAAGAAAAGAATCTTTTAACGCTTAATCAAAATGTATTTCCGACTACGGATTGAAATACATTGTATATTTTCCTTATACACGGAACTTTCAATATGTCTTCCCCAACCGATAACAAATTGCCGGAATCACATGTTGCCGCTGACCCGGGCATATGTGGTTTTCCCTGTCGGATTGTTGCCCGTAAACAGGCTGGACGGATGGTATCGATTGAAATGTCCGGTTGTGAATGTGACAAAATTCAAAAAATGGCGGCGTTACTCACCGAATTATCCCTTCGGGACATTTTTTTACCCATGACCCGCAATCCGGTTTATGTCATGGCCGAAAAATCCGGATGTCATCCATCCTGCACTATTCCGGCAGGCGTACTGAAAGCGGCGGAAGTCGCCATGGAGTTGGCGCTTCCAAAAGATGTTTGCATTCAATTTCTGAAAGACGGGATTGAGAAGGGATGCCATGATGCAGAATAAGCCTTTGAAAGCAACCAATCTGGTTCAATTCAAAACACAAGAGGGAATTTCCCGTGATCTGTTGAACCGGTTGCGGGAAAAAGGACTGAGTCATGGTTTGAATGACATCACCCCGTTCAGTGTTGACAAGATTATTGTGGCGGAATGGGTGCATCTGAAATGCCGGTACGGGTGTAAAAACTACAACAGCTCGTGGTGTTGCCCGCCGGCAACCCCGGGGCCGGAAAAATCGCAAAAAATTATCAATGAATATTCCGTGGCGCTGCTCATGGCCGGACGCAAGAGCCATTCCGATTTTTATCTGAATAATGGTCATAAACGTGATGTTCAGGTCAAATGCTGGAAAGGAATGCTGAGTCTGGAGCGGATGTTGTTTCTGGAGGGATATTACAAGGCGTTCAGCCTGGTGGGGGAATGCTGTGCACTGTGCAAGACCTGTGCATACCCGGAAGACTGCCGGTTTCCCCAGGAAAAAAGGCCATCCATCGAATCTTTTTCCATCGATGTCATTGGCACACTGAAGAATCTGGGGATGACATCCCGGGTGGCCTTCAACAAAGATGAGGCATTCAATTATTATGCCATCATGTTGCTGGAGTAATTGAGTCTGTTGTCAGAAGAAATAATCTGCGTTTTTGCAAGGTTGAAAAATCGCGAATTATGCCCATATACCATATATGAAGGGAGGTGGCGCGGGGGAGAATTTTTTCTGAATATGGAGGCAATAACTGCTAACACCAAGAAAGGAAACGTATCATGGCCAAACAGATGTTGTTAGATGCCTACCGGGGCAAAAGAACGCCAAAAGCCCCGTGGGTGCCCTACGCTGGTGTTCATTGTGCATTTTTGATCAATGAACCGGCGGAAAAGATGCTGAAGGATCCAAATCTCCTTGCAAAAGGAGTTGTTCACACGGCCAAACGCTACAAGGCTGATGGGATACCGCTGCTTTTCGATTTGTCGGTAGAAGCCAATTCCATCGGGTGTGATCTGAAATGGTGGCCTGACAATGTTCCATCTGTTACCAACCATCCATGTTCCGGCAAGACGCCGTCTGAAGCCGGTCTTACACTTCCCTCAAAGGATTCCGGACGGTGGCCGACCATTTTTGAAGCCGCCCGGATTGCAAAACCGCAACTCGAAGAGCTTGACTGTGCGATGATGGGGCTTTTTTGCGGCCCGCTGACACTGGCGTCTCATTTGGCCGGCGTTCGTATTTTTACGGATGTGTATAAAAAGAAGGAATTTGCTCACGACGTCATCAAATTTGCCGGTCAGGTCGGCGCACGCGCGGCCCAGTTTTATGCCGACATGGGCTGCGACATTATTGCCATCGTGGATCCGGTTGCCTCACAGATCAAATCTGAAACATTCAAGGAATTCGTTACCCCGAACTGCCAGGAAGCCATCAAAACCATTCATGCCGCCGGAAAGACATCTTCATTTTTTATCTGCGGCGACTGCACCAAGGTGATGGAAGATGTCTGTACCCTGGGAACACATGGATTTGCCATTGACGAACAGTTGAATCTGGTTTTTGTCCGGGATATGGCCCGAAAACATGGTGTCGGATTTGGCGGAAACCTGAAACTGACGCTTGCGTTAAGTCTCGGGTTGCTGTCCTCCAGAGAGGATGCCATTGTCAGTCTTGCTGCAGGAGGTCAGCATGGATTTACCTTCGCACCTGGCTGAGACATGCCCTACGATGTTCCGGTGGAACATATGGATCAGGCAATCGAAGCCCGTGACTGGTACGAACAATATTATGCCAAGTATCCCGAATCTTGGTGATGGTTAAACGTTAAGGAGGATTCGGATTATGGCAGGCGAAAAAATACAAATCGATGTTCTGACTCTGGATAGTGTACAATGTGCTGCCTGCGGCTACATGATGGAGTCGATCGCGGCACTGCCCAGTGATGTTCAGGAAATGATCGAGTATAAAGAGTGGTCGATCAAAAACAAGGACAGCGTGGGAAAATTCATCGAACTAAAAGGCAAGGTTCTGCCTACCATTTGTATCGAAGGGGATCTGGTTTTTGAAAGCATCATTCCCCAGTATGAGGAATTGATTGATGAAATGGCCAAACGGGCGCCCAATACTGCAATGAAGGAACGGATTCTCTCCCTTCGGGGTGTCGGATTCGAGTTTGA
>JBFXFK010000358.1:0-3098 GCA_050179135.1 Desulfatirhabdiaceae bacterium | reverse complement strand
CGTAGGCAGGTTCTTGAAGCATATAATCTGGTAGGCAATTGCCAGAAACTGATTGATTTATTTATAGATTTGAAGAATTAAATCGAAAAATGCCTGATACCCGTGTCTGAACGGAAACCCTTAACCAGGTGATAACAAGCATGATAAATGCCATTTCTATTGAGAATTGCAAATCAAATCTTCTGGTAACCCGAACAGACTATCCATACTGCTTTTCCAGTAATGCAGCCACGGATTCATCAAAAAATTGCCGTCTGGCAACCCGGTCAAAGCCTGCCATCAGATCCGGTATGCGAACCCGGGTTTTCTGCTCGTCCCGATAATCTTCGACAATCACGCCGCCATGCATCATGACGATGCGATCCGGGAGATCAACGGCCTGTTGCATGGCATGGGTGACCATGAGTGTGGTCAGGTTATCCCGGCCGACAATCTCCCGGGTCAGCTCAACCACTTTTGCCGCACTTTTGGGATCCAGGGCTGCCGTATGTTCATCCAGAAGAAGCAGATCCGGACGGTTCCATGTGGCCATCAACAGCGTAATGGCCTGGCGCTGACCCCCGGACAGGGTGCCGATGGAATTGTCCAGCCGATCCTCCAGCCCCATTTTCAGTGTTTGAACCCGGTCTGCAATCTCGTTTTTGACCTGCCGTGTCACGGCTTTGCCCAGCCCATGACGCTTGCCCCGATGCATGGACAGCACGATATTTTCGGCAATGGTCATCCCGGCGGCCGTTCCGGCAAAGGGATTTTGAAACACCCGCCCGATGCGTCTGGCCCGACGGTATTCCGGCCAGGACGTCATATCCTGATTGTCGAGGAGAATCTGTCCCTGGTCCGGCAAAAAGGTTCCGGCAACGGCATTCAACAGGGTGCTTTTGCCCGAGCCATTGGTGCCGATGATGGCGGTAAAACTGCCGTTTTCAATGTGCAGGCTGACCCCGTTCAACGCGCGTACCGCATTGGCCGTATCCGGGAAAAACGTCTTTCTGATATCGGTCAGTTTCAGCATGATGGATTTCCGGTTGAAAATTTTTGGCGAAGGGATGCCAACCCGGATGGTGCGACCAGAGCGGCAAAGACAAACAGGGCCGTGACCAGTTTGAGATCGTTTGGATTGAGGCCCCAGCGCAGGGCAATGGCGATGAGAAGCCGGAAAAGAATGGTCCCGAGAATGGTCCCACAGATGCTCAGTCCGATACGGTCCCTGCCCACCAGAGACTCCCCGATGATGATGCTGGCCAGTCCCCAGACCATCATGCCGATGCCCATCTGAACATCGGCAAAGCCCTGATATTGCGCCAGAAGCGATCCAGCCAGGGCCACCAGAGCATTGGCCAGGATCAGGCTGAACACAATCATGGTCTTGTCGTTTATCCCCATTGCCAGCACCATCTGCGGATTGCTGCCGGCGGCCCGAAGCGCGGTTCCAAAGTGGCTCATCAAAAATCGATACAACAGAATGCCAATTGTCACGCAGATCACAAGGGTACTCAGAAACACGGCAATATCCGAAACCGGCGCCATCCACCCCAGGATATTCAGCCTGTCTGTGCCGCCGGAAGCCTGGATCATCAGGGTTTCCAGTTTCAGTGACACGGTGGAGACATTCAATAGCGGCACATTGCTTTTTCCCATTACCCGCAGATTGATGGAATACAGGGCGGTCATGACCAGAATCCCGGACAACAGCTCCTGAATTTTGAAGCGGGTGTGCAAGATGCCGGTCATGTATCCGGCAACCCCCCCGGCTCCGGCGGCTGCCAGCGTGGCCAGCCAGGGGTTGACACCCCGTGCGATCAGAACCGCGGCCAGTGAAGCCCCCAGCGTCAGTGAACCATCCACCGTAATATCGGTAAACCGGATCATTCGAAATGTGATGAGCATGCCCAGCGACAGGAGGGATAAAATGAGTCCCATGGTAAATGCACTGATCACCAGGCTCATGCGGATCCCTCCGGGAGATCGATCCGGCCGCACCAGCATGCACCGCGAATCAATGCGCTTTCTCCCAGGCCGATCGGGACGGGCATCATCGATCAGGTGTATGACGGCACGGGGTGATGGACCATTGAAGAATCGGTTCACGGTTGTTTGGATATCCAGAAGGCCATTGGGTATGGGTTGATAGGGAAACACAGCGGCATGCATATGGACCGCCAGATCGGGCCGGGAGGGCAGGGGGGACAACCGCCGGTGATTTTCCACGGACTGGCCCCGGGCCGCAATACCGGTTATCAGGGCCTGCTCATGGACATACATGCGTTCGCTGGAAAAGCTGAGCCAGTCCCGAAGCTCCGGAAAGGCAATGGCATGGCCGATCTCACCGGGAGAGCGAATCAGGGATGCCCCGACCAGGCCGTCCACTTCACCGAGCATGACAAACCCGATCATGTGCGAACCTGTCACCTCCAGTGCCTGATCGATGATATGGCTCACGGCATTTGCGGGAATCTTGTCGGATGATTCAAACCGGATCAGATGGGACATGTCGCCGCTGAAGGCCAGTGCCTGAATGCACAACAATTCGGGAACGAATGTGCCTTCACGCAACAGAAAATCCGCACGACCCCGCTCATCCGGCGGCTGGCAGATCACATGCCCGGATGCCGTTAAAAATTCGCCAAAATGGGGCAGGGCGCTTTTCAGGTCCGGTGAGGCTACCCCGATCCCCAGGCCAAAATCGGTTTCGGAAAATGAAATACGCTGAATTTTACCGGTTTCAATGGTGTTCCAGGGTTCCCAGGCATGAACCTGTCGAAGTATCAACTTGCCTGTTTGATTCAGGATAAAATGGGTCATGCCGGATAATCCGGTTTGCTCCGGCGCGGCATGGGTCTGCCCGGGGCTGTCTGATGGCACTGCATCCGCCAGCCAGCAGTCAAATCCGGTTGTTTCAAGGATGCTGCGGACAAAATCCGGGGCATCCACAATCTGAAACCGGCCATTGACCCGGCCGAGTTCCCTGTGAATGATCATCAGGGCGCGAATGCCCATGGAGCTGATATAGCTCATTTCCGATGCATCGATGATCAGATGGTGCTCGCCATTCCGGATGTATTTCAGGATGGTTTCGAGAAAAAAGTCATACCAGGTGG
>JBFXFK010000357.1:1430-3119 GCA_050179135.1 Desulfatirhabdiaceae bacterium | reverse complement strand
CCGCAGTTGGCCGGACTGACAGGGCTGACCGGCGCCTATGTCCTGCCGGAATCCCATATGCACAATTCGGAGCGGATGACACTGGCATTTGTCAAAACCGCAGCGGCGCATGGCGCGGTTGTGGCCAATCATGTCTGTGCGGACAAATTGCTGGAAAAAAACGATCGGGTATCGGGTATACAGGCCCGGGATCAGATAACCGGAGACTCTTTTGAAATTCGCGCAAAAATGACTGCCAATGCATCCGGGCCGTTTATTCCGGGACTGAATGGGCAGATTCATCGACTTCGACTCAAAAAACAGGCCTCGGCATTTTCAAAAGGGGTGCATATCGTCACCCGGTCCATTCATCCGGATCATGCCATCACCCTGACCACAAACAAAAAAATCGAAGGACTGATCAATCGTGGCGGTCGACATATTTTTATCATTCCCTGGCGGGGATGTTCGCTGATTGGAACGACCGATGTGCCGTATCATCATGGCATAGACCAGGTTCAACCCACCGAAACGGATATTCTGGATTTTTTGAAAGACATCAACGATTGTCTGCCATCAGCCGATCTGAAGCCATCGGACGTGCGATTCTCATGGGCCGGGCTTTATCCGCTGATTGCATCGGAAATCAAGCCGGATACCTATCAGGGAACCGGCGAATATCAGGTGGTGGATCACGGGCGATACGACGGCGTCGAGGGTATCGTGACGGTTCTGGGCGCCAAATACACCACCGGGCGGAAAGTGGCGCAGCAGGCCGCTGATCTGATTGAAAAAAAGCTGAAAAAACCCCACTCTCCCTGCCGGACACACCAGACACCGTTGATCGGCGGCGATATCAAAGACTGGCATGCATTTTCTCAAGACTGTGTTGCATCGTATGGGAACAGACTGGCGCCGGACATGATCGACAATATGGTCATGCAGGTTGGACGGGAAATTCCGGCGGTCATGGCGTTATGCGATGAGAATCCGGCCCTGATGCAGCGGGTGTCTGCAAACCGGCCCACCATTGCCGCAGAAATCGTTTTTGCGGTTCAAACCGAAATGGCCGTTCGGCTGAGAGATGTCATTTTTGGCCGAACCGGCATGGGAACCATTGGCCATCCCGGGGATCTGGCCATCGAACGCGCTGCGGAAATCATGGCGGATTTGCTGGACTGGACAACCGAACGGAAAACAGACGAAATTGCCGATGTCAATCGCCAGTATGATGTCATGCGGGAGATTTCAGGCTAAATTGACACCGTCAACCGATCAGATATCTGTCCTTCATATCGCGCCGACACCGTTTTTTTCAAACCGGGGATGCCACATCCGCATCCGGAATGAAATCGATGCACTCCGTCAATTCCCGATACGGGTCATTCTATGTACCTATCATCATGGCAATCCGGTTGATGGCATCGATATCCGGCGGATAAAAAAGATTCCGGGATACAGCAAAACAACGGCCGGATACTCCCCGTTCAAATTTCCGGCCGATATCCGGCTGTTTTTTCTGACGTTAAAAACCGTTCTGAGAGAGCGCCCGGTCATTCTCCACGGCCATCTGCATGAAGGCGCCTTAATTGGCTGGGCCGTCAAAACTCTTTTGCCCCGACATCGCATGACCCTGATTATGGACATGCAGGGCAGTCTGTCCGGAGAGCTTGCCGCATACGGCGCATTTAAAGCCTTCACGCCGGTGAT
>JBFXFK010000357.1:0-1330 GCA_050179135.1 Desulfatirhabdiaceae bacterium | reverse complement strand
ATTTCACAAAGAGTAAAACATATGTGTGGCATTTGCGGCTTTACCGGGAATGACCCGGAACTCATCCGGCGCATGAATCAACAGATCACCCATCGCGGGCCGGATCAGGACGGCATTTTCTGCTGTCCGGACGTCTCCCTGGGGCATCGCCGCCTCAGCATCATTGATTTAAGTGAGCAGGGCAGACAGCCCATGTTCAATGAAGACCGGTCCATCTGCCTGGTCTTCAACGGCGAAATCTATAATTTTCAGGAACTTCGGGATGACCTGATTCAAAAGGGGCATACCTTTGTCAGCCGATCGGATTCGGAAGTCATCATTCATGCCTACGAAACCTGGGGCATCGACGCAATTCACCGGCTGCGCGGCATGTTTGCCTTTGCCATTTACGACGCCAATACCCGGTCCATTTTTCTGGTGCGGGACCGGATCGGCATCAAACCGCTGTACTATTATGCCCAAAACAACAGGCTGGTGTTTGCTTCGGAAATCAAAGCCATTCTGGAAGATACCCGAATTCCCAGACAGTTGAATCCCCAGGCCCTGTTCGATTATCTGGGCTTTGAATTTACACCGGCGCCGGATACCATGTTTACCGATATCCACAAGATCCCGGCCGGACATTACCTGGCATGGAAAGATGGCCAGGCACAGCTCATCTCCTGGTGGGATCTCAAATTCACCGGCATCTATCCACCCATGACCTTTGGGGATGCAGTCGAGAAGGAACGTGAACTGCTTGATTTTGCCGTCAAAAGCCATCTGATCAGCGATGTCCCGCTGGGAGTGTTTTTGTCCGGCGGGCTGGATTCCAGCGCCATTGTCGCCATGATGCGCCGGCATATCACAGGCCCTTTGAAAACCTTTACCATCGGATACCGAGACAAAACATTCAGTGAAATGGATTATGCCAAAATTGTGGCGGATTATTTCCAGACCGAACACCAGGTCCTGATGCTGGATAATTTGAAGCCCGAGTATGTGGAACAGGCCCTCTGGCATCTGGATGAACCCATGACCGACCTGTCCGCAGTTCCCCTGTATCTGTTGTGTCAGCAGGCCAAACAATATGTCACGGTTTGTTTGAGCGGCGAAGGCGGGGACGAAAGTTTTGCCGGATACGACCGGTTCAAGGCCAGCCGGTTGAACCGGTGCTTTGGCGCGCTTCCGGATGCCATTCGAAACGGCATCGTCGGAAATGTGGTGGACCGTCTGCCGGACCAGCCCCAGAAAAAGGGGCTCATCAACATGCTGAAACGCTTTGTCGAGGGCGCACGGCTGCCTGCGGATGGCATGCATCTGCGATGGCAGTACTTTCTGGACCCGGACA
>JBFXFK010000356.1:0-3124 GCA_050179135.1 Desulfatirhabdiaceae bacterium | reverse complement strand
ACCAACAACTGTGATCTCTGCACCGTTTCACCAACCCTGTCCGAAACGAGCCGGAGTCAGTACATCGACCTGATGCCCCTGACGCGGCTGATTCAACTGACCGGTGAGGCCGGCAATTTTACGGCAACACTGGCCACAGCCCCCCGATACATCGACCTGAACCGGTGCACCGCCTGCGGGGAATGCCACAGACAGTTTCCGGAATGTGTCAATTTCAATCCGGGACTGGATCATCGGGCCCCGACCTGTATGCGCTATCCCCAGGCAACCCCACAGGCCTATTCCATTGCCATGGATCGGTGCCGGGATGTCGCGGCACTGTCTGCGTGCTGTCCGGCAGGCGCGATTCTGCCCCAGGACTGTGAAAACCGCTTTGACATACATGCCGCATCGGTTGTTCTGGCCCCGGGCGCATCCATTTTTGATCCAAAAAATCTGGACTGTTTCAGTTATGGAACCGAGCCGGATGTGCTGACCAGCCTGGAATACGAGCGCATGATGTCCGCTTCCGGACCGACGCAGGGCAAACTGGTCTGTCCGTCAGACGGTCGGACACCTGAAAAAATTGCCTGGATTCAGTGTGTCGGGTCCCGCGGAATGCAGAAAGGGGCCGCATCCTACTGCTCCAGTGTATGCTGCATGTTTGCGATCAAGGAAGCCATTGTCACCAAGGAACGCTTCAAGGACAGCATGGAAACCACCATATTTTACATGGACATGCGCACATTCGGCAAGGATTACGAAAGCTATTACGAAAGAAGCCGGAAAGATTATGGGGTCCAATTTGTCAGAAGTCGGCCCCACAGCGTGTTTCGAAAACCCGGTGATGCCCGGTTGACCATTACCTATGCATCTGTCGAAGACAGTACCCTGAATCAGGAACATTTTGATCTGGTTGTACTGGCCACCGGATTTCAGATCAGTGAAGATGTCCGGGAACTGGCCAAACAGATCGGGGTGGATCTCAATTGCCATGGATTTGCGCAGACACCCGCCTTTCATTCAAGTGAAACATCCCGTCCCGGTGTGTATGTCTGCGGCATGTTTGAAAGCCCCAAAGATATTCCGGAAACCATGATTCAGGCCAGTGCCGCCGCCTGCCGGGCATCGGCCCATGTTCAGGCAAAACAGGCTGAACATGCGTCGGATACCGACATCATTCCGGAGCGGGATGTGACCGGTGAGGAACCCCGGATCGGTGTGTTTATCTGCGACTGCGGTGAAAATATCGGCAGCGTCATCGATGTACCGGGTCTGGCCGCTTATGCAAAAGCCTTTCCCGGTGTCGTGACAGCCGAGGGTGTGGGTCACGGGTGCAGTCGGGAATCCATGAATCACATTGAACAAACCATCATCGATCAGAAACTGAACCGGGTGGTGATCGGCGGATGCTCGCCCCGAACCCATGAAACCCGGTTTCAGGATCTGCTCAGACGTGCCGGATTGAATCGGTATTTGCTGGAAATGGCCAATCTCAGGGATCAGAATGCATGGGTTCACGCCAACCAGCCGGCAGAAGCCAATATCAATGCCAGACAGATGATCTGGGCGGCTGTCGGCAGTGTGAAAAAAGCCCGCGCCCTGCCGGACAACCATCTTTCAATCAACACGGATGTGCTGGTGGTGGGGGGCGGCGTGACCGGCATGACGGCCGCGATTCGTCTGGCGGATCAGGGATACAAGGTTTTTCTGGCAGAAAGACGCTCCATGCTGGGCGGAACCGCCAATCTGATTCGATCCACACTGGAAGGGGACGATGTTCAGGCATTTGTTCAGGATCTGAAAGCCCGGACACTGGCCCATTCCCGTATCCAGGTCATTTTTAACGCCTTTATCGTGGATCACAGCGGCATGCCCGGCATGTTTCAGACCGGTATGCAGGTCGGTCCCCGGATGTTTTATCGACAGATTCGGCATGGCGTCACCATTATGGCCACAGGCGCACTGCCCAACCGGCCGACCGATTTTCTCCTGGGCAGTCATGGGGCCGTCATGACCCAACTGGATGCGGATGCGCTGCTGGCGGATTCTCCCCAGGCAGCCTCGGGCTGGAACAATGTGGTCATGATTCAGTGTGTCGGCTCCCGTCAGCCGGGCAATCCCAACTGCTCCCGGGTCTGCTGCCAGGCCGCCATCAAGAACGCGCTCAAAATTCTGGAAAAAAATCCCGAAACCCGGATATTCATTCTGTACCGGGATATGCGCACCTATGGCTTTCAGGAAGACTACTACCGGATGGCGCGTGAAAAAGGGGTTATTTTTGTTCGATATGAACGGGAATCACCGCCAACGGTTCAGGCAGCCGGAACCCAGGTGGCGGTCATCTTTCCGGATCCGGTTCTGGGGCGATCCATTTCGGTTACGGCCGACGCCCTGCTTCTTTCAACCGGATTTATCAGCGACGATGAGTCAACCGAAGACCTGGCGGCCATTTTCAAGCTGACACGGACTCCGGACGGTTATTTTCTGGAAGATCACATCAAGCTGCGTCCGGTCGATCTGTCCCGGCCCGGTTTTTATCTGGCGGGAACCGCGCATTCTCCCCGACTGATACGAGAATCCATTGCCCAGGCCGAGGCTGCTGCGGCAAGGGCACAGACACTTTTGAGCCGCAAAAGCATCGAGCTGGGGGCTGCGGTTGCCCGGGTGGATTCCAAAAAATGTGCCGCCTGTCTGATCTGCGTCCGGGCCTGTCCGTTTGGTATTCCGGTCATCAATGCGGATGGTTATTCGGAAATCGATCCGGCCAAATGTCATGGATGCGGCGTTTGCGCATCCGAATGTCCGGCCAAGGCCATTCAGTTGATGCGATTCGAGGACGATCAGATTTTGTCAAAACTTCTCGGACTTCTGGAAAGGAGGGTGGCATGACCACCGATTTTGAACCGGTCATCATCGCATTCTGCTGTCATTATTGCGCCTACACCGCAGCGGATATGGCGGGAAGCCAGCGAATCAGTTATCCGCCCAATGTGCAGATCATTCGCGTTCCCTGTTCCGGAAAAGTGGATATTATTCATATTCTAAAGGCATTTGAAAATGGGGCGGACGGTGTCTATGTCGCCGGCTGTCTTTCCGGAGACTGTCATTTCAAAACCGGAAACATCAAAGCCGCCAGACATGT
>JBFXFK010000355.1:0-3155 GCA_050179135.1 Desulfatirhabdiaceae bacterium | reverse complement strand
TATCAATTGGGTTAGGACTACCAATCCAGCTTATCTTAAACAAATCAGAGCTTATGTCATAGAACATTTCGGAGTAAAATACACTAACGAAGCTATCAGAAAAATACTGCATAAATACAAGCTTAAGTGTAATAGGACAATTAAAATTCGAATAAAATCAAGAAAACTGGGTAACACTTTCTGTTGTTGATTTTGGATACAGAATGGATTGAATTACATCCCAGACCTGTTGCTGCTGATTTAAATTTAAATCTCTAAATGAACCGATAGCATCAATGATTTGTTTCTTTAACGGGCCGATATACTTTTTCCCCTTCAACAGTTCCTGCAGCCATTCCCGAATTCTTCCAATTGCAAGTTTTTTTACAGATCTGAGTTTCGCTGTGACAAAGGTTGCGGCCATTTTAACGATGCTGGTAACTGTTGGTGGTTCAGGTTTTTGCTGTTTTTGTTCAATATAGCGTTCCGTTTCAAGCATGACCTGCTGGTTGTATCGTTTACTGCAATAATCCTGATAGCGGCTGTCATCGATTTGCTGTTGTATATTTTTCAGAATACCGAAAAAGTAAGGCAGTGTTTTTCGGTTGCCATCCCGGCTGACAGCCTTTAAAAAGGCTTTTTCTGCATCGGCAATGGCTGTCATTTCGTAATAGCGAATACAATCAAAAGCCCGTTTGACTGCCAGTGGTTCCGGATTTAGGCCATGATAAGAGATGATTCCATTCAGCCGATCGATTTTGGGTTGATTGACATCATCATTATTTCGTTTGGCTTTATGATTGCTAATCCTTTGGCGCTCTGTTTCTTTTTGTTGATCTGTTATCGGGCACTGCATATTCAGAGCCGGTGTGCTGCCCGTTTCCTGAAGAGGTTGTTTGTTGCGCATTTGTACATAAACGCCAATGATGTTTTCAAGCACCCCTTTGGCCAATGAGTCAGGTGACGATGCATCCAGACGGATTTCTCCCAGAATGCGTTTCATCTGGCTGAATGCCCCTTCATCCGTTCCATTACCTTTGGGATTTCGAGGTCCCACCACAACCGCTTCAATGCCGTGTTTATGAAGATAGTTGCCAACTGTCTCACTCAGGTTGGCGCTGCCATGATCAAAAATGACACCCAGAGGATTTCCCCATTTCAGTTGATGCTGCATAATGGCACAAACAACCGCATCTGCCGTTTCACCGGCATCGATACTGAAGCCCGTGTGACAGAACGTACTGACATCAACCGCCAGTTCCACATTGAATTTGATCGCACGATCATTAATCCATACAACAACCTCACTGCCATCAAGGCTTACCAGTCCGCCGGGAATACGCTGTTTGAGACTTTGATAAAATTGGGGACGTTTTTTCCGCGTTCGCGCATTCCAGAGATTGTTTGCGATCAATATCTGTTCGACAGTTTTCCGGCTTAAATCCAGATTCAAATCCTGTTTCAGCATTTTCACAAACGGTTTCAGTCGCAACCGTTTTTTTGAAGCCCTGGCCGATCCTACAACCTGACGCACCACATCTATGCTGACCCTGGTCGATTTCCCCCGATGATCTTCTGTGACATACGGCTTCATGTTCTGATCAAAGCCCTGATTCCAACCAAACAGCGTACCAACCGGCAGTATCAGCAGCCAGGCAAGCTGTTGCAGGGAAATTCCTTCGTTTCTGAAAAAGCTTACCGCTTTTACTTTTTCCGGCTGCTCATAGTGTTTTTTTTTTGAGGCCAGATATGCGTCTATTCCATGAATCTCCCAAGCCAGCTTACGCCCCCGGTTCTCCAGACTGATCTCATCAAATTCCTTTTTCAGTCTGGCATGTTCCGCCTTCATCTGAGCCAGTTCTGTCTCAAGTGCCTTCTGATGTTCGACAGCATTTTCCGAATGTTTTTCCGCCCATTGATAACCCGTTTTCCGCGATATCCCCGCAGCCTCACAAATCTCGGATATATCCGCATTCGGGGAAAGCCCTTTCTCCCTGAATAATTGACGGGCACGGATCATGATCGCCACTTCTTCAGATGTCAACTCTGTCGGCATGATTCCCTCCGGTAATCACAAGGGGTTGACCCAAAAAGTATAATGTCAGTATTCCATTCGAATCCAAAACCAGATTGATTATACTCCGTTCGATATCGGATGGACCGGTGGTCACATCAAGGCTTCTTGAAATATCCCTCAACACCTGGTCCGCCTTTCCATGAAACCGTTCCGAAGGTACCAGAAAACCTCCCAATCCCTGATGTGCTCTGTGATAATTATAGTGATCCACCCACTCCAAAATAGCCGCCCGTGCATCTTCAACCGACTGAAATTCTTTCTTGTTTATCAGCTCGGATTTGATCCGGCGATTCAATGCCTCCACTTTTCCAAGCGTCTGTGGATGATGGGCTCTGGCATGGGTATGTTCAATCCGTTCCGCCTCAAGATACTTCTCCAATCGGTTTGCACTTCGCCAAGAGTAAAAAACAAAACCCCGGTCTGTCAATAATTCCTCAAGCTTCCCGTACCGATCAGTACTCCGCCGAACCACATCAATAATTGCATCAATGGATGTCTCTTCCAACAGACTCCAACTCAGAATGAACCGTGAAAAATCATCGATCAGCACAATCAGATATACCTGAAGCTTATGAATGAAAAACTGCAAAATATCCATCTGCCCCAGCTCCAAAGGACGACTGGCTTCAAACCGGTTGACCAGCTCCTTTTCTGATCGTCTGCCCGATGCCTTGTATCCGTTTGCCTCCAAAATCCGCCGTACAGTTCGAATGGATACTGTCTCAGCCTGTCTTCGCAACTGGTTTCGAATCTGTCCAGGACCATATCCCGGATTGGACCGCCAGGTATCCAGTATTAACCGCTCATGCTTTTCACTGATCTTTTTGATGCCTCTTCCATCACGCTTTGTCTCGTGTGCTAAAAAGGCTTCTTTGCCGATTGCATCAATCTGACGACTCCATTCATATACCGTCGTGTAATGCACCTCGACTATCCTGGATGCCTCTTTGAAACCAATCTGCCTGGCATTCTCAACAATTGAAACCTTCTGCTCTTGATCAAATTGCTTCACACTCATTTCACTTTCTCCTTTCGTCTCCCTGGAGAAAGTGTTACCCTTTTTTAACCTGATTTTTATGAATTCTTAATATCACTTACA
>JBFXFK010000354.1:0-3175 GCA_050179135.1 Desulfatirhabdiaceae bacterium | reverse complement strand
AGGGACACGGCAATACATCCGGCGAAGAAGGCGGTGGGGGGTCTGGTGACGGTAGTGGTGACTCTGGCGGTGGTTCCGGAGAAGGTTCATCAGGGGGCAGCGATTCCGGAGGTAGCGGCGGTTCGGGAGGCGCGGGCGGTGAGAGTGGCGGCGGTTCTGGAGGCGGTTCATCAGGCGGTGGGGGTTCCGGAGGCAGTGGTTCTGGAGGCGGTTCATCAGGAGGTGGCGATTCCGGGGGCAGTGGCTCTGGAGGAGGTTCATCAGGAGGCGGAGATTCCGGAGGCAGTGGTGGTTCGGGTGGTGGCCGAAAATAGTTGAATATCAAATAATCAAATAAATTCTGTAACGATTTGAAGCCCGGGGCGTTATATAACCAAAAGCAAGCGCGATTGCTGAAAAAACCGGTTTTTTTAAATCAACAGTTGGTTCAATCAATCTTTTATCATCAAAAACAGGAGAAATTTCATGACAAAAATTCACAGAGCAGGTCTTTTCGTATTGGCTGTTCTGGCCTGCGCATGTATTCTGATTTCACAGGCATCCGCATCCATATCATCTTCCATGAATGACGTCGTGATTTCAAAAGGCGGCGGCAACGGCCCCGGAGATGGAACCGGCAACGGTGGCAGTGGCCCAAAAGATGGCACCGGCAATGGGTCGACAAATGGTGACTGCGACATCCAGTCTTCCCTTCCAGACAGCGGCTGGATGTTTGCCGGTAAAGGAAATGGCAAGGGATATGGACCCGGAGATGGAACCGGTAACGGCGGAAACGGCCCGAAAGATGGATCGGGATATGGTCCGGGCGCCGGTACCTGTCCCAATTCATGAGTTGAATTCATTCACCTCATAATTTCAGAGCGCCATGCTTCTGTGTTATATTGAAAAAGCATGGCACTCTGAAATTTTTGCACAGGGTTTAAAACGTTTCATGAAAACACGTCACATCCAGGGCAAAAGCGGCAAATCCACCATTCTGGTGGGAGAAAGCCTGCATCAACTTGAATCCCATATCCGTGGCCGTCGGGCTGTTATCATCACGGATGATCACCTGATGGATCTGTACCGGCAGGATTTCCCCAGGCACCCGGTTATTGTCATCGGCTGCGGGGAAGCCATCAAGACCCTGGATACGGTCAACCGGATATATCAGCAACTGGTGGAACTGGAAGCGGACCGGTCCACGGTGATCGTGGGAATTGGCGGCGGGATTGTGTGTGATATCGCCGGATTTGTGGCATCCACGTATATGCGCGGGATGCCGTTCGGCTTTGTGGCGTCAACCCTGCTGGCACAGGTGGATGCCAGTGTGGGCGGAAAAAACGGCGTCAATTTTGGCGGATTCAAGAACATGGTGGGGGTTTTCAACCAGCCGGAGTTTGTCATCTGTGACATGAACCTGCTGCGCACCCTTTCAAAACAGGACCTGTCGTGCGGTTTTGCCGAAATTGTCAAACACGCCATCATTGCGGATGCCGATCTGTTTGCCTGTCTGGAAGACCACTGGCCCGAAGCCCTTGCACTTGAACAGGATGTGATTGAAAAGCTGGTCCATGATTCCGTTGTCATCAAGGCCGGGGTTGTCAGCCGGGATGAAACGGAAAAAGGTGAACGCCGGATTCTCAATTTTGGACATACCATTGGCCATGCCATTGAAAAAACGACCGGTATCCCTCATGGTGAAGCCGTCAGCATCGGTATGGTTGCCGCAAGCCGTATCGCGGTGCAACAGGATCTGTTACCTGCGCAGGATGCCGACCGGATCAACGCCCTTCTGATCAATCTGCATCTTCCCACCCATATCACCGGCCATCGCAACGCCATTTTGTCAGCCATGCGCAAGGATAAAAAACGGGAGGGCAACACCATCCATCTTGTTCTGCCGGCAGGCATCGGCAAGGCTGTCATTCAGCCCGTTTCTCTGACGGATGTTGACGTGATCACCAGAGGACTGTTTTAAAGCCGGATAACCGCATTCAGATGTTCCGTGTCAATTGTCCATCCCAGAGCAGCCTGGTAAACTCCTGATACGGAACAATATCAATTCCATCATCGGTTCTTCGCATCCTGTTTTCCAGGCACACAATCATCACCGTTTTGACCTGCGGGAAATCTTTTCGGAAATTGACCAGTCCCTGCATATCCCCCGAATTGATTCTGGATTTGCCCTTGGCTTCGATGGCGACCGTGCCCGGTCCCAAAATAAAATCGACTTCAATGCCGCTGGAAAGCCGCCAGTAGGAGAGATCGTAAAACAGTTGGCTGTAATTTGCGTGAACAGACAGTTCATGGAACAGCCAGTTTTCAAATGCCTTGCCGAAAAGTTCCGATCCGGGGCTGATTTCACCCCGACGGGCGAGATGATTGACAACGCCCACATCCCGAAAATAAAATTTGGGAGACTGAATGGTGCGCCGTTTGGGGCGTAATGTAAATGCGGGAAGGAAGGCGCCCATCAGGGTATCGGTCAGAATGCCGTAATGGTCCCGGACTGTGGAAACGGCAATTCCGGTTTCACGGGCGATGTTTGACAGATTTACAATTTCCGTGTCTCCGATGGCTGCCACCCGAAGAAAATCGGAAAATACCGGGAGCCGCCGGGTCAGTCCCTCTTCCAGAATTTCTTCACGCAGGTAATCATCCACATATGCGCGAATGGCCAGACCCGGATTTTGTGCGCCATAATGACTGGGCAAGGGGCCTGTTTTGACAAAACGTTCGATGGAAAAATCATCCCCCAATTCCTGTGCCACCAAACCCAGCAGTTCATATCGAATCGCCCGGCCTCCCAAAAGATTGGCATGCCCCCGCCTGACTTTTCGCGCGCTGGAACCGCACAGCACAAAAACGCGTTGCCATTCCTGAATCATGTAGTGGATCTCATCCAGCAGTACAGGCGCCTTCTGAATTTCATCAACGACAACCAACCGGTCATGCGGCAAGGCTGCAACCTCTTCACGAAAACGGGACGGCGACCGGATATATCGCATGAGTTCATCGGTTTTGAGCAGGTCGATTCGAAAGGCATCCGGATAGCAGTGTTTCAGGAGGGTTGTTTTACCGGTCTGGCGCGGCCCCCAGAGAAAAAAACTTTGCACGGGCTGTTCAGGCAATTGAAGGCATCTTGTGTATATCTGCATAATCTCCGTTAATATACATGCATATTGGCAGTTGA
>JBFXFK010000353.1:0-3185 GCA_050179135.1 Desulfatirhabdiaceae bacterium | reverse complement strand
CCATTTAATTTCCATCAACCCTCTGCCCAGTGTCATATCCCCCCCCATTTGAATATGGGTTGAAATGGCGGTTTTCACACATTTGCGAATCATGTCTGCCTTCAGGTGAGACGAGTTGGTTCGTTCATCCGAAAAAAAGACCAGTGAATACATCAGCGCGTCTGATGGCAGCAGTTCCTGGTAGCGAAGTGACCCATCCTTTGTCGTGCCGGTTTCCATATTGATTGTAATCTGGGGTTGAATTTCAATTGCGGTCTCGGCCAGAAACGTGAAATTTTCATCCGAAATCAACAGCAACCGCTCGACATGCGGGGATAATTCTGAAAATAATTTTGTCAGTACCGAAATTTCTGAAGGTGGGTTCTCAACAGATACCGCCAGATCCTCCAGTACGATATTCTTTGCAGCAATATTGCCGGTAACCATGAAACAACTGTCTTTCTTTATTGAAAATTCTGGCAGGTTTACATCACGAAGCGCACCAGTCAGCCTGAAATCCCGCTGGATACGTGTCAGTATTGATGGACACGTCACCCAGACAAATGGTGCGACATTTGATCTGACCGGAAACGCCAAGAGTTTGGCGTCTGTAATTGAAATTGCACCGGCGTGTCCCCCATTTCCATCTGATCCGTCTTCCCTGCCAAATATGGTTTGGGTCAGTTCCTGTGCCTGCCTTTCCGTGTCATCACAACTTGCTTCCGGATTTGCCAGATAAAACCTGTGGAACCAGTCTCGAAATGCGCCTTTGACGCCCGATGCCTGCACATGCGGCCATGATGTGTGACGTTCCCGCTGAATGGGTAAATCCACAGCGCCAAGGGCTTGACCAGAGCCGGCATGCAGTGGAGAGATGGCATAAAAAACACATATATCGGAAAATTCGGTTGAAAACAGCATTGTTTTTCTCCTTTCTAAATTCGAATAAAGCCAAATGGTAAATTTGTGATTTGGTCCATTTTGATGACGGATCCGGCTGGCATATAGGCTTGCATGGGTTTATGAAAGCCTTTTTTCATATCCCATCCACCCATCCGTGTCAGTGGTCCGGAAACTCTGCAACATTCAGCCATTGAATCCAGATCCTTGACCGGGAAAGCGGAAAGATTCATAGCCCACTGTCCTGTAGAAAATACATCCGGTATGTTTTCAGACTGCAGGTGATAAGCTGAAATTCTTAATTCTCCGCCAAGTTGAAGCACCCCAACCGGATCAAGGTGGCTTGGAATCAATTCGGCTGAAAAACCTACGATCATTTGTACACCCGTATTCAGCCGCATCTGTGTGGATGAATACAGATGCCCTTCTTTTACCCTGCGGGTGCCGGTTTCCAACGCAATGCCAATACGGTTCTCATTTATCACAAACGCATCAAGTTTGAGTATGACCGGGTTTTCCGGAATTACATTTTTCACCGTGTCACAAAAAACCAGTTGGCCTTTTCCAGACTTCATTGCCTGAAATGCAGGCGCATTGATCCAGTATCCGGAAAGCGATTTCAAATCGCCATTTTCGGGCCGCATAACCCAGGCCGGTTGCAACACACTGCCTGTAATTCCCAATTGAGCGATGTGCTCAGAAATCTGTTTGGCTGCAGCGACCGATACAGCGTTACCATTTTTCATTTTTTTCTCATCCGCAAACCAGTGGGCCGGGGATGGGTAAAACAACTCCGATTTTCCCCTTTTCGTAATTGCGTGTAACAACGGTCCGACAAGCTTGAAACCAGGTATTTCAGGCGTCCCCAGAAGGGGGTAACGGGTTTCTATGGTTGAATTGCGATCTGTTTCTCTGACATATTGATCGATATCAATCTTGCGCTGCGACAGAATCGCTGTACGGATTGCACCGATAATGGTTGATGGCATAGGTGGAAACACAGAACGGACTTCATGATTTTGCCCGGCAACCATAGGCTCCGATCCTTTAAAAAAAACCGTGTCCAACGGATCAATTTTAATCCATTGCTTGATACCAATCATTTTGCACCTCCGGACAGTCTGGATGCCCTTGACATACTGGCCCCTATAAACCTGGCAATTATCAGGGACACAGTATCGGGATATCGTGATGAATCCAGGGCTTTTTTTCGCATAACAAGTGCTGACATCTGCTTTGACAGCAGCTCTGGTTCAATCTTGCTATTCCCTGATCGGGAGCGTTCCAACTGTTTTTGAATAAATTTTGGCAGCTCATCAGGATAATTTTTGATGATGGCTTCCAGTCCAGGCTTCAAGCTTTCCAGACGATAGATCAGTGATGAGCTCAGGGATGTATCGCCGGAGTCTCCCAGTCTTTTTGCCATATCCATAAAAATATCAATCAGATATATTTCGTCGCATCCTGGTCCGGTCAGGCAAAGTTCAGGCACAGGTTTTTCATCCCATTTTGCAATAAAACGGCGGCTGCCACCGGATCGTTTGTCCAGTTCCAGAGCCAACGCATTTCGACCACCCGCCTCTTTCGCCTGATTCAGCAAATTGTGTGCACCTTTCATGGCAACAGCCAATGGCTTTTTGTGGTGAATTATTGAGATGCCTGCAGAAATGGATATGTTATTACCTTTACCCAGATGAACGCCCAAACGATTTTGGTCCGGTTTCCATTTGCCAGACAATTCATGAATTTTGTGTGTATCCCCGCCATCGGTTACAAACCCCATGCTGTAAACTCTTGAAATATCGGCTGCTGCCTGGATGACGGAAGATACCGGCAAAACCGCGCAGACATCATCACCCCCGGCATAAATCAATCTGCCCCGCCATTTGCGAATGATAGCGGGTACGGAGAACAGTGAAAACTCTCCCAACGACTCCGAAATAGCCGAATGAACAGCCGGAGACAGCAATCGCTTATGGGAAAGATGCTCTTTCCAGAAATTCTGAAATCTTGTGTCAAAACCTGTCGATTTGAGACGTTCGACCAGATCCGGATGAATGACATCCTCCCATTTTGCTGCCAGCGTTTCACCATTGACCAGTTTTCCCATCCGATCGCCATCCATCATCAGGATTGCATAATATCGGTCACTATCCAGTAACTGAATTTTCCTTTTTTCTGTTTCGCGGATGATCTGCTGGCAGGCGTTTCGTTCTTCCCGGGTCAAATCATCAACTTCGCAGCGGTCTTCTTTTTCCCGTCGCTCTGATTCGGACTCATGAATGTACTGTGAGATCGGAAGAGCG
>JBFXFK010000352.1:0-3193 GCA_050179135.1 Desulfatirhabdiaceae bacterium | reverse complement strand
ACACCAACTCCACGCAGTTGCCGGTCAATTACACCGATGATATTTTTCAAACCCTGATGCTGCAGGACAATCTTCAGACCAAATATACGGGTGGAACGGTTCTGCATCTGTTTCTGGGTGAACAGGTGACCGATATTGCAACGATCAAAAACCTGATTCAAAAAATTTCATCCCATTTCAGGCTTCCCTATTTCACGTTGACCCCAACGTTCAGTGTATGCCCATCACATGGATACATAGCCGGAGAACAGTTAACCTGTTCGGTCTGCGATCGGGAAACCGAAATCTATTCACGGGTTGTGGGATATCTTCGACCCATCAAGCAATGGAACAATGGCAAACAGGCCGAATACAGCATTCGAAAAACATTCCGCCTCGATTTGCCGGATGATCTTTCACATGCGGCCTGTACCGACAACAAACCCGTGACAGAAGACCTTCAGCCCCCAATCCATCATCGGCAGGTGGCATAAAGGCAGACATGAAAATATGCTTAAAATAGGCGGGCTTCAGAAAAATTCCTTTATCGATTATCCCGAAAAAATCAGTTGTGTCATTTTTCTGACCGGCTGCAACTATTTTTGTCCGTATTGTCACAATCCGGAGTTGGCCCGTGGCGAAGTGGTGAATGCTTTCACGATGGAACAGCTTGTTGACTTTCTGGCAGGCAGAAAAGGGTTGATTGATGGTGTGGCCATCTCCGGCGGCGAGCCAACCCTGCAGGATGAATTGCCTGACCTGTGCCAGGTCATTCATCAAGAGGGTTTTCCGGTCAAGCTGGATACCAATGGCAGCCGGCCCGCTGTGTTAAAAAACCTGATTGAAAACCGGCTGATCGACTATGTTGCCATGGATATCAAAACCGATCCCGACCGGTATGCACCCGTGTTTCACAAAACCAATCATGCGGACCGCATCATGGGCAGCATTCAGGCAATCCTTGACAGCGGACTGCCGCATGAGTTCCGGACAACCTGTGTCAAACCCATTATCGATGAATCCGTGATGGAAACGATCGCCAGGCTGATCGGGGGGGCAGACCGGTATATACTTCAAAATTTTCACAGCAACCGGGTTTTGAATCCCGAATTCTTTTCCGGAGGAGCAGGCGGATTTACAGAATCTGAAATGCAGAACCTTCTTAAAATTGCGGAAAAACATGTCAGACAGGTGAGCATTCGATGATTTGAATGCTTTAACGCAAAAAATAATTTAACACTACGATATACGCGAAAAAATGATCTTCCGGCGATTCCAAAACGCCAAGTTGGAAATCGGCCTGTTTGTATTTTTTATTCTTGGGGCGTGCAAGTCCCTGATCATGACCATCCATCTATTTATCCACAGGAGCATGCTATGGTTCGTACAGAAATATCCCTTTTTTTGCAGAATGTTCCCGGAGAACTGGGAAAATTGGCTGGACTGCTGTCCCAGGAAGGAATCAATATCGATGCCCTGACCATTCAGGATGCATCGAGCTACGTAAAGGAATTGTTCATGGCCCGGGGAAAATCCCTCAAACGGATTGCGTCATCCGCCAGTTACAATTCGATCCGGAAAGATTCGGCGGATTACGCACTGATTCGCATTCTGGTGGATCAGACCGACAAAACCATTGATCTGCTTTCCCGTAATGAATATATTTTTGACATTATGCCGGTTATTGCTGTCGAACTGGCAAACCGGCCCGGAGAGTTGGCTGAAATTGCCGCCAAATTCGGGAAGGAAGGAATCAACATCAATTATGTGTATGGGTCGGTAGCCGGACCGGATGCCAAATGTCTGTTTGTTTTCTGTCCGGATGACATCGAGCTGGCGGCAAAGGTTTTTGTTGGGGAGTGATGGGTGGGTACACGGGGAAGCTAAGAACGCTTCCCCGCAAAATCGCTGGGGCCGGGTTTGTTGTTTCAGCCTTTTGTCTTTTTATCCTTGATGACATGATCCGAGATAACAATCCGCTGAATCTCTGATGTGCCCTCATAAATGGTGAACACCCGGGCATCCCGGAAGAATCGCTCCACCGGATAGTCCTTGATGAATCCATAACCGCCATGCATCTGAATGGCTTTTGCCGTGATCCGGTTGACCATTTCGGATGCAAACAGTTTGGCCATGGACGCCTGGGCCGTAAAATTTTCACCGGCATCCTTCATGGCCGCGGCAGACAGCATCAACTGTCTGGCCGCCTCGATTTCTGTGGCCATATCTGCGATAATCCAGCGAAGCCCCTGAAACTTGGCGATTTTCTGTCCAAACTGATCTCTTTCTTTGGCATATTTCACCGTGGCATCCAGTGCAGCTTGGGCCACACCCACAGACTGGGCCGCAATGCCGATTCTGCCGCTGTCCAGCGCCTTCATCACCAGTTTGAAGCCTTCCCCTTCTTCCCCCAGACGGTTTTCGACCGGAACCCGGCAATTATCGAAAATCAGGTCGGTCGTATCTGACGCGCGTAGCCCCAGTTTATCCTCTGTACGGTCAACAACCAGGCCGGGCGTTTTCTTGGGAACGATAAACGCACTGATGCCTTTATGTCGAAGGGCTTCATCTGTTTTGGCCGTCACAATCACCAGCCCACAGTTTTTTCCGGTTGAAATAAACCGTTTGGTTCCGTTGATCACATACTCATTTCCGTCCTTGACGGCCGTTGTTGTCTGGGAGACCGGATCGGAACCGGCATGAGGCTCGGTCAGGGCAAACGCGCCGATAATTTTTCCGGTGGCCAGATTTTTGAGAAACCGTTTTTTCTGTTCTTCTGTTCCAAACCGGTTAATGCTTTCACAAACAATTGAATTATGAACAGACATGACCACAGCCGTGGACGCACAGGAATAGGCGATTTCAGAAAGCGCCAGCACATAACTGATGGTGTCCGCGCCTTCGCCGTTATACTCTGGCGGAATGGTCATGCCCATGAGACCAAGCTCGCCCATTTTTTTCAGGATACCCGCCGGAAATTCCTTTGTCTGATCCCGCTCCGCTGCCGATTCAGCCACCACTTTTCTGGAGAATTCACGGACCATGGCCTGAACCATCAACTGCTCATCTGTAAGTTTGTATGTCATTGGGTGCGCTCCATTAATCTGTTTGGCCGGAGTCCTTACGGGCTGTAAATGACAACAATCAATTCTGCCGGTACATCGCCAATATTTCGAAGATTGTGCTGAATACCGGAATTGAAATGAAGTGATTC
>JBFXFK010000351.1:0-3201 GCA_050179135.1 Desulfatirhabdiaceae bacterium | reverse complement strand
CCATGGAACCGGCGCTCTCAAAGGGGTTTATTCTGATCAAAAAATCCGGCAAAGAGCCTGGGGACATGCAGTATGCCTATTCTTTTGCCCATGATCAGATCCAGAAAGCCGCTGCTGCCCTGACACCGGAATCACAACGGGCTGCCCTGCATGTGCATATCGGCCGGATATTAAAAAATGAACTTTCTGACGATCAGCTCGATGATGCGATTTTCGATATCATCGATCATTTAAACCATGGGATCGATCCGCATAGCCACGTCCTTGAAGGGGTGGACAAGGAAGAACTCATCCACCTCAACCTTGTAGCCGGTAAAAAAGCCAAGGCCAATGCAGCCTGGGCTCCCGGGTTTGACTATCTGCGCATTGCCATGACCCTGTTGGGACAAAACAGTTGGGGAAACGCATACAAACTGACCCTGGATATCCACGATGAGATTGCCGAAGCCGCCTATCTGTGCGGCAGGTATAGGGATCTTTCAAAATTTGCCGATGCTGTTTTTCAAAATGCAATCACTCACATTGACAAAGAGCGAGCCTATATCTCCATGATCCGGGCCTTTACTGCCGCAGGAAATTTAAACGATGCCGTAAAAATCGGAATACAGGCCCTGGCTGAATATGGGGTAAATTTTCCCCAAAACCCTAAAAAAATCCATGTGATCCTGGAAATTATCAAAACTAAAATCGCATTATCTGGTAAAACAACGGCGGATCTTTTAAATCTGCCGGAACTGGTTGATCCGGAAAAACAGGCCTTATGCAGGTTGCTCAGCTATACTTTTTTGGCTATGTTCATCAGTTCATCCATGCTGGTTCCCATCCTAATCGCTAGGCAGTTACAATTAATAGTCAAACATGGCCATTCTTCAACTTCAGCTTTCTTCTTTCTCTCTTGGGGGCTGGTACCCTTCATGAATAATGACAGTGCAAACGGATATAAATTTGGAAAGCTGGCACTCAAATTTATAGATCGATACGATAACAAAGAATTTGGTATACCAACATTAATAGCATTTAATGGTCATGTCCGGCATTGGAGAGAATCCATCCATCAAACTTTTCTTGATAAAGAGAACTTACTTAAAGCAGGTCTAAATAATGGGGTTTTTGAATGGATACCAATTTTGCTATCTCTGGCATTATTAAATCATCTGGTTGCCAGCAAGACTTTGTTTGATTTGATAAAAGAAACACAAAAAGGAATCGATATCTGCCGGCAAATCAACCAGTCCATGGGAGAAAGATGGTTGACACTTGTCATTCAATTCGCACACAATTTTTCTTCTTTGACACAGGAACCCTTCTACTTAAAAGGCGATTATTTTGATGAGGCCATAGACGTACCGATTTACCATAAAATAAAAGACTACAGTGGCTATACGGTTTTTTTAATTACAAAGGCCTGGTCTTGCTATTTGTGTGAAAAATATGAGTTAGCTATTGATTGTATAAAAAAAATAAATCCTTTCATAAGGGCTCAAGGTGGATTTCCATCACTGACTTATATTTATTTTTACGGCTCTCTTTCCCTTCTGGCAGTCTATCCAGACAAACCCTGGCATGAGCAGATCAAAATCAAACTGCGTGTCTTTTTAAACCAGAAATGGTTGAAAAAACGGGCGGATCTGGCACCGGAGAATTTTCTCAATAAATACCATCTGGTTGAGGCAGAGCATTACCGGGTCAAGGGCGAGGATGCCAAAGCAGCCGAATACTATGACAAGGCCATTGAAGGGGCCAAAACAAACCGGTTTATCCATGAAGAAGCCATGGCCAATGAAGTGGCGGCCAAATTCTACGCCGGCAAAAAGGATATGGCAAAGGCCAGGGGCCATATGGGCCGGGCAAAACATTGCTATGCCCAATGGGGTGCCATGGCAAAGGTCAAACATCTGGAAGATACCTTCCCTGAGTTGCTGCCTGAAGATATCCCGGCAGAGCGTAAAACAACATCGGGAACAACCACAACCCAGCCCATCAAAGAATCCCAACTGGACCTGACCTCGGTCATCAAAGCCTCCCAGGTGATTTCCGGCGAGATCGAGATCAAAAAGCTGTTGACCCGTGTCATGGATATCATCATTGAAAATGCCGGGGCACAGAAAGGCTGCTTGATCCTGAAATCCGAAGATGACCGCTTCTGCATCGAGGCACAGGGGCATATCGACGGAAAAGACAGCCTGATGCCGGAATCCATTCCCGTCACCAATTCAAACCTGGTTCCGGAATCCATCATTCAGTATGTGGCCAGAACCAAAGAAAGCCTGGTGATTGCCGATGCCACCGATCATCACGAATTTGCCACAGATGTTTACATCCTGGAAAACCGCCCCAAATCCATCCTCTGTGCGCCCCTGATCCACCGGAACAAAACCAGCGGCATTGTCTATCTGGAAAACAATCTGACAACCGGGGCCTTTACAACAGAACGGGTCGAAATCCTTTCCCTTCTCTGCTCCCAGGCGGCCATATCCCTGGAAAATGCCGACATGTATCAACAGCAGCAGGCCTATGCCCAGACCCTGGAAGAAAAGGTGGCGGAAAGGACAGCCGAGCTGAACCAGTCCCTGGACACCATCAAAAAAACCCGGGACCAACTGGTTCAATCCGAAAAAATGGCAGCCCTGGGCAGTCTGGTGGCCGGTGTGGCCCATGAAGTGAATACACCGATTGGTGTTGCCGTAAGCGCTGCGTCCCATCTGGAAGACATGACATCCGCCTTTGTAAGCAAAATGGAATCCAATCAGGTCAAACGCTCGGACCTGAACCAGTACACCAAAACCGCTGCAACCGCATCCACCCTGATCCTGAAGAATCTGAGCACTGCCGTCAAAATTGTTCAGGGCTTCAAACAGGTGGCCGTGGATCAGACCAGCGGTGAACGCCGGGAGTTCCGGCTCAAGGCGTATATTGAAGATGTGCTACTGAGTCTTCAGCCAAAGCTGAAGAAAACCAAACATACCATCCGGGTGGACTGTCCGGATGACCTGTTGCTGAACAGTTTCCCCGGGGCATTTTCCCAGATCATTTCAAACCTGATCATGAATTCGCTGCTGCACGGGTTTGAGGGGATCGAAACCGGTGAAATCGTCTTTGAGGTGCGGCAGGAAAACACCAATATACTGTTTATTTACAGAGACAACGGCAGGGGCATGACGGATCAGACACTTGCCAGAATATTCGACCCGTTTTTTACCA
>JBFXFK010000350.1:0-3261 GCA_050179135.1 Desulfatirhabdiaceae bacterium | reverse complement strand
GCATCGGATATACTGGATTCTTTCCGTTCCCGGGAATATGTTTCGGACATCCCCATCACGTTGCTGAATGTTCACTACGGGTCCGGGCAGTTCCGGTTTCCGGATGATCCAAACGATGCCGGCATACGGTATCCGATGATTGTGGTGCAGCCAGGCTACCTGGTCAATGTCACGGCACTGACCCAATTCGATTACTGCCCGCGCAATTACCTCATAGACCGCTACGCATTCCCAAAAACAAACCAGGCCATGCTTCGGGGAGCTCTGGTTCACAGTGTGTTCGATTTCATGCTTCGACATCCCGGCCAACGGGAAGGTCTGATCGAGCACTGTCATGCGGAACTGGATCACCAGTTACCGGAATTGACCCTGCTGGGTATTTCGGCAGCCGAACATTATGATGATGTACGGGTGTATCTGAATGCATTGGCGCTGGGTGTTGACAAAGCCCTGAATACGGCATCGTTTGCAGATTTGTATGTCGAACGCTACCTGATCAATCCGGATCTGGGCCTGAAAGGAAAAATCGATGCACTGGTAAAGCGAACCAATGGGAATTGGCAGGCCATTGAACTGAAAACCGGCAAATCCTGGGGAGCACAAGCCGGCAGCGGACACGCGTTTCAGGTGTGTGCGTACCATCTTCTGCTCACACAGGCAGGAATCGGTCCTTTTGACCCACCCTGTGTCATATATGCCGGGAATCATGCAAAACAGTTGAAAGATGGCAATCCGCCCCTGCCCGCCTCAACCATGATCAAATCACTTCCGTTCACGGCAGAAACCGCTATCGAGATGATGAATCTGCGCAATGAACTGGTGCGCATCGACTATACGGGATTGCTGGCGTTCAACACCCATGTCAACAAGTGCCGCGCCTGCATCCGACAGGGGAAGGCATCACACTGCATCAATCTTCACAAACTGGGGTTGGACGGCGGCGGTTTTCCCACACCGCAATTGAAACAGCTTGTTGCAGAAAGCAGCCTGGAAGCAAAACAGATTGACGGGTTTGGCGTCATCAATCATGCACTTCTGAAAGAATTCCAGGCCATTCGCATCCGGCACGGCCAGTTGCTTCAGGAAAGCCGGGAAAGTCGCATCGCACAGGGTGTCTGCCTGCCGGTTGTTCGTTCGGAGAATCCATCGCCAAAAGGCTTGATCGAACTTCAGTTTCCCACTGGAAACAACTCGGAGTTCCGGGAAGGCGACCCCTGTTTTCTGACAGACAGGGCAGGCCCTGTCCGTGGCAACTGTATCGAGGTGTTTATCCGGCGCATCGACAAGACACATGCGGTGGTGACGCTGCCGCAGGATATCACCCGTTTATGGTTCGAGCCCGCTTATCTTGACACCAATGCACCGGATTCAGCCTTCTCGCGAAATTTTGCAGCGCTGTACGTCCTGTGGGCCTGCCCCGAATCTTCGGGGAAAACCCTGATCCCGATTCAAAAATTTCTGGCCGGCGACCCGGAGCCCTTTCGGCCCAACCAACGGATACCTTGCAACCAGGATCATAATCTTCCACAACCTCTGCCGATGCAACAGCAGGCAGTGGAACTGGCTCTGGGGCTTCGGGATATCCTGCTCATACAGGGTCCACCCGGAACCGGCAAGACCACCACACTATCGCTCATCGTCAAGGCGCTTGCAGAAAAAGGCAAACGTGTCGCGATTGCCACATATACCCACCGGGCTGCAGATGAGGTATTGACCAAATGTTCATCCATTGCGCCCGAAGTTGAAATCAGAAAACTGGGCCGGGTTGAATCCGTCTCCGCCATGCACTGCGGGAAGTGTCTGGATCAAATTCTGGACCGCGGCGACAGGGATTTTGCACGGTCTGCACCAAAAGAGATGTTGTCAGATCTGGCTGCCCGTCAGGCGGAATTGAAAACACTTCTCAGTCGCCTCTGCGTGTATGTTGGAACGACCCATGCATGGATTTCCGGAAAATATGACAGACTGGCGGCAATGATGAGTCCGGATGGCGCCCCCCTGTTTGATGTCGTCATTGTGGATGAGGCATCCCAGATCATTACGCCAAATATCCTGGGTGTACTGCGGCTGGCAAAGCAGTGGATTCTGGTTGGGGACCACAAACAGCTTCCACCAATCGTTGTGGATGACACCACCGGTGTATTGGAAAAAACGCTTTTTGAAAGAATCGCCGGAAAAACATGCGGTCAGGACACAATTCTGGTCCAACTCGATACACAGCACCGCATGCCGTCCGCCCTGTCCGATTTTATCGGGAAGACATTCTATTGTGGCAATCTTCGGACCGCTGAAGGGTCCATCCGGCAAAACTGGCCGGTCACCATCAATCACCCGTTGATGCGGCAGGACTGCTGCATCGGGTTGGTCAACATTCACGATTCTGCGGATGGTATCGCCATGAAGCAGTCAATTGGGGAATCCGGCTGGATTGCCGACATGCTCAAGACCCTGATTGATGGGGGCTGGCCATTATGTTACCCGGATGAAAAACCGACGGTCGGCATCATCGCGCCGTACAGAGCCCAGGTCGCATTGCTGAGGCGGACCCTTGAAAAGCGTTTTGAAGGCCGGGTCACACCGGTATTCTGGAATCAGGTTGTTGACACGGTTGACCGTTTTCAGGGAGATGAACGGGATATTGTGATGCTTTCACTGTGCATGCATCCGGGCAGTGACGGTATTCCCCGGATATATCAGGATGAACGCCGCATCAATGTGGCCCTGTCACGGGCGAGGATGAAACTCTGGATCATCGGACGCATCGATGCGATGTGCCGCGTACCGGCGTTGAACGCCTTCAAATTGCATGCGGAAACGCGGATGGAAGCCGAGATAATCGATCTGGCCGATGCCAACCGCATTCAACCGGAAACCACCTTTCATATATCAATATCATTGACTTAACGAATCGGTTTATAAGAAGGGTGTCAGCGGCGACCTGAAAATGTATCTTATTCGGCGGTTTGAAAATGTTGTTCTTTTCTTTTGACTTTACCCAACTTCATGGTTTTTGGTGTCTCAGAGGTCGGTTTTCGGATGGTGAAGCGTTGAAAACCCAATAAAATCAGCATGGGTGCACTGAAATATAGATGTAGTGCCAAAATATGAGTTCATGAATCATTTGCTGCTTGAAATGTAAATATTCGGTAAACCAGTTTTCAATATGACTATGCAGTAATACAAAAAAGGAAAGGCTTGATCGCAAAACAGGGTTATTTGCAGAGCAGCTCTCGGAAGCGTTTATGAAGCGGATATAGCCAG
>JBFXFK010000349.1:0-3288 GCA_050179135.1 Desulfatirhabdiaceae bacterium | reverse complement strand
TACTGCTGCTCATGGACGTCAATATAATAGGATTCTTTCGTAGAGTCCAGACTTATTTTCAAAGAACAGATAATACAGAGAGTATTACTCCTCTCTATATTTTGCCACTAAATGGGATTGCACCCATCGATATGGTTATGGCCACAAAACAGATAACCTTCCGAAGTGCGGTTGATTATCTGTCTGACATCAAATCAATAAAATCGATTGAACTCTTCAAATCCATCTGACATGATCCGTTGCCTGTCACTTTTCACTGGCAGGCAACACCTTTTTTCGCTATCCTGAAAACCACTTAATCCCGGATTTCTTCGGTCAAATAATTTCGGTCTTAGGATCTTACGCTTGAAGATGCGTACAAACTGGATGACGTTCGGGAAGCATTGAGGCGTGGTGATCTAAAAACAGCCGCAGAAAATGCAATGATTTATGAGTTGCATCCACTTGCTGTTGGAAGTGGAATCACCCACCCAAACGCTCCAACGGACGCCCGTAGTCCGCATCTCTGAGCATGACGTTACGCTCACAAAAAAAGGAGATACAACATGACAAAGGTTCTCGTTCTTTACTACAGCATGTACGGCCACATTGAAACCCTGGCAAAAGCGGTGGCTGAAGGCGCGGGCAGCGTCGAAGGCATTGACGTCACCATCCAACGCGTGCCCGATCTGATGCCGGAAGATGTGGCGCGAAAGGCCGGCGCCAAACTCGATCAGGCTGCACCCATCGCGACGGTGGAAGATCTGCCAAACTACGACGCCATCATTTTTGGCACGCCGACACGTTTCGGCAACATGTGCGCACAGATGCGCAATTTTCTTGATCGGACCGGCGGGTTATGGGCTGCCGGAAAATTGGTTGGCAAGGTGGGCAGCGTGTTTACCTCCACGGCCACACAGCACGGTGGGCAGGAAACCACCATCACCTCATTTCACGCCACGCTGTTACATCACGGCATGATCATCGTGGGCGTTCCGTATTCCTGCCAGGAACTCGCGAACATGAGTGAAATCACCGGCGGATCACCCTATGGGGCGGGAACGCTTGCAGGCAGTGACGGCAGCCGCCAACCATCCGGGAACGAAATAACAATTGCCCGTTTCCAGGGAGCCCACGTTGCAAAAGTCGCCAAGAAGCTGTCAGCCTGACCCATAAAGATGGAAACTTCAGTCAAAGGAAACAGCGGCGCAAAGTCCGACAATTTCGCCGGGCCGGATTTTTCGCAATGGCATCGATGCTGTCCAGCAGTGCCGGAAAACCGGCTTCGGCATTCATCCATCGCGATTTGCTGCATGCTTTGTACCTTGCCACTTTGCCCCTTTTCAGGTTTATTGAACCGCATTTGAAATGGCACTGCCGGCTTTTTCACTCATGGCATCCACCAAGGCCGGCAGGGCCTCCCGCATTTTCTCAAACTGGGCCGGTTTCAGGGATTTGGCCCAGCACCCTCACCGGACTGTGGCAATATCATTATCTTAAAAGCGATAGAAGCTGTTGTTTTTTTTCTGAAGTTGTAATATTTATATCAATTTATAAAATCAGAAACGGCCCGGACAATCCGATTACCCGATCAAATCGGTCAGGTATTCAGAATTGAACGGCAATATGGCAGAATCAAATCAATCTGGATCAATTCCCATGCACACGGAAATCAAGCAGATCATTATCGCCAGCGACCATGCGGCCATTGAACTGAAGGAATTTGTCAAAACCATCCTGACGGAAAAAGGAATTCAGGTCGAAGATGTCGGCCCGTTTTCGGATCAATCCGTTGATTATCCGGCTTTTGGTGCAAAAGTTGCCCAGGCCGTATCGACCGGCATGTATTCTTATGGTATTCTGATGTGTGGCACCGGCCAGGGAATGAGCATGGTGGCCAACAAATATCGGCATGTCCGCGCCGCATTATGCAACGATCTGTTTTCCGCCATCATGAGCCGGCGGCATAACAACAGCAATATTCTGGTGATGGGCGGACGGATTGTCGGAAAAGGGCTTGCCACCGAAATTGTCAATGCCTGGGTCGATACACCCTATGAAGGCGGGCGGCATCAAATGCGTATTGGCCAGTTTGATGACCTTGGCACATGTTCCTGAGGCAATATCGCAAAATATAGCTTTCCAGATAAAGATTTTGGGTGCGTTATCGGTCGGGGATGGCCGAGAAAAGGCCTATCCCCTCCCTGCTGCCTTCCCAAAATCATTATCTGAAAAGCTATAAGGTCATGATCATAAATTGACATTTGTTTTTAACAGATGCCTGATTCACATTCTCATATACACAAGGAACGGTTTTGGACGTGCAATTTATCGAAGAGACAGACCCGGAGATCGCCCGGGCAATTCGGCATGAAATGGATCGGCAGCAGTCCACACTGGAGCTGATTGCCTCGGAAAATATCACCAGCCGGGCGGTTATGGCTGCCCAGGGCAGCATGTTAACCAACAAGTATGCAGAGGGCTATCCCGGAAAACGATATTACGGCGGATGTGAATATGTCGATGTGGCAGAGACACTGGCCATCGAGCGGGCCAGACAATTGTTTCAGGCCGGCTATGCCAATGTTCAGGCGCATTCCGGTTCCCAGGCCAACATGGCGGTCCTGTTTGCCTTTCTGAATCCGGGTGACACCATTCTCAGCATGAACCTGTCGCATGGGGGACATCTGACCCATGGAAGCCCGGTCAGTTTTTCCGGGAGATATTACCGGGTTGTTCATTATGGTGTTCATTCCGAAACGGGACGGATCGATTACGATCAGGTTGCTGATCTGGCAAAAGTTCATCGCCCCCAACTGATCATTGCCGGCGCCAGTGCGTATGCGCGGATCATCGATTTTGAGCAGTTTGCCCGGATCGCCCGCTCTGTCAATGCCCGGTTCATGGTGGATATGGCCCATATCGCGGGACTGGTTGCGGCCGGAGTTCACCCATCTCCAATTCCACATGCCGATATTGTCACATCAACGACCCATAAAACCCTGCGCGGCCCGCGCGGCGGACTGATTTTGTCGCAGACGGATTGTGGCGACAAACTGAACCGCCAGATATTCCCGGGCATTCAGGGCGGACCCCTGATGCATGTCATTGCGGCCAAGGCAGTGGCATTCAGGGAAGCGTTGACGGAAGAATTCAAAGTCTATCAGCAGCAGGTCGTTAAAAATGCCCATGCATTTGCCGGCTATTTGATGGATTCCGGTGTTCGGCTCATTTCAAATGGAACGGACAACCATATGATGCTGGCCGATCTGACCGGTCTGAATATCACGGGAAAAGGTGCAGAGGATG
>JBFXFK010000348.1:0-3319 GCA_050179135.1 Desulfatirhabdiaceae bacterium | reverse complement strand
ACTGGGGTCGCTTGTTGCGGGGATTGCGCATGAAATCAATAATCCCGTCAATCTGGTTCTGTACAATCTGCCACTTCTGGAAAAAATTTTTGCCGATGTCCTGCCGGTTCTTCAGGCAAATGCCGTACATGAACCCGATAAACGGTATGGCGGACTGCCGTCCCCCTTTCTGAACGACAATCTGATGGCATTGATTTCCGATATGGAATTGGCGGCAAAACGGATTGCCCATATTGTTTCGGGTCTCAAAAGCTTTTCCAAATTTTCAAGTTCTACAGAAAAAAAGCCGTTTCAATTGAATCAGGCCATCGATAATGCCATCCGGCTGTCTCAAACCACCCTCAGAAAACAGAACATTCAGCTTAACCTGAAACTTGCCGAAGATATCCCGCTTTTTGTCGGAAATCAGCAGAATATCGAACAGGTCATTTTGAATCTTCTCATCAATTCCGCCCAGTCCATAGAGCATGAACAGGGTCGAATCAGCATTTCGACATCCTGCCAGAAAAATGGTCATATTGTCATGACGGTTTCGGATAATGGAAGGGGGATTCGACGGGAAATTGCGGATAAACTGTTCGACCCGTTTGTGACCGACCGGCAGGCCAGCGGTGGAACCGGATTGGGTCTGTCTGTTTCCTACAACATCATATCGGCCCATGACGGGACCATCAGCTTTAAAAGCCAGGAAGGCTCGGGCACCACCTTTCAGGTTATTTTTCCCACGGACTCCCGAAAAAAAATTCATCGGATACTGATCGTCGATGATGATCCTTTGATTCGGGAACTTCTCCGGGATATTCTCATGAGCCGGCGGGCATACTCCATCGAAGAAGCATCCAATGGGATCGAGGCATGCATCCGCCTGGGATCACATCGGCCGGATCTGATGGTTCTGGACCTGTTTATGCCGGAAATGAACGGCCTGGATGTATGCCGGGTCATTCGAAATGATACAGAATTGTCCGATGTCAAACTCATGGTGATCACGGGTCATGAAGGCCATGCGGATCTAAATGAAATCAGTCAGATGGGAATGGTCGAAATTCTATACAAGCCATTTGATTTGAACGATTTTCTGAAAAGGGTTGACAATATTCTGATGGAATAGATATTGTCCGTGACATCCTTTTTGTCACCATCCGGATTATTTGTTTGATTGGTAATTTCATATGGAATCAATTCCAGAAGACGCATCCATACTGATTGTTGATGATGACTCCGGGCTGCTCCTGAGTGTTCGGGCTACACTGATGAGTGCGGGAATTCCTGAGCCGGCGGTCGTTTCAGACAGCAGAAGAGTCCTCGATATCATTAAAAAAAATCGCTTTCAGCTCGTTCTCCTCGATCTGATTATGCCACATATCAATGGCATGATACTTTTGGAGCAGATCCGGAAAGAATACCCGGAAATCGTTTGCATCATTGTCACGGCAACAGATGAGGTATCCTCTGCCATTCAGGCGATCCGCCTGGGAGCGTATGACTATCTGGTTAAACCGGTCGATCCGGATGATCTGGTCATCATTATACGGCGGGCTCTGGAACGATATGACCTTCGAAGAAAGGTGACGCGTTTGGAGCGACGCCGGGCTTTTTCGGATATCGCCAATCCGGAAGCCTTTTCAGACATGATCGCCGAAGATGAATCCATGGCGTTTGTTTTTCAGCAGGTTGAGGCAGTTGCCCCAACGGACTACAGTGTCGTGATTACCGGAGAATCCGGAACCGGAAAGGAAATGCTGTCCCGAATCGTCCATCGTCTCAGCCATCGTGCGAACAAGCCCTTTATCGCCGTAAACATGGCCGCTTTCAATCAGACGCTTTTTGAAGATGCATTTTTTGGTCACATCAAAGGCGCATTTACCCAGGCGGTTCAGGATCAGACCGGTTTCTTTGAAGCGGCTGAGGGGGGTACGCTTTTTCTGGATGAAATAACGGAACTGGAACCATCTCTTCAGGGAAAACTGTTGCGGGTTCTGCAGGAAAAGGAATTTTATCGACTGGGCAGCACCAGCAGCAAACGCATCGATGTTCGAATTCTGGCTGCTTCCAACCGGGATATTCTGGATGAAGTGAAAAAGGAGCGGTTTCGGGCAGATCTGTTTTATCGCCTGAGCATGTACACCATTAAAATCCCGCCGCTTCGGGAGCGGAAAAAAGATATCATTCCACTGGCCAATCATTTTGTAAAAAAGTATGGCGTACAAAAAACACCGGCAATTCTGTCCATTTCCAAGGAACTGGAGGCAAATCTTCAGAATTATGCGTTTCCGGGAAATATTCGTGAGATGGAAAACATGATTGCCAGTGCTGTGCTTCTGGAATCGCAGACTATCCTTCAGACAACCTCTGTCAGGGCGTTGCCCCAGCGAATGACCGAGCAAAAAAATACGGATGTCGAATGGCTGACACTTGAAGAATTGGAAAAACAGCATATTCTTCGTGCGCTGAAAAAAGTGAATGGCAATCGGAAAAAAGCGGCCAAAATTCTGGGTATCAATACCGCGACAGTTTACCGAAAGATCGAAAAATATGGCATTTCTGAATGAATGGCCCTGCAGTTTACCGTGAACAGTCATGTCTATCCTGTTTTTGATGTCAGTTTATTGAACAATCATTGAAATGGACCGGTCTATGGAAACAATTTTTACCCTTGACATCAAAACAAGCGTCACGAAATCTGTTCTGGATGTTTTTTCCACCATGTTGTCCATTGAAATCGATCCGATACCAGACAGCGACGGTGTCGCGTTAACCACATCCCGCATTGTCGGTTCAGTCAATTTTGCAGGCCAGGTATCCGGAATCATCAACATTAATCTGAGCAAGGAATTTGCAGTACTCATGACGACCAGCATGCTGGGCATGTCTGAGGATGAGCTCGAGGGTGATGAAGAAATCCGGGATGTCATCTGCGAAGTCAGCAACATCATTGGTGGTAACCTCAAATCCTTTTTTAATGACGCCGGATTTTACTGCGTTCTATCAACGCCATCCATTACCAAAGGGGATGATTTTACCATCAAGGCGTTGAATACCGAACGATATGAAAGCCTGTCTTTCAGATATCAGGAGCATGCGTTAACCGTTGAAATTGGAATCAAGCTGCAGACCGGATATCGGCCTCCCGAGATCTCTCAGCGGTCCGGTCCACCCAAGATCCAGCAGGCTGACATCGAAAAAATCCAGAATCTTGATATTTCCAGCACGGTGATTGATTCCGTGAAGAATGTATTTGATACCATGTTGTCCATGGAAATCCAGGTTGCCGATACCGTTGCAAAGACCATGATCACGGGCACCCGTACGGTCGGTG
>JBFXFK010000347.1:0-3331 GCA_050179135.1 Desulfatirhabdiaceae bacterium | reverse complement strand
AATCCTGCTGCGATCTGTTCAATCTTAAAAATCAATGGTGGATTATTGAGCAGTTACAAAAAAAATAAATGTTTGAAATGAAAGGTGTATTTATGGACTTTTCGGATTCGATTCAACATGAGGAGGTATTGTCATGAAAAAGGGTTTGTTTCTCTGCGGTCTGTTCATTATTTTTGTGTTGGTATCACCGGCGGCAGCGTTTGAGCCGGCAGTCGTTGGCGTTCATCCCGAGATAGACAGCAAATACCAGGCGTTTTTTCCTGCGGAAGTTTTTACGGTCACGGACGGGGTCTATGTGGCCCGCGGATACAACCGGGACAATCCTGTCCTGATCGTGGGAGATGACGGGTTGATTGTTGTCGATCCCGGGGAAAGCATCGAGGCGGGAGAGGAGGTAAAGAAAGCCTTCAATGCGAAACTGGACAACATCTTTGACAAAAAACCCGTCAAGGCAGTCATCTATACCCACAGTCACGACTGTCATATCAATGGCGCCGCCGCTTTTGCGGATGAAAACACCCAGATCATCAGTCACGAAAACTTCATGAAAACCCTGTATAACGAATGGTATGGCCAGGTTTTTCCATCAAGAATGGAAGGCGCTGTCAAGATGCTGGGGATCATGTATCAAGAAGAAACAGATTACTGGTACAGGGGCTACATCCTGGGCGGGAAGGAGACTCTCGGATCATCCGGCTTTTTGCCGCCGACGATGACCGTAAAGGACCAGTTGGAAATTCAAATCGCCGGAGTCGATCTGAAGCTGATTTATGCACCCGCCGAGACCAACGATGTGATATTCGTCTGGCTGCCGGGGAAAGAAGTCGTGCTGGAAATCGGCATCCTCTACGAATCGTTTCCGGCAATGGTGACCATGAGAGGCAGCAGCCAGAGAAACCCGCTGGACTACATTTCCAGTCTCAAGCGTCTTCGAAGCCTCAATGCCCAATACCTGGTAGCGCTCCACGGTCCCAATCCGATTACTGCCGGAGAAGGCAATGTCCGTCAGTACCTGACAGACTTCAGTGATGCCATCCAGTTTGTACACGATCAGACGCTGCAATACATGAACAGGGGGTACTCGCCCGGGGAAATGAAAGACCTGATCAAACTGCCGCCCAATCTTGCCGCAAGCCCATATCTGAAAGAGACCTACGGAAAAATAGACTGGAATATTTACCATATCTTCCGCTACTACCGGGGTTACTACACGGACAACATTCGTGATCTGTTTCCCCAGTCTCCCCTGAGCCAGGCACAGATGGCGGCCGAGCTGGCAGGCGGTGTCGATGCCCTCGCAGGCAAGGCACAGCAAGCCCTGTCGGACAAGCCGGAATGGGCCCTGGAACTTGCCGACGATGTTCTCCTGCTCGATCCGGGAAATACGTCTGCATTTGAGACAAAAAAGAGCGCCATGCTCCAATTGGCAGGAACGACCATGAACTCTCAGGCACGCAACATGCTTTTGTCTGAATATTTGCTGTTTGATGGCCAAAATCAAAAACCGTTTCCATTTGGAAAACCGACAGCGATATATTCCACGATAAAAGATAATGTGGTTCAGTGGATGCCGATGGATACGGCACTGAGAATTATGTCCGTCAATATCAACGCTTCCAAGGCACTGAACAACGATACGGCTCCCGTCCTTTTGTTGACCGATGTCAGCGACGGTCAATACTACTATTTCATGTATGTCCGCAATGGCATCCTCGAGGTGAATCCTCCGGATCTGGATTATTGCGATTTCGCCATAATCACGGATTCATTGACATGGAAAAACATGGTGTTGGGGAAGCTTGATCCGGTAACCGCCATACAGGATAACAACGTGATGATTTCCGGTGCAACCAATGATAAATTTTACCAGTTTATGGATTTATTCTATTGTCAATGAAAAACGGTGGGCAGTGAGGAGCGGTCGGGCTGCCTTCCTGCTGCCCATTTCCCCTTTACCATTTTCATACATGGGGGTGAACATACCGGAATGATTCATGAACGTTTACCGTGAAAATGGCATGGTGTCAGGGAGCCGCAAAAAACCGCGGCACCCTGACCTACCCGCGTCCGGCTGAAATTGCTGGTAGCCGGTAGGTCAGGTTGGCCGGTAGTTTGGCCTACCTGACTGCTTGGCTGGATGCCGTATTCATCCTTCTGCGGTTTCTTGTTCGATATTCTGCTGTTCGCTGTTTGTTTTCATTCCTGGGGACGATCAAATCGATCATGAACGTTTACCGTAACCGGATCGGGTCACGACCCCGGCTGAATGACCATGACAGCCGCATTTTCAGGTTTCAGGTAGGTTTTGGCAAGCCGATGGATTTCTTCCCGGGTGATAGCCGCGTAATCGGACTGGATCGACCGGCTCCATTCCAGTTGAACCGGATACCTGACCGATCCGGTCAGTACCGAATTCAGCCAATAATCATTGGTTCGCAACAGGTCCTTGATACGGGTCAGGGCCGGATCGATGGCCCGCTTCAATTCATTGCCGGATATGGGGTCCCGGGCCAGATCTCTGGAAATGGCGTGAATTTCATCGATAATCTGGTGGGCGTCGGACGGATTGACATGAACCATGGCCTGAAATACCCCATAGCCGGAATATGCCCGGCTGGGATGATTGAACGCGGCCGGTGAATATGCCGCTCCCAGTTTTTCCCGAACCTGTTCCCGCAACCGATCGGAAAAAACATCTCCCAGAATGGACAACCTGCGGGTTTGTTTGATGTTCCAGAAATCATCGGTTCCATAAGCCGCCAAGATCAGGCTTTTGGGTATGGCCGTATCCACAGAGAGGGTTTTGGATTGACCGCCCGGGAAAACAGGGTTTGGGGCTGTCCGGGATTCAGATATTCCAATCCGCGCCGGAAGAGACCCCATGTACCGTGAGGCCAACCCGATGACCTCATCCATGTCAAAATCCCCCACAATAGACAATTCCAGCGGCGCCTGTTTCAGATAAGGGGTAATCCAGGATCTGACATCTTCCAGGGTCATGGACGCAAACTGATCATTGTCCGGCAAACCAAACCGGGGATCACCGCCTGCAAAAAATTTCCGGGAATGAATCCGGGCCATGCCATCCACAGACCGGTTGTATTGCTGATACTGCTGCTGAAAACGCTCCCTGGCCAGGGAAAGGGCGTCATCCCGGTAAGCGGGATCAACCAGACGGGTATGCAATAACTGAAACATCAGGGGCAGCTCGGACGGGATGCTTGCCGCCTGAAACGAAAAGCGGTCTTCATAAACGCTGAATGACACCTGGGTGGATTTTCCGGCCAGACTCCGTTCCAGTTCATCACGGGTCAGTTTGCCGACACCACTT
>JBFXFK010000346.1:0-3349 GCA_050179135.1 Desulfatirhabdiaceae bacterium | reverse complement strand
CCAGTTTTTGAATCATCATTGGCGCACTGAAGGCATCGTATGTGTCATCGCCATCCACCAGAACATAGATGTCTGCCTCGATGTCTGCAAACATGCGGCGAACGACATTGCCTTTTCCCGGGCGATGTTCCTGTCTTACAACCGCGCCGGCGGCTTTGGCGATTGCAATCGTCCCATCGGTGGACCGGTTGTCATAAACATATACCACGGCCTGTGGAATGGCGGATAGAAAGCCTGCGACGACCTGGGCAATGGTTTTTTCTTCATTATAACAGGGAACCAGAACCGCTATGGTGTATGGAACCCGACCAGGGGATTGTGGCATAAAACCGACCTTTGCTTTTATAGCGTTCCAGTCACTGAATTCGATAAACCTTGCAGAATCTCAGAACATCATCCAGATTGTTTTCAATCCGGGGCTTGAACCAGGGGCAGAGGCCGGCCTGAAGTTCAAGCCCGTATGACGCCAGTGCACTGACCGTGGCATCCCGGTCCGAAGACCGGTACAGGACAAATACCGGCCCGGCATGTTTGTCCAGAATATCCGCCATCCACTCGTCGTAACCGTTTCTTTTCTTGGGAAACAAATTAAAATAGCTCTGAATCCGCAAAAACCGGATTTGGGGCGAAAAAAGCGGAATCAGATAGGATATGGGATCGGTTCCGGTCATCAGAATGATGGTTTGTTCCGGCGCATCAATTTGAGGCAGGTCTGCGCCAAAATAATCATCCCCCCATTCAACCCGGCCCCAGCTTGCCGGATCCAGTGTGCAGAGAATGAAACCGAAACAGAGCATGACGGCGACCCGCCTGGATTTTTCCGAGCGAAACAATCGATATACAGCCAGCCAGATGCCCAGGGGCGCCAGCAGCTCCAGAACCAGGGCATACCGGAAAATGGAAAACATTTTCAGCCATACCAGATAGGAAATGACAAAAAAGGCGACGAAAAACCGTTCACAGGACTGCAACACCGCATCCTGCGGCCTTTTTTTCCAGGAGGCCGCAACCGGGGCAAAATGATTTGAAACCCATCGGGTCATCAGAATCAGACACAAGATATACAACAGCGGCAGCCTGAAATCCGTAAACGGTACTTCGGCGATGGCCAATGGTTCTATGGCAAAACTCATCACCCGCATGAGGGCTTCACCAATGGTCATCGGCAAAAAACCGATATCCCGATAATCCCAGATATCGGCCATGGGCGACTTGAAGACATCATTGAAATAGGGAAACAGCGGATTTTTGAAGCGCCGCCACATTTCAGCCAGCCAGAATCCGCTGGTAACCGCCATGCCGGTCAGAACACCAATTCCAAACAGAAAGGACAGGACAAAATTCTGCCGAAAAGACAGCCGAAATGCAAAAAATGCCGCACACAGCCCAATGGCATACATGACGGTTGGCTGTTTGAGGCCAAATGCCAGTCCGGCAAGGGTCCCGGCCGCAAGCACCAGAGAAATCTGCAGAGACCGGTTTGGCGTAAAAAACAGGGATGCATGCCGAAGGATCATCCACAGTGATGCCAGAATCAACAGGCTGAGCAGATTGTCACTGAACATGGTACCGAATTCGGAAATATTGGAGGCGCCAATGATGCCGGTCAGGGCGATGCCCAATCCGATGGCGCGGGAATGTGTTACATTTTGATGGCTTAGAAATATTCGGGAGATCGCAAAAAGGATCGGAAAATTGAAGCCCTGGACGACACCCAGCACAAATGCGACCGCTTTCGGGGGCAGCCAGGTGACGGCATAATAATAAGGAACATAGAACAGGGGATTGTAAAACGTGGGAATCTGGGATGGAAGTGCATCAAACGAAAGTCGGTCATTCAGAAAGGCATAGGGATTGTAGTAGTGGTAGTTCCGCAAATCCCAGTTGGCGTCCTGCCCCATCCAGATGGCCGTCAACCCGGTCAGGGCTGGAACGATCAGCCAGATAAAAATTGTCAGAACCAGTCGAGACCGTTCATCTGAAATGGATCGCGTGTTCATTTGGCCTTGGGTCGTGATATCGGATTTCGGAAATATTTCAAATTTGAAATCTGAGATATTATAGGGGGTGATGAATACAATCAAAATGGAACGGCTTCTTTTATAGAGATATGACGGTTTTTTGTCAATCGGCGTTCTTGTGACGATTATGAAACCGCTTTATCAACGGCATGACCAGACCGGTTATCTCCGAAATTTTAAAAATATGGGCAAGAGCCGCCATTAACAGGATGAACATCAGGCTGATTACCAGGATCAAAACCAGATTCCCCCCCACACCGCTCAATCCAAAAAGGCTGATCGTGACCCGCCTGATCCATTCCAGAAAAAATCCCAGAGGCATGCTCAGCCCGGCCATTTTCAAAAAAAACTGCCAGACATCATTCATTCCCCGGTTCCCACTGGTCCTGCTCCACATGACATACAGAACAACCACCTGAAGGACAACAGATGCGGACAGTGCCAAACTGACACCAAACACACCCATGAACCGCATTCCGATCATAAACAGGGGAATGCTGAAGATGGCGCATCCGGTGCTGAACAATGTGGGAGTCAGAGTGTTTTGAAGCGCATAATAGCCTCTGACCACAACGGTCTGAATTGAAAATGCAAATGCACCTATCAGCATGAACATCAGAATCCGGGATGTGAGTGCCGCGGCTGCCGCATCAAACTTTCCCCGTTGAAAAAGCAGAAAGACCGTTTCATGGCGAAGCGCCATCAGCAGAACCGAAACCGGAATGATCAAAAGCAGATAGCGGATAGCGCCGTTCAGAAGTCGGTTCATGTCATCCAGTTGGCCCCGGGCGGCCAGACGTGCCATATAGGGAAACGAGGCTGTTCCCACCGCCTGTCCAAACACACCCACCAGCATATACACCACACGCAGGCTGTAGTTCAGGCTGGCAATACTGCCTGCGGGAAGCCATGAGCCGAAAAATTTCAGAAAAATTTCCGTTGAAAACGACATGCCCATGCCCAGAATCAGGGGAAGCGTGGCCAGGACATACTGTTTGAGGGCCGGATGCCGGAATCCGGATATCAGTCGATATACCATTCCGGCAGACCGGGCGCCTTTGATTTGAAGCAGGAAGTTTCCGGCAAATGCACCGGCCAGAACACCCCATGAAAATCCTTCCATGCCAACCCACGGACCCAGCAGGATACCGCCCAGAATGATGCCGATATTGTATATCAGCGGGGCAATCGCGGGAAAAACAAAGAGTTCTTTGGCAAACTGAACCGCGGTCAGAAGTCCCCCGCAAAAAAAGAAAAACTGGGCAGGTATCATGATTCGCGTCATGCGAATGGCCGCGGTCCTGACCGCATCGTCTTTGATTCCGGGC
>JBFXFK010000345.1:0-3364 GCA_050179135.1 Desulfatirhabdiaceae bacterium | reverse complement strand
TGCACAGCGTTTCTTCACCGGATTCGGCCATCACGCCCATAAAAAAGACGGTAGAATTTACAGGACGGGACATTCTTCCCCTCAAGGAAGACATGAAGGCCCTGGAAACACAACAGGCCATGAGCCCGGTCTGGTTCGGGATTTTCCTGCTTGCGCCAGGGCTGCTCTGCCTGGGGTTAAAAATGTATCTGTCCCGCACGACCCAAACGGATGACCCGGCCAGCCTCATGGCCCGGCGCGCGGATCAGGCTCTGGCGGATGCATGCCGACCGGATGCCCCGGCAGAAACATTTTTAACCTGCCTGTCCAGGTCCGTGATTTCAATTCTGCTGGCAAAGGCCGGCATCAGGGGCGAGTCTTTGACCTATGCCGAAGCCAAAACGATTTTATTATCCATCGGATTTTCAGAAGAAGATTCCCGGGCAGGCACCAGTCTGCTGGAAAGAATCGATTCGGCCCGATTCAGCGGCCGGGAAATGGATTCCGGAAGCCGGGAGAGCCTGTTGTCGGAAACACGGGAACTGATAAGGAAATTGTCATGATGAAAGGGTGCAGGCATATCATTTTAGGGCTTCTGCTGATCCTTGGTCCGGTGCAAACCGTCTGGGCCAGTGAAACGGCCCGGACATTTCTGGATGGCATCCGGGCGTACCGGGAAAACCGGTTTGCCGAAGCCGTGTCCGCTTTTTCCAGTCTTGCCGATGACGGAATCAAAAATGGCAGGCTCTTTTACAATCTGGGAAACGCCCATCTCAAAAATGGGGACATCGGCCATGCGATCCTGTGGTACGAGCGGGCACTCAAACTCATGCCCCATGATCCGGATCTGAAATTCAACCGCGAATATGCCCAGTCCCTCACCCGGGATGAAAAAGAAGACAGGGAGTTGGCTCTTGTACGGATTATTTTTTTCTGGAAATATCTGTTGTCCCAGACACAGATTCAATGGGTTGCGATCATTTTCAACCTGATTTTCTGGACCCTGGTGACGGCCCGGATGATTCAACGGAAACAATATTTCCAGACACCGGGTCATATCTTGCTGGTTCTGACACTGGTGTTTACCCTGACAGCCCTTTACAATGAATATGAGGCCAAATATATCCGGGAAGGCGTCATTCTGCCGGATACGGTATCGATCCGTTCCGGCTTGACGGATGATGCCACGGAACTCTTTGTGCTGCATACCGGGGCCAAGGTAAAAATCGACCGGGAAAAGGACCATCATATCCGGATCAGGTTCTCGGAAGACAAAATCGGATGGATCAAAAAATCCGATGCCGGGGTGATTTGAGTGGCCGGTGTCAGGTCAAACGATTTCAGCTTTTCGTCTGCATCCATCAGACATGCCTGGGCTTGCAGACTGGTTTTATCGGCCTAACTCCTCTCATTACTGCTTTGAATACGCTGCAACAGCCGCCAGCAATACCTGTTAGAGCCTCTGTTTCTGATTCGTCAAAAAGGCCGGATTTGTTAGCCTGTAGGTCAGGTAGGCCGGTTGTTTGGCCTACCTGACATTGCGATTATGCGGTCAGGCCTGGTGTCAGGGAGCCGCAAAAAGCCGCGGCGCCCTGACCTACCCGCAGATCCAACCCCTGGCAGCACGATAATGCGCGTTAAACGACACAACAGATATCATCTATATTTCTATCTATCTGATACAACAGAAAAATAATACATAATTAAGTGGTACATCAATCATGAAATATCAACAGTCACATCCTTGGATCACATTTCCTATCAACCTGGAAAAGATGAGCCATGATTTATGGATCAAGCTGGGGCAGGTTCATGCCAGTTGTGAACTTATTTCCGGAATACCATTGCATCCGGACGTGCAAGCCCATCTGCATGGCGTTTATCTGGCAAAAGGGGTTCATGCCACAACAGCCATTGAGGGCAACACGTTATCAGAAGAGCAGGTTATGAACAGGATAAAGGGAGAGCTGAAGCTTCCGGCGTCCCAGGAGTATCTGGGAATAGAGATTGATAACATCATTTATGGATGCAACCAAATCAAGCAGCTCATTATGGACAGCGCTTCCGGCAGGCTGAATTATGACGACATTCTGGAATACAACCGGATTGTATTGAAAAACCTGCCCATAGATGGTGTCCCCGGAAAGATCAGAAACCATTCCGTAGGCGTGGGGAAATATCTGGGCGCTCCGCACGAAGATTGCAGTTATCTGCTGAAAGCCATGTGTGATTGGCTGAACCGGGACGAATTTTTAAACAATAAGAGCAGGTTGGTTTTTGGCATGTTGCGGGCGGTATTGGCGCATTTGAACATTGCATGGATACACCCGTTTGCCGACGGCAACGGCCGAACCGCCAGACTGATTGAATTCAACATTCAGTTGTCACATGGGTTTCCATCATCAACCGCGCATTTATTGAGCAAGCATTATAACAAAACCTGTTCGGAATATTATCGGCAATTGGATTATGCCAGTCGGTCCGGGGACGATGTCATTCTGTTTATCGATTACGCGGTTCAGGGGATGCTTGATGGCCTGAAGGAACAGATTGACGTGATTCGCGAAGAACAATTGCGGATTACCTGGAGAAATTTTATTTATGATCGGTTCAAGGACAAATCCGGATCCGTGAACGATCGAAAAAGAAAACTGATACTGGATATATCGGAAAACCGGAATGATGGCGTACAATTTCGGGACATTCGGCATATCAGTCCCAGAATCGCTGAAATTTATGCAGGGAAAACAGGCATATCGATCCGACGCGATTTAAAGGTGCTGACGCAGATGAAGTTGTTAAGATGGGAAAAAGGAAAATATTATCCCAACTGGCGCATGATGTTGTCGTTTATGCCGGAACGAAGAAAAGTGTAACGGAATTCGGGACGTTACATTCGATTATAAGTTTCCAGATGAATTTTATCGGCTCAATTTGGAACTGGCAACACGATTAAGGCTTACATCGGATTCTGCTGTTTGTATGGCCAATTTTCGATGTACATCTGGAGGCACCCGGACCATAAATTTTCCGCTGAAATTTTTACTTGCAATTGGTTCCGGAATTGGCTCATCGCTTTTTCCCATGTCCAATAACACATCCGATACAAGATTTCGGATGCCATTTAGAGCCTTTTCCGGTGTATCGGCCAGCCCATTCAGGCTGGGAAATTCAGCACACAGGCCCACATACTCATTATCATCTTCAGCCGGTAGGTCAGGTTGGTCGGTTGTTTAACCTACCTGACTTCGCCTTCAGCTTGGGTGTCTACCCGCTGAGCCAAATTGGTGGCGGAACAAAGAAGGGACAACAGAAGGACATCAAACGGGCCACTGATTTGTGGCAGGAATATAAAAAACGAAGATTGGCTGAAAGTGAGAGGGGG
>JBFXFK010000344.1:0-3378 GCA_050179135.1 Desulfatirhabdiaceae bacterium | reverse complement strand
GGATGAACAATATCAAATCGCTCCTGAAGAAGCTCATTGATCATGACTTGGATACCCCTTGATTCGCCCCTTGATTCTCCGATCTGGATGCCTCTCAATTCGCCTCTGGATTCTCCGATTTCAATACCTTTTTGAATACCCCGATTGATTCCTTCCTGTATCAGTTGATCTGCTGTTGTTTCCACGGTTTCTTCTCCTTTGGGCAGGCTTTTGACCGCCTTTTTGATTTCATCCACGCTTACTTTTCCGGCTTTCAGTATGTATCGGATGATGATCGGCAGGTACTCGGTGATCCGGTCCTTGTCCTTCAATTGATGCAGCAACGACATGATTTCGGGCAGTTTGTGATTCAGGTCCGGATGGAAAATATATTTGAGCAGCATCAGAAACACATGAATATCGACCGATTCCCGAAAAGCGTTTTCATCCATATGGGATATGTCGTTCAGAATATGACGGAATTGCGGGACATACGGCAGGAAATCCGCTGAAGGCAGCCGGAACAGGTCGATAAATTCCTGGCTGTATTTCCATTTCCGAAGTCCATGATACACCACAACCGGTATGACAATTGGCAGGTATCCCTCAAACAGGTTCCGGTCTTTTATCCATTTGAACCATTTCTGAACCATGTATTTCAGAACCTGAATCCGTACCAGAATGTCCGGTCCGCTCTTGTGCTCGAACAGAATGTAGATGTCGGCCGGCTGGCCATCGGTCAATTGAACCGTTGCAACCACATCGGAAAAATGGGTTTTCAACTGGTCATCCACATAGCCTTCGGTATCCACCTCCAAGGTGCTCAAATCCATCCAGGATGTGATTTCAACAGGAAGATTATGCCGGATGTAGGCTCTTGCAATTTCCACCCGACCCATCATGTTCTTGAAAAAGACATCATTGGGAGAGGATATGTCGGTATCCATAAGCGGCTCCGGAATCGATCAAAGAGGGAATATCAGATGGCTTTGATCATAATCCGGGAATTCAATTCCGTCAACAGCGGGTTTCCCGTCTGCGGGATGGCAGGAAATACGGCCAGCCGGTTGCGAGGCCGGTTGGCAGATGGCCGGGTTGGGAGTGGCTGTCAATCTGCGGGCTGTTGAAACGGTTCGTTCCAATCCGAAAATGCCATGACCATCATTTATCACAGAGAGGATGGGATGAACCTGGCAGGTATCTTGAATATCAAAATACGGGCGTGCCGCCGCCCGCATCACAGTCCCGGGATTCAATCCGTCAACAACGGTCTTACCGGCAGGATGACGCGGAAAAGCCATCAGCCGGCTGCAGTGCCGTTTTGCAGGTAGCCGGGTCGGGATGGCGGCAATCGGCGGGTTGACGATAGGCGCTGTCGTAAGTCGGATGGACCGATCATTCCGGTTCTCAAAACTGTAGTTCATAAGTGAGAATGCCCCCCAAAACCGGGCGTATCGAATCAGGCTATTCTTGGCATATTCAAATCATGCTTTCAAAGGAAACGCATATTTTCACGTACGTCCCGCAAAACTGAACTAGGTTGTCCGATCTCCCCAAAAACACTGACCACAAAAAACAGTTCATGTTACTATTCAAATAGTTAAATGAATTAGTTACCGGACTTACCAGCGTCCCGATGCCCAGTTTATTTTTGTTTTTAAGGACGTCCCGGATGATGCACAGAAAAAAATCCCATTGACATTGGCACAAGAATTGATATTAAGGGATTGCTTTTTCTGCCGCGTAGCGGCTTACTTGAACAATTTCATGAACCGGACGCCGATAAAGCGTGGCGCCGGTTATGATTGTGTTAGGAACTCAGACTGACAAAGGAGCACGATGGAACGCGATTCTATAGAAGCCAAAATCAAACGAGCGGTACTTGTTGAGGCTGGACATCGATGTGCGATCCCTACTTGCCGCGCAACCACTACTGAAATAGCCCACATAGTTCCTTGGGCAAAATCAAAAGACAATTCTTTTGAGAACTTGATAGCCCTCTGCCCAAACTGTCACTCTCGATTTGATCAAAAAAAGGAAATTGATGAAATTGCAATCAAGATGTACAAGCAAAATCTTGGAATCTTGAATAATCGATACAGTGAAGTTGAGCGGTTGCTCTTTACGGCCCTTGCACAATCAGGTGATCGAGTATTCGTGTTGGGAGCTGGCGGCGACATAATGGTGGCAAATGCTGTAAGAGATGGTTTTTTTATAGATCAGCAAATAGATGGTCTTGCACAACTGGTATCTGATCCGTCTGGGAATAAAAAAAAAATTTCGTTAACTTTTACATATTGGGTAACAGACGCAGGTGCCGAATTCATTAAACGTTACGCAAATGGTGTTGATATTTCATAAATCAGGTTTTACATAGTTTGTAACATGGCAATTAGGGACGCCCTTCATTTATTCGCATTTAATATATCCTTTATGCTCAGGCATTTATCACGGGCAATTTTCTCACCTTTGTTGACAACTGAACTGGCAGTTGACAGGGCGATCTTCAAATGCTTTGCCACTTCCGTCATGGTCATTCCCAATTCCCGTACGGCCCAGTAGCAGACAAGCGCTCTTGCCTTGACGATCGTCCGTTCCTTGGAAGGATCGATGATCCGGTGAGGTTCGATGGAAAATAAATTGCAGACGGCTGGAATGATATCGGCTATGCTGATACCTTGAGTGGATAAGGAATATCTTTTTTTCATGGATTCCCGGGCGTCCGACAAGACCCGTTCCACGAACTCGCCATCCCCTAACATCCGTTCATCGCTCTTCTGAAAAAGGCCGGCTTTGGGCATTAATCGAACAGCCGACCAGACGCCGGCACTGCGGATCAACCCGCCGCCCACAAGATCCGGTTGTGTCCCAAGAGCAACTCCTTTCATGAGAAAAGCACGGTACCGTCTCCGTGCCACGCTTTTTTCCTCTCCGAACAGGGCAAGCACTTCATCCATCGCCTGCCAGTCATTTGATCTTTTTCCCATCAGGTAACTGTGCCCGGAAAATGCATATCGATCCAATTCGGAGACATCCGGCACTATCGTTGCCCGTAAGGGATTCAGGTGAATGTATCGAACCAATTCTTTTAAGTAGGCGTCTTCCTGGCAGAGAATCGATTTATAGCGGTTTTGAAACAAATGGCCGCTTCGATGATACCGCCGGTTGAAACTTGTTGCATATCCCGTCAGTAGACGGCCCATGTCGGTCGCAACCGGGAAGCTGCCGGTTTTAAGCAACAGATGAAAATGGTCGGGAATAAGCGCCTAAGCGAAACATGGGGTTTTTGTTTCGTTCAGGATTTTACCCAGGCGCGTTAAAAAATCATTCCGGTCCTTGTCATCCCGGAAGAGGATACCGCGTTCTATGCTTCTGACAATGATGTGGTGCACCGCTCCC
>JBFXFK010000343.1:0-3380 GCA_050179135.1 Desulfatirhabdiaceae bacterium | reverse complement strand
AGGATTTCCTCTGGCAATACCGGCTTTTTTCAAGCCATTTGTGAACCGTGCGCTCATCCAGCGCCAGTTTTCCGGCAATCTGGGGGCAGGTGAGTCCGTTTTCATGCTCCGTTTTCATTTTCAGAAATATAAAAAATGGGGACAGGTAAATTATGCTTGACAGCATTCTCAAATCCAACGTAATGAATCGATACGAAATATCTTCCATTCTACAGTTTCGATAGAGGTGATATCATGGCCCGAATCGGTCGATTGGTGGTTAAAAATGAACAGGCGGTGTATCATGTCATGTCCCGGACAGCATTGGATGGCTATCCCCTCGGGGATATCGAGAAGGAATACCTGGTCGATGTGATCCGGAAGAAAAGCCGGATTTACTTTGCTGATATCCTTGGATATTGCATCATGGGAAATCATTTTCATTTGCTGGTCCGGATGCTGCCGGAAACCGGCTTTACGGATGAGGATATGCGACAGCGGTTCGGAAACTATGCCGGCAACAGTGATATGGTTCCCACCGATGAAGACATCTCCCGCTTCCGGGTCAAATGGGCCAGTGTTTCGGAATTCACCCGTGAGATCAAGGTGGAACTGGCCCGGTATTACAATAAGCTGCATAAACGGAGGGGATACTTCTGGGGGGATCGTTTTAAAAGCGTGCTGGTGGAAAACGGCGAAACCCTGATCAACTGTCTGGCCTACATCGATCTGAATCCAATCCGTGCGGGTTTGGTGCAACGGCCGGAAGATTATCGCTGGTGCTCACTGGCCTATCATGTTCAGACAGATAACAAGGACAATTTTTTGTCATTGGATTTCGGGTTGCGGGAGTTCGGGCACATGGACGAGTCCAGCCGTCTTCAGCACTACCGTCGTTACGTGTACGAAGCCGGGGCCATCACCCGACCGGAGAAACCGGGAGCAGATACCATTGACGAGGCAATTGTTGAGAAAGAACGGAGTAAGGAGTTCAACCTGGACCGCATCCAGCGTTTTCGCTATCGCACCCGGTATTTCACGGATTCCGGCATCATCGGGACCAAAGCTTTTGTGGCGGCCCAATACCAACACTTCAAGAATCTGTTTCCCTCCAAATCCGACAGAACGCCCAAACCGGTCAATGGTCTGAGTGGGATGTTTTCGCTCAAACGACTGAGCAACCCCTTCCCACTGAATTGTTGACGAATATCCTATATTGGGCCATTATCATTCAGTCGCAGATGATGGAAATGAAGACAGACAATTTCCGGTAAAACCACAGCTACAAGGTTCAAAAATCGCTAATGCATTACGATGTCGCTAAAAAAGTACTGATCGAGAAATGTCAGGAAATGGGGAGCATGAGAAAGCGATTTGGGCAATGAAGAGAGAAAAGATCATAAACAGGATCAAAAATAATCCAAAAGCGGTTCGTTTTGAAGAATTAAAGAAGGTATTGACTGATGCCGGGTTTTCAGAAAGACAACCCAAAGGTGGCAGCAGCCACTACGTCTACTATAGCATTTTTCATATGACTTAATATTTTATACATTTTCAATCTTCGTTATTGGCCAAATCTGAAGCAAATTAGCACATATATGGACCCTGCGTACTCCGATATTTACCCTATAAATATCTGGAGATATAGGTTATATGCTTTATCACGGGTTCGTATCACATGCGGCAATAGCCAGTTATTCGATGAATAAAGACAGATATCAAGTCATATGAAATATGCTATATCACGTGGATTTGGATCGAATCGTCGTGCTGACCAGGCAGCCAAATACTTTGCCCGAGTATCAGGTGAAGGATGCTTTGCGGGCCGTTGAATTATTGGAGAGATCTTATGATAAAGAATAAATCTTACTATATGTCATTGAGTTATCCTATCCAAATCGAAAAGGTACCAGAGGGAATTTGCGCGTTCATTCCCATGCTTAAAGGGTGTAAAGCGTTCGGACATACAGCGGAAAAGGCATTGGAAGAACTTGAATCTGTACGGGAAGGCTTTTTTGATGTTTTTTTGGAAATGCAAAAACCCATCCCTGAGCCGATCATTCATTTGGACATTCCTTACGATGTTTTTGTTGGCATGCCCGAACGAGAAGAACTGGAACCCTATATTGTTTTCTGATCCGCATCAAATCGGCATGAATCCTTTGAGCCGGATGTCATGGGATTATAATCTGTCCCTTCATTATTTCCGTGGTGAATGCCAAATGGAGACAGGTAAATTATGCCTGACAGATAATGAAACCCGTAGCAATCTGGAAATGATTTTTATCGGAGGAAAAACAAATGCCCCGTAAATCGAAACGGATGCTAAATGATCACGACGACATCAAGCAGAACGCCGCGTACATAGATGCCATGATTGAAAAATTCCGCAGAAAAACGGGATCCGGGAGGGTGGAAAATATCGGCATGGTCATTGAAACAGACGGAAAAACATACAGGCTCATTCGCCTGAATGACAACCAATTCTTCCAGTTGTATGAGAACAGTCTGTCAATTGCCGAGGATTACATTCATCTGATGTATCTTTTTAGAGACGGAAAAATCATCTTTTCCAGCTTTTCCAGATTGTATTTTGCACTGGAATCGCTGTTCGGCCCATCCGGCAAATTTTTTGATGACTATAAAGGGTCTTTTTCATTTCCATTGTTCATCTGCTTTGAAAACCCGGAAACCGCCTATATCCTGAATGTGTACAATGTCCGAACCTCAATGTCGTTCAAGATTGCCAAACTGATTCATTCCAGTGACAACCGGTTTGACCGGAATATCATCCATCAGCCGTTTCCGGATTTTCCACGGCAGGAGATCAACCATCTGATTGATTACATGGCCGGATTCCTGTCCGGATATTTTGAATCCCGCAGCAAATACGAAAATCAGACGTTTTTTGGAACGGTGCAATCGAATCTGATCGTATTCGGTTGCCGGGACAACCAGTATTTCGATGACGAATACGAATCACAAGACGAATATGATTCGGCGGTGCGGGAATTGCAAGACAGCGGGATTTCCCGGATCAATTGAGATCAATCCGGAAAGGATGATCATAAGGATCATAAGTAAATGGGGACTTATGCACAGATTGACACAGATGTACACCGATAGTAAAGAAGGCGAGTATGGCTGAGGAGTAGTGCTATTGTGTGGTGTTTGACACGCTTATTGAAAACATTCCCGATGACATGTTCCCGGACCGCCCCTGTGGCAAGGGCAATAACCCAAAAACCGGGGTTCATCAATATCTTAAAACTACCCTGAATCCGTGGCATTATTTTTGTTAAATATTGCATAACATCTTGATTTAATGTGACTATTATGTTATGTGATGGCCTAAATTCTATCACTTGGGAGGTGCAGGTTTATGCCAACACAATTTACTA
>JBFXFK010000342.1:0-3504 GCA_050179135.1 Desulfatirhabdiaceae bacterium | reverse complement strand
AGATCAATCAGTTGACTGGAATCCGGCGGGGCAACCCCCAGATTGATCGCTTCAAACGCTTTCCGGAAGGCAATTTTATCCTGACTGTGATCCTGGGATGGGTGATCTTTTACCGGTGGCGCAACGGTCGAAACCGGCGTCAGTACATGGACATCAACATCCAGATCGTCGCCATAAAAATTGACAACCGCAGTGCCCCCAAGGATTTGTTTGACAATTCCCTGTCCATATTCGGGATGGGTCACTTTGTCGCCCGATTGGAATGGCATCATGACATCCTGTCTCCGGATTGCGGAATAACATGATCCACGAGGAATTTTTCTGCATCTGTATCCGACAGTTCAAATTCTGCCATTTTCTGTTCCTCCATCAAAATGCAGAAATGAAAGACAAACGATCTGCGGATTTCCGATCCAATGCCAAACCGTTTTTCTTCTGCCAACATCAGGCGTTCAATATTGTTTGACTGGATAAGATGATTCCATTGAATTCCATAGGCGACTGAAAAAACATACAGAAGACGGGTGCCAATTTCCCGGATGATCGAACGGGTATCCAACGAATCAAGATCGATAAAAGGTACAATTGGGCTGCCCGGTTTAAACGCAATATTGCCAATCCGGTCATTCAGTGCAGGGTACTTTTGAATAACCTCATTCCGAAAGTCCGGCGTTGCCGCGTACAGAAACATGACACCCGGAAATTTGTCATCTGCACCGTCATTGATCATGGTCAGCATGTTTTCTATAGCCTGCTTTTGTTTGATGCTGCCCCTGCGAAAAGACACTGTTCGGGTGCCTTCATCAAAAGCGATCAGAAAACCTTTCATCCCCATGCGCTTCGTCATAAACAGGATGACTGTTTTCAGGCGGTTGAATGCGCTGTCATCCTTGACAGGTTTATGCAGACCCATCTCCCTCAGATATTTGCTTTTCACATCGTCCCCACGAATCCAGGAAATGATTTCCATGGCCGCAGGAGTTGTGGCGCCCCCACAAGCAACATCGAGCATTAATTTCCCGAGTTGCTGAAGGGCCATCGCTGCCTGCATATCAGGTGCACCAATGTACATTTCGGTAAAGGGTTGCTCGATGAGCTGCCTGATCTCGGGAGGAATACTTTTACCGCTGGCTATACCATATTGCTTCAGCTTTTGATTGATATAATTCCGAAAAACAACCTCGATACCCCGTTCATCATCCGGATCTTTACCCGGCTCCGGCGCAGGAATCATGTTGCTGACCACTGCCTGATAGATTGCCAGGGGGGAGTTGAATGGGCACCCAATTCCAATATTAGCGATGGATGTCACGATGCTGTTTTGCCAGGCTCTGGCTGCCAGGCTGTGGATAAACTGGGTTTTACCACTGCCATAATATCCCTGCAGATATTTGAAACTGGAAATTCCAACAGACATTGCGCCACGAAAGTAGTGATTTTCCAGGGCGTCAATAATGCTATTGGTACCCACATTAATGAAATGGGAATATACGCCCGGGGCAACAGGATTGGCCTGGAGCTTGGTACTTATTCTGATGGCCTCTGATTTGTCAAGGGTTCCCAATTTTTTCCTCCGGTTTATGTTGTATGCGTTTTTTTATAATATAGACATATGGCCTGGTTTGGGTTCCCTCCCGATCCAGGGGGATGTGATACACCTCTTTGGTGTAGGAGTCATTGAGTGTGGCCGGCATGAATTCAAAGAGTGGTTCTGCCGATGACGTGTAGTTTCGCTTGTAGTTGATCAGATTGGCGATAAAGGATGCTTCCGGGATATCCGAAAAATTGTTTTTTCTGGGGTTGTTCCAGAATTTTTTATCCTGGGAAGCAATTGCATACATTCTGGCCACATCGCTCAGCAAAATTGGGTCGCCTGTGGCTGTAAAATGTCTGGCCATCAGCCAACTCAAGTCCATCCGTTTTTCAAATTCGTCCACAGGGATCACCAGTTGACCAACTTTTTCTTCTGCGATGGAAAACGCTTTGATCAAATAATCAAAATCCGGTGGTATTTTTTGAATAATGGGATAGTGGGACGTGATTGACCAGGACCAGGTTGCCCTTTTTTTATCCGGAATCAGCAGAAAGAGTCCGGCATGGAAATAATTATTTTTCAGTCCGGCCGCCGGCTCGGTTTGCAGACTCCGGATAACATTGGATGCCAGACGTCGGGCACCTTCTTCGGAGCAAAGCTGTATCAGTTCTATTTCCAGTTCTGACTGAACACTCAGCCGTTCCTTTTTGACGGCATCCGGAACATTGTATGATTCCGGCAGATCCAGATTGACAAATTCCTGTTTCCGTTCGATTGGCGCGGGTGGAAGGTCCAGGCCGACGGCCTTTGTCTTCCCCTGTCCCAGAATGCGGGGGATTTGAGCAGCAAGATTTCCACCAAATTTCTTCTCCAGCAGATTGTGATCCTTAACAAATTTTTCAAATTCCGGAAACACGATATTTCTCCTTATCGGTTGTCAAAGACATCATACAGGTCAGTGTTTATTCCATGAAGCAGGGCGGGAATATGTTCACACAGCATATACAGCCGCCGTGTCGGGCGTGAAAGTGCAACATAGGCCCGGTTAATGTTGAAATTCAGCGATGTATGGTCCGTTTTCTCCAACCCCGTGACAAAACATATATCATATTCAAGGCCTTTGATCCGCTCTGTACTTGTCGTTACCAAATCGCCTTGGGAACTGAACGACTCCCAAACAGGCGCCAGCCGGATATTTTCCTTCTCGAACATACCCCGGTAGCGCATCAACTCTTCTTCATCTTCGTTTATCTGAAGAAATGCCATGGAACCGGATAAATTTTTTTTCCTGAATACATTCAGCATTTTCTGTATGGTTTGTGCAAATCTGTGATAAGGCATCAAATGCAGTTGCGGTTTGGGACCAGTCATGGATTCGTTTGTCATGAACTGGGGCAATTCACCAAAGGCTTTTTCATAAAAACCTCTCAGAAACCGTCCTATTTGAGCGGTTTGGCGCATGTTTCTTGTAAACGGAAACCGGGTGAATTCATCGGTTTGAATGAGCAGGTTGCAGCCGAATCGGAATGCATCGGGGTTTGTCATGCCATGAACCGGGGAAACAACCTGTCTGAAATCAGCGGCAATTGTCAGGGCGCCATCACGCATGACAAAAGAGGAAAGCAGGGATGCCTCTACAACTGACAAATCCTGGGCCTCGTCAATTACAATGTGATACCATGGGCCATATTTGCCAAGGACTGGTGAATAGGCATTGGGTACTGACAGAAAACGATCCTGGGGTTCTTTCGTCGTAGGCAATACGAACCTGAGCAACCATGCCAACCATGCCATTTCTTCACGACGATACCTTCTATTCGACCAGTCTTCAAGTATTTGTTGGATGACGAACGCTTCATTTACCCTTGCCCCCGTGCCACGCCTTATCCGGAGTCCACCTTCATGGGTTTTGGAGCCGAAATATCGGATGAGACACGTCACCGGATCGTAAACATAATACAACCATTTCA
>JBFXFK010000341.1:2252-3605 GCA_050179135.1 Desulfatirhabdiaceae bacterium | reverse complement strand
CATCGCCCGGGAAAAGGCAATGTCGTTCGCCGCATGTTTGCAGACATCGAGGCAGACATCTATGTTCTGGTGGATGGCGATGACACATACGATGCCTTCAGTGCGCCAATGATGATTCAAAAACTGGCGGATGAGAAATTGGATATGGTGGTCGGCACCCGTTTGAGCAGACACGATGATATGGCGTTTCGAAAAGGCCACCGGTTTGGAAATGATCTGCTGACCGGATTCATGGGGTTTTTGTTCGGAAAAAGCTTCACCGACATCCTGTCCGGATACCGGGTATTTTCCAGACGGTTTGTCAAATCATTTCCGGCCCTGTCAACAGGATTTGAAACCGAGTCCGAACTGACTGTCCATGCGCTGGAAATGAGTATGCCGACCGGTGAGGTGATTACCCCCTATAAAAGCAGACCCAGTGAATCCCAAAGCAAACTCCGGACCTATCGGGATGGTTTTCGGATACTTGTGACCATTCTGGGTCTTTTCAAGGAGGAGCGTCCGCTGACCGCATTCACGCTTCTGTTTGTCTGTCTGTCGCTGCTGTCCATTGCTCTGGCGGTTCCTGTCATTCTGACCTATCTGGAAACGGGTCTGGTGCCCCGTTTTCCGACTGCCATCCTGTCGACGGGAATCATGGTTCTGGCGTTTCTCAGCCTGACAAGCGGGATTGTACTGGATACCGTCACCCGGGGAAGAAAGGAAATGAAACGCATGTTCTATCTGTCGATTCCGGGTATTTCACAAAAAGATGCCGGAACGTGTGACAATGCGGATCAATGAGAGGTTTTTTTCGATTCCGATCCTGCGGCAATATTAAAAAGCCCTGTCAGCGGCGCGCCTGATTTTTTCTTCACGAAGCCTGGCTTCTTCTTTTTCGGTTTCCAGAAGCATGGACAGGCTGTTGACAAAATAAATCCTGACCCGATACTCCAGGTTCCCCAGCCGGTCTGTCCGGATTGATACGATGAGGATATCCTGTTCTCTTTCCCAATATTTAATTTTTTCGGATGAACTGTCATCAACAATATCCAGGGGCGGGCCATATTTCTGAATCAGTGCATCCAGAATGCCGGAGCCTTCCCGGGTCATGAGAATGTTGAAAACAAGCGGCAGTCCGGTATGGTTGGAAAATATCAGATCGACATATTTGAAGGGGGAATCCTGCCGCCATGAATATCGGTAGGTCAGTTTGACGATGTTGTGCTCCACACGTTCGCCCGGAGGCGAATTCAATGCGACATGCAATGCATGAAGACGGTTGAAGTGGGTCTGGAAGAATGCTGAATCCGTTCCAACCAGATCAAGGGTTCCCCTGTACGCGATTGAATCCGATCCCAGGCGGTTTTTCAG
>JBFXFK010000341.1:0-2152 GCA_050179135.1 Desulfatirhabdiaceae bacterium | reverse complement strand
ACAAGGAAGGAAAAAAATGAAGAAGGAAGAATTAGTTGCACAAATGGCAGAAGCCGCTGGTATCACCAAGGTGCAGGCGGGAAAGGCGTTGGCAGCCATGACCGATGGCGTTGTGGAGGCACTGAAGGGAGAGGAAGGCAAAATTTCCCTGATTGGATTTGGCACATTTTTAAAAGTTCATCGCAAGGCCAGACAGGGTGTCAATCCGGCCACGGGTGCAAAAATTGATATCAAGGAAAGCAATGCGGTTCGTTTTCGCCCTGGCAAACAGCTTAAAACCCAGGTGGGTTGATTCTGATCATTGATGAAAGTGAGTTGTAAACGGTGAGCACTGGCCAGTTTGCCAGGGCGGAAATCTGATGGTACGCCCTGGCAATAACTGAGGCGCTGAAACGTTCGATGCCTTGGACGGGCTATAGTGAACGGCATGAATGTTAATGCGCGACATCGCTTTAGGCGGTCATAAATTGTGATTTCCTTTACCTCCATCTGCTGCGGGGATGAGGCTTTAGACAGGAGTTGATGATGGTTTTTGAAAAACCTGGAGAAACAAATACGGAACAGACTTTGGCCCTTGCCTGTGAGCGGGCCGTTCAACTGGGAATTCGGGAGATTGTGGTCAGTTCCAGCTCCGGAAAGTCCGGATACCGGGCACTGGAGGTGTTCAAGGGATTTCAGGTCATTGTCGTTACGTATCATTGTGGATTCCGGGAATCGTTTAAAAAAGTCATGCCCGATCCGGTTCGGGCGGATCTCGAGCAGAAAGGCGCCAAAGTGGTCTCTGCCACACACGCCCTTTCGGGTGTCGAACGGTCCATCCACAAGAAATATTCCGGTATTTATCCGGTTCTTCTGATTGCCGATACGCTTCGGTTGTTCGGCCAGGGAACCAAAGTCGCTGTGGAAATATCCATCATGGCTGCGGATGCCGGCATGTTGAGTGGAAACGACATCATTTCGATTGGCGGTACATCCAGGGGGCTTGACGCCGCGCTGGTTTTGAAACCGGCCCATCAGTCCAGCCTGTTTACAGACATGTGCATTCGGGAAGTGATCTGCAAACCCAGAGCTTTTTAAACCAGCCAGATTTAATAACTATTTGATGTTACGTAGCGTTACAACTTCATGATTTATCACGGAGCAGATTCATGACCGGACAGACCGCCGATTCCACGTTAACCGAATATCAGGAAGGCCAGCTTATTTGCGGATATCGCATTCAGCGGATATCCCGGATCGATTCACTTCAGTGTGTGCTGATCGAGCTGAACCACCAAGCCACAGGGGCCAGGCATATTCATCTTTCCAGTTCGGATCGCGAAAATGCGTTTGGTGTGGTGTTTAAAACCGTGCCGCGGGATTCAACCGGTGTCGCCCATATTTTGGAGCACACGGTGCTGTGCGGATCTGAAAAATATCCGGTGCGGGATCCGTTTTTTTCCATGTTGAAAAGAAGCCTCAGCACATTCATGAATGCGTTTACCGCATCGGACTGGACCATGTATCCGTTCGCGACCCAGATTGAAAAAGACTATTACAATCTGATGGGCGTATATCTGGATGCCGCATTTTTTCCGGTTCTGGATGAGCTGAGTTTTATGCAGGAAGGTCACCGGCTGTCTCTTGTTCCGGATCCGGACAATCCGGAAATCCCCAAACTGATTTATACCGGTGTCGTCTATAACGAGATGAAAGGGGCCATGTCAAGCCCATCCCAAGTCATGGCCCGATCCCTGCTGAATGCCCTGTATCCGGATACAACCTACCGCTTCAATTCCGGAGGGGAACCCCGGGAAATTCCGGGTCTGACATGGCAGAATCTCAAGGATTTTCATGCCCGGCATTATCATCCCAGCAATGCCTGGTTTTACACCTATGGAAATCTGCCGCTCAAGCCCCACCTGGAATTCATTTCGCAGACCGTGCTGAGCCGGTTTGACCGCATTCAGCCGGATACGGATGTCCCGTCCCAACCCAGATGGACATCTCCCCGATCCGCAACCTATGCCTATGCGCTGAATCGCCCGGAAGATATTGCCGCCAAGCATCAGATTTGTCTGGCCTGGCTGATGGCCGACATCCGGGATACGTTCGGGGTTCTTTCCCTGGCGCTATTGAATGAGGTTCTGTTGGGAAATGCCGCCTCACCGCT
>JBFXFK010000340.1:0-3622 GCA_050179135.1 Desulfatirhabdiaceae bacterium | reverse complement strand
ATTACTTTGGGACTCAAACTGAAAGAGATGGTGGTTATTCCCAACCTTGCTGGAAACCTGAGCCTGTAACAATCGACATTTTTTCTGCCACAAAAAACACGAACTTAAAACGTAAGATACTAAAGCATTAAAAGCATAATGTCCCCAGCATCATGTGTAATTTATCCAGGAGGTTCGACCATGCACCAGATATGGATTGCGGCCTGCCTTGCGGCAAGCCTTCTCGTGGGCCAAGCGATCGCGGCTGACCGGGCACAGAAGGCGGAAACTGCTGAGAGCAAGGCGGAGGTACTGGAGCAGAGCGCAGCGGCCGAGGGCAGTAAGGCCCGGCCTTCTCCATCCGAGATCATCACGAAGCCTGAAGCACAGGCGGTCGATCCGGCCGGCAAAGAATTCTTGGACGATGCGATCACCTGCCTTTCACGAACCATCTACTGGGAGACCAGGGGCGATGGGGCTGCCGGTATGGAAGCAATAGCCAATGTTGTTATGAACCGGTTAGGCCATGAGGGCTTTCCAAACACGATTTGTGAAGTTGTCAGGCAAGGCCGCGAGCAGGGAGCCTGCCAGTTTTCGTGGTGGTGCGATGGCCGTTCGGATGACGCAGAGGAGGATGAATCCTACGCGATCGCCAAGGAAATAGCTCGAAAAGCTCTCAACCGGCAACTCACGGATCGAACCGGTGGCGCATTGTATTTCCACCAGCGGAAGGTTACCCCCAGTTGGTCCGCAAAATACATCAAGACGGTCGAAGTCGGCGAGCATGTCTTCTACAAGCCGCACGGCGGCGAGGCAAAATAGCGCCCAAGCATTGTGCCCGACTTCGCTTGCGTTCCGGTGGATGTCTGAAGACTGAAAGCATTTTCCGTTCAGGCACAAATTACTTAAACCAAAAATCACGGCTTCAGAACCAGAAAATACAGATTTCCGGCATGTTGCAGATGGCCGGCAGCCACTTCGGCATACGGGCCGTTTCCCCAAAAGATATCGGTCCGCCCCGGCCCGACAATGGCGCCGCCGGTGTCCTGGTTGAGTGCAAATCGGCTGAAACTCTCCCAGGATGTAATATGCTGGTCCTGATCCACCACCGGTTTTTGGGTCTGTATGAACACCAGGGATGTGGGCGGAAAGATGCGGCGGTCGACCGCGACAGACCGGCCCGGAGTCAGAGGCGCCCCGATGCTGCCGATGGGGCCATCGGGCTCTTCCTTGAAGAACACATAGCTGGGGTTGTAATTCAGAATTTCGGCAACCTGATCCGGATGGGCTTTCAGATATTCCCGGATGCGCTGCATGGACATCTCCGGTTTTGGGATCATTCCTTTTTCGATCATCAACGTCCCGATGCTCCGATACGGCCGGCCATTTGACGCATGATAATGGACATTCACGACCGGACCGGTATCCAGAAGAATTTTTCCCGAACCCTGAATCTGCAGGAAAAACAGATCCACGGGATCATCCACCCATGCCAGAACCCGGGCCTTTTTCCTGACTACATCTGAATTTTCAATCTCGATTCTGTCCCAGTAAGGGACCACGGTTTTACCCGATAACCGGCCGGTAATTTTTTCGCCTTTGAATTTATCGGAAAACAGGGACAGATCAACCGTCACCAGGTCGTCCGGAATCTCATAAATCGGACAGGAATACCGGTCGTCCGGATCCAGGCTGCCCTTCAGAAACGGTTCATAATATCCGGTAAATAGAACCCGGCCATCCTGTTCCCTGCCAGTGGATCGATATACCCGGTAACGGTTGGTGATGAATTTGGAAATGGTTTCCGCAGAGGGGTTGTCAGCCATGAAATCCCGGAATACCTTCAGGGATTCAATCACGTGGCTGACCGGATAGGAATCTGGGCCAAACACAAGGGTCTTGCCGGAAGCCAGTTTATGGAGATAGGTCAGGCTGTTTTCAATGCCGGCAAGCAGGCCGTCCCCATTCAGATCGTCCTGAAAAACCGGATAGTCGGAGGGTTGCAGCCGAATCATCGGGGTGGGTTCAGACGGTTTGAACAGGGAACATCCGGACAGGCAGAACAGAAGACAGAGGAGGGTTAAGAAGGCTGAAGGCTGATGGCTGAAGGCTGAAGGTTTAGATCGGAGGAGCTTTAAAGGTGAAGGGTGAGGGGTGAAGGGTGACGGGTGAAGGCTGATGGCTGAAGACTGAAGGCTGAAGACTGAAGGCTTATGGGAAAGATCATAGGACTGAGAGCGAAGGGCAGAATTCATGTTTGGACCGACTCCTCATTCAGATACCGGGGACGGGATTCGACCGCAACCGGCTCGGGCATGGACTGACTGCGTTTGCCGGACACGCCCAGTTCCGCCAGTTTTCGGGATGGCGCCAGAACCCGTTTTTCAAATGATCCGGCGGTCTGGTTGTAGGTATCGACACATTTTTCGATGTCCTTTCCCAGACGGTTCAGATGACCTGCCATGGTACAGAGCCGCTCATATACTGCCGCACCCAGATCCCGGATTTCTTTGATGTTCTCTGCCGATTTTTCCTGCCGCCAGGCAAAGCCAACGGTTTTTAACAGCGAAATCAGGCTGATGGGGGTTGCAATAATGACCCCTTTGGATGCCGCGGCTTCGATCAGTCCGGTATCCCGTGAAACCGCCGCACTGAAAAAATTTTCACCCGGTATGAACAGCACCACAAATTCCGGTGATGGCTGCACCTGGTCCCAGTAGGATTTGGCTGCCAGTTTCTGGACATGGACCATGACCTGTCTGGCATGACGATCCATGGCCGCACCCTGATCGGCTTCGGTTTCGGCCTCCAGGGATTCCAGATAGGCCGTGATCGGAACCTTGGCATCCACCACGATCCGGCGGTCACCCGGCAGGTGAATGATCATGTCGGGGCGCTGCATGCCGGTCTCGGCCTGAACCGTAAACTGCTGGCAAAAATCACACTGCTCGACCATGCCGGCCATTTCCACGACCCGCTTCAACGTCATTTCCCCCCATCGCCCCCGCACATGCGGCACCCGAAGGGCCCGGACCAGCCTTCCGGTTTCTTTTTGAAGCTGATTCTGGGTATTCAACAGGGAGCTGATCTGCTCTGTCAAACCGGCATGGGCATTTCCGCGATTGCGCTCCATATCCTGAATCCGGGCGTCATAACAGGCTAGGGCATCCGTGACCGGCGCCATGATATCCGCGACCATCCGGGCCCGGTTTTCATGGTCCTGTTTTGCCGCTTCCAGATACCGGGATAACACCAGCCCGGCCGACTGCATGAAATCCTGGTGATTTTCTCTCAGAATTCCGGAAGAAATGGACCGGTAGGCATCCATCAGGGACCCCCGGAAGTCCTGAAGCAGGGCCAGTTTTTCGGCGGATGCGGCCCGTTCCCCTTCCAGAGTCGTCTTCAGTTCGGCGCTTTGAATTCTGGTGTCGAGAATCTCCTGACGGGATTGACTCAGGAGTTCCTGAAGCGATGCGATCTCTTCCGTCTGCCTGCGTCCGGTTTCCATCCATGTCATGGACTGGGCCCGGGATTCCGCCAGCAAACCGGCAATCCGGCCTGACGGCATTCCCCGGCCGATAAACCACCCAAGCACCATTCCGGCCAGCATACCCAGAATACCGATCACCCCATACAGCGCATC
>JBFXFK010000339.1:0-3623 GCA_050179135.1 Desulfatirhabdiaceae bacterium | reverse complement strand
GGGTAATGATGTTGCTAAACTGATTGAGTTTGATAACCGATATCAATGCACCGACAAACACACCATTCTCCTGCTTTAAGGGAACGGCAACCGTGAGAATCGGATCCCCGGATATTTTTGACAAAATAGGATCACTTAAACTGAGATTCCCTTTTTTTGCATCAATAAAATATTCCCTTTCTGCCAGGGAAAGCCCATCTGTTTTTCCCCCAAAGCTGTCGGTAATGACGGTTCCGTTTTGATCTGTAACCATTATGTTTTCATGTCTGTTCTTAACCTGGTCATAAACATCGGCTAAAAATTTTGCCAGTGAATTCAACTCCGGTTTTACATGGTCAGACCCTGAATCAAATGCTTTTGATACTGTCTTTTTTACTATTGGTGCTTGGGCGATGGACAATGCAAAGCATTTTTCCTGGTTGATGAACTCTTCACCAAGAACAGCCAGATCTTTGGCGACCTGAGCGGAGTTTGACTTGTGGCTTTTGATCAGGGCGTCGGAGGATTTGCTTACTGAAAAATAACCGCTAATGGCCAGAGGGAGCATGGAAGCTAAAAAACCTCCGATCAACAACCTTGATTTCAAAGAGATCTTCATTCTGGGATTTCCTTTCCTAATATGAATTGGATTTAACCCTGTTATCACAGGGTGTTGGAGTTAAGGGCAGCCCGAACCACCTCCACCAGTTCCCGGGCAATCAGCGGTTTCATCACCACAGCAAACGCACCGCTTTTTTCGGCAACAGGTGGCACATCACTGAACCCGGTGCTTAAAATAATGGGAATGTCTCTACGCAGTTTACGGATTTCACATATCAGCTCAATCCCTGTCATCTTGGGCATGGTCAAGTCAGACACCACCAGGTCAAAAGCCTGGGAATCCTTTTTGAAAAGTTCAAGGGCCTCAAGACTGTTGGTCATACCGGTTACCTCATATCCCATGGTCATCAGGATGAGCCGGCCGGAGATAATAATATCTTCTTCGTCATCCACCATGAGAATCCGGCCGGTCTCCTTTGTCAGCGGCAGCCCCGGGAAGACCGTTGATTCCTCTTTACCGGTATCGGCCGGCAGATATACCTTAAAAACCGATCCCTTGCCCGGTTCGCTGTAAACCGAAATGCCGCCACCCATGTCCTTGACAATACCGTGGACAATGGAAAGTCCCATACCGGTGCCTTCACCCTTGGCTTTGGTGGTGAAAAACGGTTCAAAAATCCGTTCGATCACCAGCTCCGGAATGCCGCATCCGGAATCGGTGATGGACAGCTCTACATAATTGCCCGGATCCAGACCCTTGATTCGTACTTGTTCCCAGTTTTCAATCCGGACAGATTTGAGGCCAACTTCCATAATCCCGTTTTTCCCTTCCATGGCATGGGCCGCATTGGTACACAGGTTCATGATGATCTGGTGAATTTGGGATGCATCGGCCACTACCGTGATGTGGGGTGTATCCAGTTTCTGGATAATTTCGATATTTTTAGGAATGGACGCACGGATAAAATTAAGGCACTCCTTGACCAGGGGCATGATGGCCAAAGGCACCCGCTGGATCTCCTGTTGCCTGCTGAATACCAGGATGTGGCGGACCAAATCCCGGGCCCTGATACCGGCGGAAAAAATCTTATCCAAACTCTTGATCAGCTCAGGGTCTGCGTTGCACTGCAACCTGGCCAGTTCGGTAAATCCCAGAATTGAGGAAAGGATATTATTAAAATCATGGGCAATGCCGCCCGCCAGGGTGCCGACGGCCTCCATTTTCTGGCTCTGCTGAAGTCGGCGCTCCATGCGCCGGCGTTGGGTGATGTCCCGGGTAACCCCAAGTACCCGGTTTGCTCTACCAGCCTCATCCCTTAAAAAGCTGGCTTTTATTTCAGTCCAGACAAAAAATCCGTCTTTTCGCACCTGTTCCAACTGGGTTGACCATGACCGCCTAGGATCAACGTCAGGATCGTTTTCCTTTACCATCTCTTCGCTGATCGAGCTGGTAAACCGGTCTAAATATTCCGGTGCAATGATATCTTTCAACTCAAGCGTTTGGATCTGTTCCGGGGTGTATCCCAAAATGGTTTCGACTGACGGGCTTACATAAAGAAAATGCATCTCCGGCAACTGAAGGGTCCAGATAATGTCACTGGCGTTCTCCATCAACAACCGGTACCGCTCCTCGCTTTGCCGCAAGGCCTCCTCCGAAGCTTTTCGCTGGATAATTTTCCACATGCCGTCCATGAGCAGGTTCATCTGCCGGATATCGGAATTATCATAGTTTTCCGCTTTGTTCCCCACCCCGGCCACGATCACGATCCTGCCGCGATCAAAGACCGGAACATTCATGTACCTATTGATCCGAATATGTCCGGCCGGGAACTTGTTTTCTTCAGGTTCCTGCTGATAATCATTAATAATGACCGTTTTACGTTCCAGGACAGCCTGGGTCCACAATTTACTTGTCCCCTGGTGGCAACGGCCGTTCTTGTCTATGACCTTACAGTCCTGAATCGTATCATTGGACCATGTATACTGTGTGGCCTCTTTTTCATCCTCGGTTAAAAACACCAGATATCCGACCCGGCTCTGGGTCAGATGAATGGCCTCTGACAATGAAAATTCCGTCAGATCCGACAGCGAGGCTTCAGCCATCTGGTTCAGTTCCCGAAGTTTTTTTAAGCGCAAGGTATCTAGGCGGTGGGCTTTTTCCACCTGTCCCCGTTTGTGTTCGCTTAAAATAGACTGGACTGTGAGGTAAAGGGCAAGCACCAGGAATATGACCAGAAGACCGATGAAAATCTGGAATATCCGACCGGCAATGGCATCAATATGGTCCTTTATATCTGTCACTTCAATACCGGTGCCGATAATCCAATTCCAGGGTCTGAACAGCCTGACATAAGAAATCCCGGGAAAAATTTTATCCGGACTGCCCGGTAACGCCCCCTGGTAGTTGACATATCCGAACCCTTGGGTATTGGCAATTCTCACACATTCGACAATCATTTTTTTTACGTGGGAATTGGCCATGGAAGATGGGTCTTTGCCTTCCAGACACGGCATAACCGGCTGAACAAGTACCCGCTGGCGCTGGTCGATGATCCAGAAAAAAGACTCGCCTTGGGGACCGTACCTTAGGTTCCGTATCCGTTCCATAGCACGGTGCTGGGCGTCTTCACTGGACAGCTCTCCGGACAATACACGCTGGTGATATTCGGACAAAAGGCTTGCGGTCAGGGTGCAGTTGCTGTCATTGAGTTCGCGAACCATCGCCTTTTTTTGCTCGATGAGATGATGTTTCAACAAAGGAATACAGATCAGGAAAATGCATAGTGCAAACGAAATAAATGTCAGAAACAGCGGAATGATAATTCGTAAAAAAGCCGCCGGGGTGGGTTGTCCAACCTTGTTCCCAGGCTCAAATTGTTTTTTATCGGCTATGTTCAATAACAATTTCCTTTTACAAAGAAGATATCAACAGCCCCTTGTAATACCCTGAGGATATCCTGGGTTGAAAAGGGTCTGTACAAAACAGCATCAAAGCCATATTGGTCAATGGGCCATGGGGTGCCGGATATACCGATAATAGGGGTGTCTTTATTAAGGACGGATTGAAGGAAGGCAGCCACATG
>JBFXFK010000338.1:0-3641 GCA_050179135.1 Desulfatirhabdiaceae bacterium | reverse complement strand
GCGTGTTTCGGGATCGATATTCTGGAGCTTCAGGAAATCAACAAGCTGATGACCGTAACGCGTGTGCCATTGGCGCCGGTATTTGTTGCCGGGATTTTAAATCTTCGGGGACAGATCATCACGGTCATCGATGTGGCGGTTCGACTTGGGCTTTCCCACCGGCCGGTAACCGGCAGACAAAAAAATATCATTGCGCGCTTTCAGAATGAATCCATTGGACTGCTGGTTGACCATGTCGGGGATGTCATTCATATCCCGTCCGATATGATCGAGAAATCGCCTGCAAACATCGGGGGTGAATTGGGACAGTTTATATCGGGAATTGTCACATGTGACAAAGGCCTGATTCGAATTTTGAATCTGGCTGAAGTGCTGGCATGAAACCGGAAAACAGGAGGAATGGTGCAGGACATGAAGCTGCGTACGCTGATTGTTGATGACAGTGGCATGTATCGCAAAATCGTTCAGGATACGCTGGAATCCATGCCCAACGTGGAAGTTGTTGGAACCGCGTCAAACGGCAGGATTGCATTGATCAAGGCCGCTTCGTTAAAACCGGATCTGATCACGCTGGATATCGAAATGCCGGAGATGGATGGGCTGGAGACACTGGAGCACCTGAAAAAGGATATGCCCGATGTCTCGAGCATTGTTTTCAGTACCTACACAACGGAAGGGGCGCGAATTACCCTGAAAGCACTCGAACTGGGTGCATTTGATTTCATTCCCAAACCATCTGCCGGAAATCTGTCGGAAAACAGTCATATCTTCAAAAATAAAATTGCGCCGATCATCGACGCACTCATCCGGTTGAAACATGACGAAAAACAAATCCGGGAATCGTTGCCGCTTCAGGCCGCCCATTCTCCATCGCCTCTGCCGCTTTCAAACAATCGACGAATCGAAAAATCGAAGGTTGTCGCCATTGGCGTATCAACGGGCGGCCCGGTTGCACTAACCCGGGTTTTTAAGGATATTCCGTCGGATATCGGAGTTTCCATTTTTATTGTTCAGCATATGCCACCCCTGTTTACCGAAGCGCTGGCCAAAAAACTGGATTCGATCAGCCCGATCCGGGTGAAGGAAGCGGTGGATGGTGAACCGGTTCAACCCAACACCGCCTATCTTGCACCGGGAGGCAGACAAATGGGGGTGGCGTCATTGTCTCAAAAACAGATGATCATACGGGTGACAGACGATCCGCCAGAGAACAATTGCAGGCCGTCTGCAGATTATCTGTTTCGATCCGTGGCCCGGCGCTATGGTCGATTTGCCACAGGCGTCATCATGACCGGAATGGGTTATGATGGCACCGAGGGGCTGAAAGAGATGAAGGCATGCGGCGCTGTCATCATTGCTCAGGATGAAGCCACCTGTGCGGTATACGGCATGCCCAGAAAGCCGGTGGCGTTGGGCATTGTGGATATCATCGCACCGCTTGACGCTCTGTCCGAAGAAATATGCCGGACAATCCGGTGATATGAAATGATGGGTTATGGTAGAAATCGATCCGGTTGAATTCAGGTTATGGGCCAGATATATCCACGATATCTCCGGTATTTCATTGGGAGAGTCCAAATCCTACCTGATTGAAACCCGGCTGGGTCCGCTTCTCCAGCAGTTTGGATGCAAAACGTTCAGCGACCTGTATCACAAATCCAGACAGGATCAGTCCCGAAACATTGAAAAACATGTCATTGATCAGATATCGACCAATGAAACTCAGTTTTTTCGGGATAGTGCGCCATTTGATATGCTGAAATACAAAATTCTGCCGGATCTGATGGACGCCAGGATGAAGAATCGTTCGCCCGGTCTGCCGGTTTCACTCAAAGTATGGAGTGCGGGATGCTCGACCGGTCAGGAAGTTTACAGCATTGCAATGGCCCTGCATGAGATTCTATCCGACATCAATGCCTGTTCGATCATGATACTGGGTACAGATATTTCGGGTGCGGCAATCACGCGGGCCAGTCGCGGGGTTTATAATGCATTCGAACTCGAAAGAGGTCTGGATTCTGCCCGGGTCAATCGATATTTTGTTCCGGAAGGGCGTGACTGGAAAATTCGGGATGAGATCCGCGGGCTCACCACATTCAGAAAAATGAATTTTATGCAGCCGTTTATCGGACTGGGTCGATTTGATATTGTTTTTTGTAGAAATGTCGCCATCTATTTTGAGCCAACAGACCGGAAAAAACTGTTTCAGAATATCGGTCAGGCGCTTTTACCGGGTGGGTATCTGATCATTGGCGCAACCGAGTCCCTGAGTGGCATTGCCCCCCAGTTTGAACCCAGGCGCTATCTTCGATCGGTATTTTATCAATTAAACCAAGCATGATGAATTGTTCAAGGGGTCATTATGCATGACGGGCAGGAAAGCATATGAATGCACCGGCAGGACGAATTCTGGTCGTGGATGACAGCCAGATGATTCGAATGCAGATTCGGGAAGAACTGGAGGAAGGGGGGTACGATGTCCTGGAGGCCAGAAATGGTCTGGAGGCATTGATCCAGGCGGCGTCGCCGTCTCCACCGGATTTGATTACGCTGGATATTGAAATGCCCAAGCTGAACGGATTCGATACCTGCCGAAAGCTGCGGAGTGGCAGTTACGCACGATTTTTTAAAAAAAGCGATGACCATCGGGTCCCGATCATTTTTATCACCGGAAATGACACCATTGCGGATCGAAAAACAGGATTTGAGCTGGGTGCGGTGGATTTTATCAGCAAACCGTTTCAGAAAGGTGAAATTCTGGCGGCTGCCAATAAAATTCTTCGGCAGTCTGTCACCCAGAAGGGCATTCGCGCCCTGATCGCCGACGACAATCAGGTTGCCCGAAAAATTACCTCCCTGTGCCTGAGCCAGGAAGGCATCGATGTCCACGAGGCCGGGGATGGACAAAAAGCCTATGACATCATTACCCAAAGCCTGGAGACAATCGATATCGTCATTACCGATCTGGTAATGCCCAACATGGACGGCATGCAGTTGTGCAGACAAATCCGGCAGGGGCTTGGCATGCTGGATATTCCGATCATTGTATTGACCGCCGTGTCCGATCTGTCGGAAATTCTGGAGGTGTTCAAGGTCGGGGCCTCGGACTATCTGATCAAGCCCTATGCCAAAGAAGAGCTGCTGGCCAGAATCAGCGTCCATATCGAGCGAAACCGGATCAACCGGGAATTGCGGGAAACCATCCGGCTGTTGAAAGAAGCCAATGAAAAAATTGAAAATTTATCCATCCGGGACCCGCTGACCGGATGTTACAACCGCGGCTATCTGAACAGTCAGATTCAGAAAGAAATCAAACGGGCCACCCGCTATGGCAAGCCTCTTTCGATCATCCTTTCCGACATCGATCATTTCAAGCGGGTCAATGACACATACGGGCATCAGGCCGGAGACCAGGTGCTGATCCGGTTTGTGGAAACCATTCAGCGCGTCATTCGAAAGGATATTGACTGGATCGCCCGATATGGCGGTGAGGAGTTTCTGGTTGTCCTGCCCGATACGGCATTGGGCAACGCCTGTTCCGTGGCTGAAAAACTGAGAACAACCATATCCCGCGAGCCGATTTCATGGGAAGATCAGGAAATATCCATCACATCCAGCTTTGGATTGAGCGGGATTGATGG
>JBFXFK010000337.1:0-3650 GCA_050179135.1 Desulfatirhabdiaceae bacterium | reverse complement strand
AAGAGTGTTCCTCCCGGTCTCATGACCTTCAACACCGCGTTCAACAGTCCGGGGTGATCCCGGTTGATATCAAATTCATGCCGGCTTGCCCGGGTGGTGGAATATGACGGCGGATCGACAACCGCCAGATCAAAGGTCAGCCCCTGTTTTGCGGCTTCAGCCAGAAATTCCAGGGTATGGGCCGTTTTCAGGGTGTTGGATGCCGGAGACAGCCCGTTGATCGACATATTGTCCCGGGCCCAGTCATTGGCGGTTTCCGATCGATCCACAGAAAGCGTTGATCTGGCCCCGCCTTTGGCCGCACAGCAGGAAAATGTGGCGGTGTAGCAGTAGAGATTCAGAAAATCGGTTCCATTTGCCATTTCCCGAACAATCTGCCGGGTATTCCGGTGATCGGAAAAAAGTCCGGTATCCACAAAATCCCAGGGGTTGACCCAAAAAATCATATCCCGTTCAGATACCTGAAATTTCTGATTGGTGTGGTCCAGCCGTTCGTAGCGCATGCCATCCGATTTTCCGGCATGACGCGCCTTCAGATGAAGATTGTCCACCGGTACACCCAGTGCCCGAGCAACCGCCTCCCCCATGATGGTCAACCATCCCGGAACGGACTGACGTCGCATGTATTCACCAATCACCAGATGACCGGCATACCAGTCCACCACACAGCGGATTTCGGGTATGTCCCAGTCATACAGGCGGAATACCGTGATGTTCTGTTTGTCGAAACGCCGATGCAGATACCGGAAGCGTTTTACCACCCGGTTGGCCAGCATCTCGGCCTGATGTTGGAATGTTTCTGGTGATTGAGACGGTATCATTGAGATATTTCCTGGAAGGTTGCCACGTTGCCCCTGAGTTGCTAAAAACCGGATTTCAGATTTCAAATCTCAAATCTCAAATCTGAAACACTATAGCCTGGCGCGTTCATACTGAACCGGCCATGAAAAATCGGCATGAAGCGATTGCGCGGCATGAATCGGCCAGTAGGGATCGCGCAGCATTTCCCTTCCCAGAAAAACTGCGTCGGCATTTTCACACACCAGCGTTTGTTCGGCCTGCTCCGGCCTGGTGATCAACCCCACTGCTGCAACCGCCATGCCGGTTTCCTGGCGGATGGCCGATGCAAACGGCACCTGAAATCCGGGCGCCAACACCATTCTGGCGTCTGGCGTCAGTCCGCCACTGGAGCAATCGATCAGATCGATCCCGATGTCTCGAAGCCTTTTGCACAATATAATTGACTGGTCAATATCCCATCCGCCCTCAATCCAGTCCGACGCCGAAATGCGCACAAACACGGGCAGATCAGCAGGCCAGACTTCCCGAACCGCTTGGGCGACCAGAAGGGGAAACCGGATACGACCTTCGATATCGCCGCCAAATTCATCCGGACGACGATTGGAAATGGGGGAAAGGAATTCATGCAGCAGATAGCCATGGGCCATATGAATTTCAACCACCTGAAATGCGGCTGATATCGCCTGTTCTGCCGCGTCGGCAAACCGGTCAACAACCGTCCGGATTTCCGCTCGGGTCAGTTCGCGGGGCGCGGGATGATCGGCTGAAAACGGTAGGGCGGTGGGTGCAACCGGCTGCCAGCCGCCGTCATTGGCGGTTAACGGCTGTCCGCCGCGCCAGGGCGCATCCGTTGATGCCTTGCGCCCGGCATGGGCAAGCTGAATTCCGGCTACCGCGCCTTGAGACCGGATGAATTGGGCAATCGGGTGAAGCGCGTTTGCCTGACCGGACGACCAGATGCCGAGATCACTGGGTGAAATACGCCCTTCCGGAACAATGGCTGTCGCCTCGGTCATGACCAGTCCGGCGCCGCCAACGGCCCGGCTGCCCAGATGAACCAGATGCCAGTCTGTCGCCATGCCGTCCCGACAGGAATACTGGCACATGGGGGATACAAAAATTCGATTTCGGAAATTCAGCTCCCGAAGGGTCAGGGGCGTAAACAGCTTTGCGTTCACGGGCATATCTCCTCATCCAAATGATTCCATCAAATCCGTTGTGGGTCTGTCTAATCATATTCTAAAACAAATTTGATTTTTCCGGCAACAAAATTGCCTTGTGACGAAAAAAAATAGCGGATGAGCGGAAAATGACTGCCGGCTGATATCGTATTTCAGATTTCAAATTGCCAAATTGATCCGATTCCTCGACCAAAACTTCTCGGATTCTGATTTTATTCCTTGATTTTGCCCCATTCAGTGCGATATCTGTCTTAAAATACGGAAAACGGTATGAAGAATGGCGGAAAAAATCAATTATGGTCTTGTTTTTTTACTGTTTTGTTGAGGAGAAGGTTATGGAAATATCAGTGACAAAGGCTAACCGGTTAAAAGAAAAACCCGATGCATCAAAATTGGGTTTTGGAACCATTTTTACCGATCACATGTTCAATATGGATTATTCCGTCGAGGCGGGCTGGTTCAACCCACGGGTGGAACCCTACGCCGCTATTCAGATGGATCCGGCCACAATGGTTCTTCATTACGGGCAGGCGGTGTTTGAAGGGATGAAGGCGTATCGCACCGCATCCGGAGCCATTCAACTCTTCCGTCCCGCCGATAATTTCAAACGCCTGAACCGGTCGAACCATCTGCTGTGCATTCCGGAATTTGATGAGGCACTGGCGCTCGAAGGACTGAAAGAGCTGATTCGGGTTGAACAGGACTGGGTTCCGGGAGCCCCGGGAACCTCGCTGTATATCCGTCCGACCATCGTGGCCATGGACCCCTTTCTGGGGGTTCGGGCATCCCACACGTACCGGTTTTTCATCATTCTGTGTCCGGTCGGTGCGTATTACGCCGCCGGATTCAATCCGGTCAAGATATGGGTTACCCGGAATCATGTACGTGCGGTTCGGGGCGGAGTCGGAGAGGCCAAAACACCCGGCAACTATGCGGCAAGCCTGTATGCGGCGGATGTGGCCCATAAACATGGCTACACCCAGGTCCTGTGGCTGGATGGCGTCGAGCAGAAATATATCGAAGAAGTCGGGGCCATGAATATTTTCTTCCTGATCGATGACGAACTGATCACCCCCGAATTGAACGGCAGCATTCTGCCGGGCATCACCCGGGATTCCGTACTGGCGCTGGCCCGTTCCTGGGGAATCAAAGCCACCGAACGCCGTATCAGCATCGACGAAGTCATGGACGCCCATTCATCCGGAAAACTCCAGGAAATTTTTGGTTCCGGCACAGCCGCCGTCATTTCACCGGTGGGTGAATTGAAATTCGGTGATACCGTTATTCCCATCACCGATGGGAAGGTCGGCCCCATGGCCAACCGTTTGTATCAGGCCATCACCGACATTCAATATGGCAAAGCACCCGATCCCATGGGCTGGATTGTCCCGGTTTGAGAAGAACTGTTTTCGATCACGCAAAAAGGAAATGCCATGACTGAAATCCGTCGACCCGACCAACTGTCATTTTTCATGGATAAAATGAAGGCCGCCGGACTTCAGCCGGTGGTCATGGATGCCTTTGCCTGTTATTATGAAAAAGTGGTTTCAGGAGACAGGGGACTGATTTACAACCGGGATATCCGGCCTGTCGATCCGTCTGAAATCCTGCACATGGAAAATCTGACGGGATTTGCCGATGCCGGATCACGGGCCAGATCCCGGACCG
>JBFXFK010000336.1:0-3673 GCA_050179135.1 Desulfatirhabdiaceae bacterium | reverse complement strand
TTCAACAACTGATTAGCACGAGCGGTTCGTGATCCGTCATCATCGGCCGAACGCGGTCTGACATACCAGCGCCATTGGCTACCACTTTCCTCCTCGTCCTCCATATCTTCATCAATATCCAGACCTATTTTGATCGTCCTTACCAGCCGCATTCCCTTGGGTTTATGGTCGTTCCAACTCCGGCAACGTCGTGCTTTGCCGTTTTCATCCAGCCACAAATCGGCAATGTCGTCAGCAGGACTGATCGCATCCCCGTTTAGCAAGCCGCTCTCAAGTCCGCCTGCACTTGGAGGCAGCAGAACAGTGCAATCAGCCAGACTGACTATCGGCTTCTTCTGCTTATCTTTCTCCACCAATTTCTTCAACAGATACTCCCTGACCAGACCGCCCGAATCAATCAGCCACACCGGGTTTTCGGGATTCCGAGAGGCGATCTTTTCCAGTTCCCTTATAACCCTATCTTCTTGATCCCGTAGCACTTCATGCGGCTTGAGAGGGTAGTCTTCCAGAAGTTCATCAGGAGGATGCTTTTTCAGCAGTTCACCGAAAACGCGCTCGACCTCCTCCCGCCAGGCAACATGGGTAACAGGACGTTCCCATTCCGCAACCCCGTGCAGCCAGTCCGCAACGGGCGGACGGGTGGGCAGTCTGTCACGGATTGTAGTCAGTGCCCAGGCATCGAACAGGATATCAGTTGTGGGCAGGATGCCCGGCTGCGGGGTGAATGCCGCTTGTCGCTCGGTAACTCCAATTGCCTTTAGTGCCGCGGGCGAAGCATCCCAACGATCATCCTCGCGGAGCGATAGTCCTCTGAGCAAAGTCAGTGTACGCTGACAGGAGATTTCAAACAAGGTGAGAGGCTTGTTCTTTTTCTTTGAAGCATTTTTATCGTCAGATTCATTCATCTGGCTGGAAGTTTTTGATTTCATGGTGTTGTCGGAAGATTGGGATTCAGTACTCGGCGCAAGCGTTTCTTTGCTGGAATCATGATGTACGATCTCAATTTGAGCGTCGCCTTCACCAAACCGGTTTACCCGTCCGAATCGCTGCATCATACTGTCAAGTGGCGTCAGGTCACAAACGAGGTGATCCCCGGATATGTTCACCCCAACTTCACCGGCTGAGGTGCATATCAGATACACCGTGCCTTCTTGAGGCGTCGTATTTGGATCGCGCATGAACCGGGCGAAAACCGGGTCCTTTGCCGCCAATTCATCCCGTTCCCAGCCGCGAAGTGTTCCTGTCAATGTTGCAACTTTTTCCGGTGCGGTCTTGCGAAGGAGGTCTGCAACCTTGTTAACGTCAACGACTTTGAGAAGATAAATCAGAATCGCCTGCCCACTGTCGGCAAAGGACTTGGCCAGTTGCACAACCTTATTGCTGATCTCCTTCTCATCTTTGACCTGGTGGAAGAAAATTCCTTTTCTGGCATTGATCCTTTTGCTGACTTCGCCGTGTGCCACATCACAAGGAGTGAAAAGCGAACCGTCACCATCGCTGTCGGATCGCGATGTTGCCGTCATTTCCATAACATGAAACCGGCCCAACTCGCCCGACCGTTGTTGTTCCGATTCGATGGCCGCCACCAGTTTCTGGAATGCCGGTTCCAAATGGGCCTCGTCGTGCACCAGTAAAGTGTCCTGGCCCAGAAAACCTGCATGCAACGGACGGGACTTGAAACCGCAGCCATAGCCGGAAAACAACAACCGGCTGCCTATCATGTCCACTGTTCCGACGATTAGTGCTGGCCGGGCCGGGTCAATACGCCATTCGGCATTGTCAGCGAACTGTCCCCGCAACGTGCTGATCGCCAATGGATTGTCGGATGTCAGAGTCTGAAGTGATTGCAAGGCTCCTGTTATCTCTCCAAGCTCTGACTTACTGACAAGAGCTTCACGCAATTTAATTGCCTCGTCAGTTGCCTGATCCACAACGGTTCTGCGATTAACGACATAAACGAGCCGTCGTGGAAAATCGGCCAAAGTGCCGCTACGGATATGGTAAGCCAATGACAGAAGCCAAATAGGAATTATTGACGTTTTGCCGAGTCCCGTTGGAATTGGACATGTTTTTCTGAAACGCTTTTCGATGAATTCGCTGAAAAGCTTTTCCTGCCAAGGAAACGGTGTCTTTCCGGTAAGCGCCTCAAACGTGTCAATAAAAATCATGATTCCTCCATTTCCAATCGATTTTTTTAACGCATTCCGATTCAGGCAAAAGAAAAGAAATCTGCTGTGATTGCCTGATTCGGAACAAATATTGACACCATGAACAGCCAGTTGATAATTTTCGTTTCAACTGCAACTCTGTGATAATCAAAATCAATATGATGAAACCCAGCGATATCCTATGTCGAATCAAACAAACGGTGCGGGAAATCGAACCCGATAGCGATGTCATTCTATACGGTTCCCGGGCACGGGGTGATTTTACTAACAATTCCGACTGGGATATCCTGATTCTGGTCAATGGTCCTGTCGATGACCGCCGCACCGATGCAATTCGGCACAGTCTCTATGAAATTGAATGGGAAACTGGCCAGATCATATCCACCATTGTCCGATCCCGGGATATCTGGAGCAGTGACCGCAACAAGGCCATGCCGTTTGTTAAAGCTGTTCAACAATACGGGAAACGGGTTTGACAGAATGGCCTTGTCCGAACTTCTAAACCCATGAAATGATATTCCGGAATTGCCTTCTTGATGGTGCATGCCCCCTCCCCCCCTCCAACAGATATCCTGAAATACCATCGAGCCAGAAAACGATCGTAAATTTTCATGGAATTGAAGGTTCGATTGCAGCATATCAAAATTGGTCGGACATCCCATGTACCATGTCCCGATTATTTTCGTATCCCCATTTTTTGTCAAATCACCTGTACACCCCTGTCATTCTCCAGATTTCCGCCATAATTTCCCGCTTCAATGATTCCGGCTCAATCACCGCCACATCCGCCCCAAACTGCAGAATCTTCATTTTCACCTCCCGGAAATCAACCACCGGAAACGACAACTCCAGGCTGCCATCCGAAAGAAATGCCATGCGCTGGGCCGGATGCCAGACCTGCTCCCGAATCCACCGGGCCATGAATGATGTAAACCGCAGCGTGACATCAACCGGGTCTCCGCCCTGAAAAATGCCGAAGGCCCCATTCAGCAGATGGCGCCAGGTGTCCTCTGCCCTGCGCAAAAACAGCGTATCTGTCACAGACGCCGATGTCATCCGGGAGAGAACGAATTTCCGCCAGTCATTGCGCTGCCGGCACCAGGCCACCAGAATCCAGTTGGCCATGTAGTATTGAAGATGATGGGGCTCCACCACGCGGGTGGATGCCTCGTTTTTGCCAGGAGACTGATAGGCAAATGACAGCAGCCGGGTTTCTATCAGTGCATGGACCACGGCATGAAAAATCTCCGGGCTGACCGGCGCATACCCGTGCCAGTCTGCTGAAAACGATTCGTGAATGCGGTCCGGAACCAGGCCGCAGAACGCGGCATTTGCCAGAAACCGCCGGCTGAACCGGCCGATTCCCGGGCCGATCAGTCCATCCTGACTGGCAGACAACAGATTTCCGGCGATGAGCACAGCCAGAATTTCATCCTGAGTTGCAACCAGATTGGGAAAAATAAAGGAATTGTCCGTGTAGTAATAGCCGCGTCGGCACGCGTGAT
>JBFXFK010000335.1:0-3698 GCA_050179135.1 Desulfatirhabdiaceae bacterium | reverse complement strand
GGAGTCGATATCCGGCCGCTGGTAGTCCGGACCCATCAGCATGCATCCGTTGAGTAACATCAAGAGTACCAGATAACCCGGTAGCTTATTCATGATTGGGCGCCTCCTCATGGGGTTCGACCAGACCTGGTTTAAAATATGAATTTTCCCCGCCATATACTATATCTATATCTTTTTGGGATAACCGGTCAATTTGTTTTCCCATTCTCATCACGAATTCTTCCACAAATGCACTGACCATAAATGGGATGTCCCCCAAACAGCCCCGTAAGGCCCGAAAAGGGTATATTCGAAATGACTTTCTTTCAGCAACGGTTGGCGTTCAATGTATTTGACAGAATTCTGTACGGATGCTATTCAACTTTGAAGGTTATTCTACAACGTATAATAAAAAACAAGGATATGTCATATCGATGATTGATTTCAATGAATGTCCGTGCTCCGGAAAAAACATGAGTACCCTGGTCGCTCCCTGGATATTGCTGACGCTGTATCACCACGAAGGCACCCACGGCTATGAAATCCAGAAAATGATTCTGTCCCGGCTTCAGGAACTGGATCTCGGTTTGAACATGACCGGCCTGTACCGGCATCTCAACCTTCTGGAGAAGCGGGGAGTCCTGACATCCACCTGGGATACCGGTGAACCCGGACCGGCCAAGCGCAAATATTATCTGACTGAAAGTGGAAAAGAATGTCTTTGGCGCTGGCTGGGTACGCTGGGCAGTCAGTTGCTCCTGATCGGCAAATTCCTGGATGAGGCCCATCAGGTCTTTCCCCGGGCGATTTTGCCAAAAGTGGTCATGGATGAAACCGGCCGAAAGACCAACGGATAACCACATAAAATCAAGGATAATGTCATGGGTAATCCGGTAAAACAGCTTGTTTCCAGAATGACGCCACTGCTGTTGATTCTTGCCATTTGGCAGATACTGGCCACCGGGGTGTGGATGTTTCGGAATGCCCCGTTTCCAACACCGGCCGTCACGCTGAAATATCTGGTCGAAGCGCTTATGGGCCAGGAAATGATGGACACGTCTATCTACCGTCACACCTTCAGCAGCCTGGGCAGATGGGCCTTAGGGTTTTTGATTGCCTCGGCCGGCGGGGTTTTCTTTGGGCTGGCTGCCGGATGGTGGCGGACACTGGATCGCGTGACATCGCCCGGCATACAGGTGTTACAATTGATTCCCGGCCTGGCCTGGATTCCGGTTGCCCTGCTGTTGTTTGGTGTGGGCGAAAATGCGACCCGTTTCATGATTGCCGTTACAGCGTTTGCACCCATTGCCATCAATGTAACGGATGGTGTCAAACAGGTGGATGCCCACTTTATTCGGGCTGCCCAGATGCTGGGCGCCCGGGGCAAAACGCTGTTTTTTCGGGTTTTGTTGCCCGGCGCTCTACCCCAGATCATCAGCGGCATCCGCGTCGGCCTTGGCAACAGTTGGCGCGTGGTGGTGGCTGCCGAAATGGTGGTGGGCACGGCCTCGGGACTGGGGTATGCCATTGTGCAGTCCCGCTGGTCCCTGGATTATACGGCTGCTTTTTCCTGCATCATTGTCATTGCCGCCATTGGTCTGATAGTGGAACAGGCCATTTTAAAACCCCTTGAATCACGCACGATCCGCCGCTGGGGACTTTCCCGGAAGAATTTCTGACATGATCATATGCAACCGGATTTCAAAAACATACGCCGCCAATGGCCCCGATGAAAGTCGCAAGACACTCGACAATGTCAGTTTCACGGCCGATTCCGGAGAGTTCATCTGTTTGCTGGGTCCCAGCGGATGTGGCAAAACAACCCTCCTGAATATCATTGCCGGATTTGTTCAACCCTCTGAAGGCCATGTACTTTTTGACGGGAAATCAATGACAGGTCCGGGGCCGGATCGTGGGGTCGTGTTTCAGGACCCCACACTGTTTCCCTGGCTGACCGCCGCGCAAAACATTGCCTTTGGCCTCCTCAACACGCAGGGAGACACGCCTCGAACCCGGGCGAGGGTGGCAGAGGGGCTGAATCTGGTGGGGCTGACGGCTTATGCCAATGCCTATCCCCATGAACTGTCCGGTGGCATGCGCCAACGCATTGCTCTGGCACGGGTTCTGGTTCTGGAACCAAAGGCCCTGTTGATGGATGAACCCTTCAGCGCCCTGGATGCCATCAGCCGAGAGCGGCTTCAGGATGAACTGCTGGATATCTGGCAGCGCCGCCCGGTTCCGATTGTTTTTGTTACCCATAACGCGGATGAAGCCGCCTATCTCGCTGACCGGATCATGATCATGGGGCCACCGCCTCAAAGTGTCAGGCGCATTATCCCGGTTTCGCTGCCTCGCCCCAGAAGCCGGTCCTCCGAAGCCCTTTACCGCCTTGCCCGTGTTTTGAGGACAAATCTGGGAGAGATGCCATGCTGCATAACCCCTTTGAACAAGACAGAGGAGGATTCATGAACACCCAACAGCAGTGTCATTGGAATGTCGTTGACGGGAATTTGAACCGGCTGCATCCGGCAGGTCTGTTCCTGGTTTTGATGCTTTTATCGTTTTTTTCATTTTTCAATCCGACTGGAGTTGCAGCGGGTCAGGCCATTGATATCCGGCTGGCCTATGGCAAAAAAATTCAGTATGCCCCCCAGATCATTGCAGTTCAGCAGAATTATTTCCGGGACCAGGGGCTGACTGTCAAACCGCAGATTCTGGCAACCGGGCCCCAAGCTGCTGAAGCCCTGATCACCGGTGCTGCGGATGCCGCGGCCATGGGGGATGCACCGGCCGTTTTTGGCGCGGCATCGGGCCGTCCCCTGAAAATTATTGCGGCTTATGGCGCCAGCGAGCACATGCACCGAATTGTCGCTGCTGAAAAATCCGGAGTCCGTCTGCCACGGGATATGATCGGAAAACGGGTCGCCATCCAGTTTGGAACCAGCACCTATGGCGCATTTCTACGGTTCTGTCAGAAACATGGCATTGAAAAAGCCGACATCAGCCTGATCAATCTGTCACCGACCGACATGCCCATGGCCATGCAAAGCAACCAGATCGATGTTGCAGTGGGAAGCGAGCCCTGGCCCAGCAACATCGAGGAAACGGTTGCTGGCAGCTATGCGGTAACCTCCCTTGCCGGACTGGGAAACGAATACCCGCATGTCATGGTCGTATCCCACAGTCTGATAACCCGTCATCCGGAAGTGGTGACCGCCATTTTGCGTGCCCTCAACCAGGCCATTGACATGATCAACCAAAACCCGGGACAGGCTGCCGAAATTATTGCCGGGGTCACGGGCGTACCCGTACAGCGGGAATTGAAAGGCCTGGCGTCGATCCAATGGAAGCTGCGCCTTGACGCGGCCATCAAAAACAGTCTGGTTCAAACCGCTGATTTTCTCAAACAGCAAAAAAAACTGCCCATGTCCGCAGACATTGGGAGTTCCATCGATGACGCTTTCCTGAATACCATTAATGATATGAGCCATCATGAAATTCATTGAAAATAAAGCATACTTCTTGTAGTCTCTTTTGATATGCCTGAAAAGAAAAATGGTTGGCCACGTTTGTCTGTCCGTTTTCAGAAAAGAATGAACCGGGCGGAATGCAGGAGGCTTGGCGGTCGATATGCATACACGAATCTATGCGGTTGCCGATATACATGGAAAACAGAACCGGCTGAATGCGATTCTGAATAATATTAAACGGTGGCGACC
>JBFXFK010000334.1:0-3706 GCA_050179135.1 Desulfatirhabdiaceae bacterium | reverse complement strand
GATCTTCAAAATCAGTGATGATGCGTAGGCAATATCGTCTATGGGTGAAAGACCCTCATGACCTGCAGAGAACCGTTGATTCCAAAACATGGGGGCTATCGCAATCTGAAAAGCTTTCGGATCGCCCAACTGGTCCATGATGTAACGGCCCGTTTTTGTGACCGATACATTGACAAATACAGCCGCACCAAAGATCAGATGATTCAGGCAGCACGCAGCGGGGTGCAAAACATCGCTGAAGGAAGCCAAGCTTCGGGAACCTCAAAAAAGACAGAACTGAAGCTGACCAACGTGGCCCGCGCCAGCCTGGAAGAACTGCGACTGGATTATGAAGATTTTTTGCGTCAGAGGGGTTTCCCACAATGGAATCGGACAGACCCGCGCCGCCAGGATCTGATTGCCCGGCGCTGTACCACAGCGGATGAAGTGGCGCAATGGGTGCTGGAAATCCGGGAAAAAGGACGACATGGACCGGATGGACGTGATGGACAGTGTGGACAATCCGGATATTCTACTTTGTCCATGCCGTCCACGATGTCCACCTATCCGGAAATTGCCGCAAATGCCGCGCTGATCCTGATTGCGGTTGCGTGCAGTCTTCTTGACCGCCAGATCACAGCCCAAGCAGGGGCCTTTGAAAAGGAAGGCGGTTTTACGGAACGACTCTACCGGACCCGAAGTCTGTCCAGAAGAAACGGCTGAATGCCAGATAGCCAGTTTTGGTTACTGGTCAACCACGCCATCTTTCAACACAATCACCCGGTTGGCCTGGCCGGCAATAAAACTGCTGTGAGTCACCAGGATCAGGGCCGCACCCTGATCCTGCTGCATTTGAATCAGGATATCCAGGACAATCCGGCTGTTTTCGGTATCCAGGTTTCCGGTGGGTTCATCGGCAAAAATCAGTCTGGGACGGTTGATGACGGCGCGGCAGATGGCAACCCTCTGTTTTTCACCCCCGGACAACTGATGCGGCAGATTATCTGCGCGGTCTCCCAGCCCGACCTGCTGCAGCAGTTTTTCGGCCTTGCTTCGCGCCTGCCGGTCCCGGTTCAACTCTGCCGGAAACATGATGTTTTCCCGGGCTGTCAGGGAAGGCACCAGATAAAACGACTGAAACACAAATCCCATCATGCGGTTGCGAAATGGCGCCAGGCGGTCCTCTGACCAGTCCGTGATATCTTCACCATCAAAAATGACCCGGCCGTCGCTAGGTTTGTCCAGGCCCGCCATCAATGACAGCAGGGTGGTTTTGCCGCTTCCGCTTTTGCCCTGAAGCGCGACAAACTCACCGGGTTGAATCTGAATGAAGACATTTTTCAGAACCGGAATATTCCGGCTGCCGGCCGTATAGATTTTACCGAGACCGCGTGCTTCCAGAAGACACATATCAAAACCCTGACAGGGCGAAACCGGTCGGATTCATCATGAGAAGACCTCATGAATCGCGGATTCGATGGAATCAACCATCTGATCGATTTCAGATTCCGAAATGATATAGGGTGGACTCAGCATAATGCCATCCCCTGCCCCGTTGACAAACCCCATGCACGGATACGTGATCATGCCGTTCTGAAACATCAATCCGGTCAGGCGTTCCGTGATTTTTCGGGTTCTGGGAAACGGTGTCAAGGTGTCTTTGTCCATGACAAATTCAATGGCCCGCATTAACCCGATTCCCCGGACATCCCCGACATTGGGATGATCCTTGAGCCGCGACAGACGCTTTTCCAGATACTGCCCCCGCAAATCCGCCTGCTGCACCAACTGGTCCCGCTCCAGAATTTCCACCACTGCCAATGCCGCGGCCGCACCAACAGCATGATGGGAAAAGGTATGGCCATGAACAAAATTGCCGGATTTTTCCCGAATCAGCCGGACATGTTCTTCCCGGCACCCGACGGCCGACAATGCCGCATAACCGCCGTTGAGCCCTTTGCCCAGCGTGATGATGTCCGGATTGACCGAATAATGATGCATGCCAAACCATTTTCCGGTTCGCCCCATGCCGCTCATGACCTCATCCAGAATCACGATCACCCCGTATTTGCGGCATATTTTTTCAATCAGCGGATAATATTCAACAGGCGGAACCATTGCCCCGATTGTGGCGCCGCCGATGCTCTCGGCGACAAATGCGGAAATGCTGTCCTTTCCTTCCGTGAGAATGGTGTCTTCCAGCGCCGTTGCGCAGCGGATTTTGCAGCCGGGGTAAACCAGACCATAATGACACCGCAAGCAGTATGGCGGGGGGATATGAATGGAGGATGGAATCATGGGCAGAAACGGATCACGCATGGATGGTTTTCCGGTCACGGACAAGGCGCCCAGGGTTGCGCCATGATAGGACAGCCATCTGCTGATGACCCGATGTCGGGACGGGTTGCCGGATGCGACATGAATCTGTCTGGCGAGCTTGATGGCAGCCTCCACAGCCTCTGATCCACTGGAAAGAAAATAAAACCGGTCGATTCCCCTGCCTGCATGGACTGACAGGCGGCGGGCAAGCTCCTCCACCGGTCCGGATGTAAACATGGTTCCGTGGACATAGGCCAGGTTCTGTGCCTGTCTGGCCATTGCATCGGCAACTTCCTTTCGGCCATGCCCCACATTGACGCATATGGGGCCACCACTGGCATCCAGATACCGTTTGCCGGATTCATCCATCACCCAGACACCTTCCGCCCTGACCGCCATCGGAAGAACCCGGTCAAGTTTTCGGGTAAACACATTGCTTTCTGTCATGATTGTTTCCTGTTTTGTAACTACTCGGGTATTCAGAATTCAGGAGTCAGAATTCAGAACAGCCCGCATGTAAGCTTCCAGTCATTTTGAAAAAGATTACGTCAAGCGATAAACATCAAGCACAAACTGAGTTGAAGTTATCTGCCGCTTCTGTCCTGGGATGGACTGCCCTGGGCAGATTCGCCTGTGGATGTGCTTCCCGATCCGTTTTCACCACGATTTTGGTCACCACCCGCAAACGCGATACCAATGGATAGTATCAGCACACATGCCATCACAATCAGCTTTTTCATTTCAATCACCTCCTTTTCAGGTTCGGAATGTCTGTTAAATTGATCTGCCTTTTCCAACCCCGGACCCATCATTAAATTCAATTTTAAATCCATTCACCGGTCGATGCAATAACAATCCGTGTTTGAACGGACATCAATGCCTGTCATGACCAGGATAAACACGGTTTCCTGCAAGCCCGGTTTGTCAATTCACTTGACACCCCAATGGCTTCTTTCTATATTGACATGTCATTCAGATTTCACGATACGGGTTTTGTCATGAAGTCCGTAACCATTCTGATTTTTGGACTTGTCACCCGGATATATCACCGTGATCAATCCGCCCCAATCCGATGTGCCCCTTTTTCTGCCTGCAAATGCCTTAACAGGCTACGGAATTCCTTATGACAATTCTGACCAATCGCTTTTCAAATCAACATCCCGATATTTTTTCAAACGGATTACCGGCATCCGGGTACTTTTGGGCCTTGTTGCCGTATGCTGTCTTCTGGGCCTGACGGTTGGATGTGACCGATCAAACAATCCCTCCGCACCCCAAACCGGCAGTCAGGGTGTCACCGGAAATGAAATCCTGTTGGGTTCATCTTTGGCCCTGAAGGGTCACGCCAGCTTTCTGGGAACCCAGACCCTTCGCGGCGCCATGTGCTATCTGAATCATGTCAATGCCA
>JBFXFK010000333.1:0-3713 GCA_050179135.1 Desulfatirhabdiaceae bacterium | reverse complement strand
ATCCTCTTTTGATACGCATAAGACTCTCCTTCATTCAGCACAGGGAAAAACCACAACCCGTGCCGTTATGTTAATGGGTTACCTGTTCCATTATCCGTTTGGAAGCAGTAACCTTAACTCTTTTTGATTGGTTTTGTCAACTATGGGACTCTGACGCAGGGATCGTTTCCGTTTTCGGGATTTGGATGTCAGAATATGGCTGCCATGGGATTTGTGATATACAAATTTGCCACTGCCCGTGGTTTTGAACCGTTTTGCAGCGGAACGGTTTGTTTTGATTTTTGGCATTGTTTTTCTCCTTAATGAAAAAACGACACGACATTACATTTCGAATTGGCCGTAAAAATGCATTTTAACAGCGAAACATGTACAAAAAGACCTATCTGGCAATTTATGGAGATTTATGAAAAACAGATGGCGCGGGTATATACCAGGCCCACGCCATCTTCAATCCGTCAAAATGATTTCCTTATCCAAGGATTCAACCACCCGGAATCAGGCAAAGGGTCTAAATCTTATCGGGGTGAAAGAATCATGACCATCGTACGTCCTTCAAACTTGGGCTTTTGTTCCACAAGAGCAATCGGATCGATCTCGACCGCAATTTTGTCAAGAAGTTCTTTTCCAGTCTGAGATAGTGTAATTTCCCGGCCCCGAAACATGACAGTCACTTTGACTTTGTCCTTTTTCGCAATGAATCGCCGGATATGATCAATTTTGGTCAACAGATCATTGTCAGCGGTTTTGGGTCGAAGCTTGATCTCTTTTACCTGGAAGGTACTCTGCTTCTTTTTGGCCTCCTGTTTTTTTTTGGTCTGCTCGTATTTATATTTTCCATAATCCATAATCTTGCAGACCGGCGGATTGGCATTGGGTGAAATTTCCACCAGATCCATGCCCGCTTCACCAGCGGCCGCCAACGCCTTATAAAGTGGAATAACCCCGATCTGTGTGCCTTCCTGATCGATCATCCGGACTTCTTTGGCTTTGATCTCTCTATTGATATTGGTTTTATCGGCCTTTGCCGGCCGCTTCTGAATATCTATACCCGCACCTCCTGATTCGAGAAAATCTTCTTGTATCGCCATATGACATTTATAATATTTGGGTTTCGGATTGATTCCGGTATGTGAACCCGGGTTCCCCATGAACGACGGCAACCTGAAAAATTCTGTTAATTAGCGTTTTATATCTTGAGGCCATCATAAAAGCAAGTGAAATATGATGGGAATCAGTTGGTTGTCTGCCTGTCAAACCGGAGGCTTTCCGTTTTCCGCCAGCCATCTGTTGCGTGTGCTTGACAGCGTACCGTTTCATGGTGTAGGAATCGGTGAAAATCATGGAAAAATACGAGGTTGTCATGAAAAAACCGGTTGTGGATTTGAGTGATTGCGTTCTTTGCGGTGTGTGTGTCGATGTATCGCCGGGCATTTTCAGAATGAATGCCGCCGGATTTATCGATGTCATCGATTTGGACCAGTACGATCGAGTGGATGTGGAAGAGGCCATTAAAAACTGTCCAGCTTCCTGCATCTCATGGGAGGATGGCATCTGACCCGTACGTTTGTTCGATATTCTGTTGTCGGTCAATAATTGTGGAAAAACAGAATACAGCAGCCGGAATAAATAAGGAAAATATCATTTTTATAAACAGCAACCATTCCCTATTTATTCTGGCTTCTGTATTCTGACTTCTGTATATGGAACCAACAGATTGTGACCGTTCAAAGTATATCTCTTTCTGCTGTTTTCACCAAATCACGATTCTGAAAGCTGTCGTAAACGGGTGATCAAAAAAACATGGCAACCCCTGAAAGTTGCTCAATTCGCCATCTGAAACCGGCTGTCGTTCAATTGATACAGACTTCCTCCCTGCAGGAGGCCATGAATGGCATCCACAATTATCCGCCATCAAAGGTGGTCAATGTTCTTCTGTCGCTTTTGTATCATCCGGATGAACAGATATTCTGGACGGCTGTTACCCTGATCGGAGAAGTGGTTTCACGCCTTGCCAGCCAACAGCCCGAATCCGCGCGGATCATCATGCGGCGGTTGATGTGGAATCTGAATGACGAATCCGGCGGCATCGGATGGGGGGCTCCGGAGGCCATGGGTGAAATCATGGCCAGAAGCGATCCCATGGCCAAGGAATATGGCCGCATCCTGATTTCCTACATTCGACCTGACGGCAATTATATCGAACACCCCGTTTTGCAGCGAGGAGTACTGTGGGGTCTTGGCCGTCTGATCCATATCCGTCCGGAGCATGGTGATGACATGGAAACTGTGCTGATACCATTTTTACAATCACCCGATGACCAGCTTCGGGGATTGGCTGTGTGGATCGCCATCGCAAATGATCCGTTGCGGATATCCCGGTTTTTGACCGGTTTGACAGATGATGATGCATCTGTGCGTTTCTGGCGCAATGGGCATATGATACACACCACGGTCAGGCGGCTTTTGGCCGGAAACCCGGTTTAACTGTATAACCGAGAGGAACGAGATGAAGCGTTTTTCAGTCTCCGGACGGATCATGATTTTTTTTCTGATCCTGTGTTTTCCCCTTCCCGCATTTGCAGCAGACAGTCCCCCTACAAAAGACACGGGTCTTTCCCTGTCACAGGCCATTAAACAGGCAATTCTGCAAAATCCCAGGACCAAGGCCTCGGCGTATTCCATCCAGCAGGCCGAGCATCAGATGACCCAGGCCGAATCCGGGCGCTATCCCCAGATTTTTTTCAGTGAGACACTCAATCATACCAACAATCCCATGTGGGCTTTTGGAACCCGGTTGAATCAGGAACGAATCTCTCAGGCTGATTTCGATCCGGCACGTTTGAATGATCCGTCCGCCATTACCAATTTTGCATCGGTTCTGTCCATGGAGTGGACCATATATAATGGAAGACAGACACAAATCGGGGTGGAGCAGGCCCAAAGCCAGATCAGATCCATAGAAATTCAGGCGGAACAAATCCGTCAGGACGTGATTCATCAGACCATCAAAGCCTATGCCGGACTTATTCTTGCCAATCAGTATCTGAGCGTGATCGAGAAGACCATTTTGACAGCCAATGCCCATCTGAACATGATTTCTGCACGGTTTGACAATGGATTTACGGTCAAAAGCGATCTGCTGCGGGCTCAGGTGCGCGTTGCCGAACTCGAACAGGCCAAAATTCAGGCCGACAGTCAGGCTCAGATTGCCAAAGCGATGTTGAATACGGTCATGGGAAATCCGGCGGATGGGCCTCTTCCACACCTTGCGGATCTGGATCAAAATCCGCCTGTAACCGGTGGCGATATTGAAACCTGGGTTTCCGGGGCACTGTCGAATCATCCCCATATCCGGCAGATGGAAATTCTGGAATCGGTCGCCGCCCGGGAAATTGACAAATCCCGGGCAGGGCACCTGCCACAGGTCAGCCTGATCGCAAACTATGAGATCGACTCGGAAAAATGGGATGATTTTGGAGACAACTACACGCTGGGCGCCATGATGCGCATGAACCTGTACAGCGGGGACCGGCTGTCTGCCAAAACCCGTGAATCCGAAGCCGGGCTGAAACGGATTCAGGCCCTTTTGCGGGATTTGAAAGCCAATGTGGAGGTTCAGGCCCGTCAGGCATGGTTGATGACCCAAAGCGCCTGGAACCGCATTCGTGTGACAGAATCCGCGGTTCGTCAGGCAGAAGAAGGTCTTGTCATTG
>JBFXFK010000332.1:0-3717 GCA_050179135.1 Desulfatirhabdiaceae bacterium | reverse complement strand
CCGTCCCAATGGGAATGCCAATCAGGACACTGATACACGTGGCAACCGTTGAAACATGGATGGTTCGCCAGGTAATGGCCAGAACATCCGGGTCCAGGGAAACCAGCATGTGAAATGCGGATTGCAGACCTTCTATAAAAACGGTCATTTCACCGCATCCGGAAAAAACAGGGCAGCACCATATTTATCTTTTCCAAAGTCGCCGATTGTTTTCTGGGTATCCGGTGCAATCATGAACTCGACAAATGCCTTTCCGCCGGCCGCATTGACCTTGGAAAACTTTTCCGGGTTTACCTGCATGACATGATAGATGTTCAACAGGGGTTTGTCACCTTCCGAAAGAATTTCCAGCTTGATATTGGCTTTCTGGGCCAGATAGGTTGCCCGGTCCGTCAGGGTGTATCCGGCTTTTTCAGATGCCATCAAGAGGGTTGCGCCCATTCCCTGGCCGGATTCCTGATACCAGGGTTTGCCGGACGGTGCAGCGCCGGCGCTTTTCCAGAGGCTGAGTTCTTTTTTGTGTGTACCGGAATCATCCCCACGGGAAACAAAAACCGAACCACTGTCTGCGATTGCCTTGTATGCGTCCGCGGCGGTTTTCCCCTTGATTTTTGCCGGATCCGCTGCCGGACCGACAATAATGAAATCGTTATGCATGACCAACTGATAGTTGATGGCCACGCCGGCATCCACCAGTTTTTGTTCCGAAGCCGGGGCATGCACCAGCAGGACATCGGCTTCACCTTTTTCACCCATTGCCAGAGCCTGTCCGGTTCCAACCGCAATGGTCTTGACGCGATAGCCGGTTTTCTTTTCAAACATGGGGACCAGAACATCCAGAAGACCGGAATCCACGGTGGAAGTTGTGGTGGAAAGAATGATATCTTTGGATTCCGCAGCCGGTGAATCTGAAACCCAAGCGGTCAGCATCAGGACAACTGTCATACAGGTAAAAATGGATAAGGCGCGAAAAAGCGGTTTGTTCATCATATTTTTCCTTTCTGTGTCAAAATAGGGGCCATGAATGGTCTTAAAAAATCCTCAGCTTCGAAAAACAGGTACGCATATCACCTCCTTTTTGACATCCCGACCATTCCGACAGAAAGGAACCTGAAATAGCATTCAAGATAAGGATTTTGGGTGCGTTATCGATCCGGGATGACCTGAAATGTCAATCCCATCCCCTCCGATTTTCCAATAAATCAATATCTTAAGGCCATACAATCTCTGTATGCAGAAGACCAAATAAAAAAACCGGACTCTGCAAACAGGCAGCAGAGTCCGGCAAAAGAAATTCGGATGCGTTCTGCTCCCCTTTCCGCAATGGGAGGCGTGGTCGTTTCCAACCGCACCCTACAGGTCCGTCTGCCATAGCGCCATGGGCCACAGGTCAGAGGACTCGGGAAGTAATTAATTGTGAAACCTGCTATCAAATAAACGGGTTGAAAGTCAAGAGATACTTTAGGCATGGTGTCAGGGAGCCGCAAAAAGCCGCGCCGCCCTGACCTACCCGCGTCCCGCAGAAATTGCTGGTAGCCGGTAGGTCAGGTTGGCCGGTAGTTTGGCCTACCTGACTGCTTGGCTCAAATCGCCTCTGCCAGAGCTTTTCCGGCGTTATAGGCCTCCAGCAGATATTCGGGATATTTTTCAATATCCCCTTCAAAATCAATGCCCCGACAGCACACGGATTGCCAGAGTTCCGTATCCAGGGTGTCAAAAAAGTATTTGACGGTCAGAAGCGGGCCGTCGAACAGTTTTTTCCCCTGTGTGGCGCCGACAGAAAGAAACAAACCTTTTCTGGCAAACGCCTGTTTGCCAAATGGGACCTGATCGATCCAGTACTTTTTGACCCAGAGCGATTGGCACCGATCCATCAGAATTTTGGTGTGGGCGCTCACCGTATAAAAAAAGATGGGAGACGCAAGGATAATGCCTTTTGCAGCCAGTATCCGATCACATACCGGATGGAAATCATCCTGAATCACGCATTTTCCGGTTTTTTTGCATCCATAAATTTCCAGACAGGGGGACATCTTGAAATCCCTCAGAACAATTTCATCAACATCTGCCCCGGCCTCTACAGCTCCCCTGACCGCATGTCGCAACAGGGTTGCCGTGTTTCCTTTTCGTCTCGGACTACCATAAATTGCCACAATTTTTGCCATTTTTTGTGTGTTTTCCTCATGCTTGGGGTTGATTTATTATCAGGGAATATGTTTATGATATCCACATCCAGAAAAATATTTTCGCTGCGTTATCGGTCTGGAATGGCCGGAGGCTTTTCAAGTCGTCAGCCGCCAAAAGGCCTATTCCCTCCCTGCTGACTATCCTAAATCATTATCTGATAAGCTACAATATAATTTTGGCACGTTTATTGCAAAAAAAATTGACAGTCAATTATCACAGATGTCTTCAAGCACTGTTCTGTTCATGTTCCCTGCCGCGCAATGCCGATAATATTAAGGACCAGTTATGCCGCAGCAATCAAAAACCAATACCGGTTTTACAACAACCGAACTCATGATTGTCATTTCAATCATCGCCGTTCTCGCAGCCATTGCCTTTGCAGATATCGTCGGCTGGATTCCCGGATTGCGGGTCAATTCGGCCGCCAGGGATCTGGTTTCGGAAATGCAGTCGGCCCGAATGCAGGCTGTTTCCAAACGAAACGATTATGTCATCACCTTTGACACGGCCAATAACAGATACCGCATTTATGATGACACTGACAATGATTTTTCCACATCTGGCGCAGAGACCGCTGAACTGCTAAAAACGGTTGATTTGCCAACAGGTATCCAATTTGGTTATGTTTCCGGTGAAACGGGGACAGAAGGCGGAGGCATATCTGCTTCCATTACACTTGGCAATTCAAGGGAAATTTTTAAACCAAATGGCACGGCAACACAGAATGGAACGGTTTATCTGATCCCCTCCCAGGACATTTCTGCCGGCAGGAAAGACAGGCAGCGGGCTGTGACCGTGGTACAGACCGGCCGGGTTAAACTGTTAAAGCATGATTCCGGCAGCAGCCCTCCCTGGCGTTAATTTGATTATTCGGCAATGCCATAAAGCATCCTTCAAGCAGACCGTTGCGAGGTGGCGTATTGTGATTGAAGAACCCTTATCCAATAAAGGCTTTACCCTTATCGAAGTATTGATGGCCATCGTCATCCTGTCCATTAGCCTGCTCGCCCTGTCACAGATGTCCGCATATGTCATACAGAGCAATGCCCAAGCCAGTCGTTTTACTCGGGCGACCATTATGGCCCAGGATACTCTGGAAAATTTGAAAATGCTTTATCGTGTCACGCCATCAGATGCACAGTTGAGCGCCGGGGGAGACAATAATGATGTCAGCACAAATATTCATGCAAGCACCGCCCTGTTTACCAGCCCGGATCATACGGACACATGCAACAGTGGGTGCTCGGCAACCATCGACAGCAGCCTGAAACGGGTGTGGAACATCGCGGATGACACGCCACTTTCCGGAATGAAAACGGTGACCGTCATTGTGGGCTGGGCAGACTCCAGCAATCATTTTGTTGCCTTGTCAACCATTATCACCGGAAATTGATTGACGCTCAATGATGGCATAAAAAAACTGCCTGCCATAGTTTTCAAGATAAAGATTTTGGGTGCGTTATCGGTCGGGGATGGCCGAGAAAACCATCAAAATTGGGGGATCGTTTGAAAAAATCACCACTGCTTCAA
>JBFXFK010000331.1:0-3727 GCA_050179135.1 Desulfatirhabdiaceae bacterium | reverse complement strand
AATACATGATCTGTCTGGGGGTCAGCGGTTTCATGGCTTCAAATTCGTTTTCAACCAGTCTGGCAGACAGAATTTTGAATCGGCATCCCATACAGCCATCAATATCCAGTCGAATGGTTTTCAGGATATCGTCTTTTGGCAGCACAACCAGCGGGATAAAAAACTCGGCAATACCATTCTTAATAACAGCATTGAACCAGAAGCTGTGCCGTTCATCATAGTCCTGGCTATAGCTGTTCCAGAAAAGCTGAAACCGGCACCGATCCAGGCCTGCCATTTCCAGCCTGAAAAAAACACCGGTTATATGTGTCAACCCGACGTTCAGACGGGGCGACATCATGGAAGGATCATCTCCGCTGATAACAAAATCCCCATCTGCATTGGGGGTCATGTCATGGGGATGCCAGGGACCGATCTGGGATATGTCGGGCGTGATGTTTTTTTCCACTATGGGATAAACCAGATCGGTCGGAATCAGATCGCTTTGTGATTTGTCCGATTGGGTCACGATTTGAACCGATTGAATCTGTATCCTGCATCCGGTGCAGTTGTCCGTATCCAGCCGGATGCGTTGAAGTTTTGCATCCGACGAAAGTGATGCGTGCCGTTCATAAAAAGCAGCCGGCAGAAAAAACTCGGTTATACCTCCTGTCTTGACAGGCACCTGAAACCGGTAACTTCTGATCTCGGCAAACCCCGCTGTTCCGGTTTCATAAAAAAGTTGAAACGAAACCGGGTCCGGGCTGTTATGAATGATCAGACGGCCATAAAATCCGATGATCGACTGTATCGGAATACCTATCACCGGTGAAATCACATAGGGATCCGGCCCGGTTGTTTCCATCCATCCCGGAGTTTTGCGACGCATGTCATTCATCTGCCATGCGGATTCATCGGACAAGGCCATGGCTACAGGCGAATCCGCCCGAATATCCGATGACATCAACAGCAGCGCGAGCATGCCAAACACCAGTCGGCTAAGCACGTGAAATGACCTCCGCCCTTACAGCCTTGTAACCCAGATAGACCAGGCATGCGCCATAAATATCCCGTGCGATCAGGATCAGCATATCCAGATTGATCAAAGCACCGTGTCTCACATTTTCGGCATAAACCTGCGGAAGGGTGCGCCACCCAAAAAAATTCATGGACAGGGGTGAGGCCAGAAACAACGTGAATACCCCGGCATCGGTCCGAAAGGCCCAGAACAGAATCCAGGCGCAGTAGAACAGCACCAGCGGCTTGACCGTATTCCGGTCCAGTCCCAGAAGCACAATGGGAAAAATCATCATCCAGGAGACATAATGGGCGCTGTGCGCCACAAACAGAAAAAAACTGATCATGACCAGGCAGGCGGACAGGATGAATTTAAAAAATGGGTCACGCCTGGATTCGATCAGACCCAGACAGATGATGGCATATGAAAAAATAAACGGTATCAGCCAGTTGAAGCGCATACCGAACAGCGCATGACCAAAATCCGATCCGGTTTTTAATTGTCCGATGATCTGTGGCTGAACAGAAACGATATGTTTCATTCCTATCGGCAGGAGATAGGAGGCGGCGATGATCAGAACAGCGGGAACCATGGTTTTGTAAATGTGTTTCAGTGTTATCGGAAAGGCCAGCAAGGACAGCACAAACAGCGGGGCATAGACAATATGGATTTCCCGGCAGTTCAGGGCAATGCCAAATACCAGCGCCGCCCACAGGGGTTTTTGACGGGCCAGCATCAACAGGGTCAGTGCGATAAAAAACAGCGGAATCGATTCATAGCGGCCAAAGAGATAAAATGCGTACAGTGTCACCGGATTGAACAGCCAGAGTTTGAGGGCTGTCCATTGCCTGGCCTTTCCATCCATCATATGGAAAATAATGGCGGCGGTTCCCATATCAAAAATCAGGTAAGGGATTTTTAGCAAAAACAGCGTACGATAGATTCCTGGATCGCTGACAAACAGGAAATAGTCCGACAACCCCGCGGTTGACCGGGCCGGATCTGAAAATAAAAACCCCGATCCGCCATCCGGGAACAGGGGCAGGCAAATCGTCATCCAGGCAATCTCAATCAGGGACAGGACCATTCGGGATGAATAGGCAAAGGGGTTGCCGTATATAATGCTTTTATATACCCGCGCATATTCCGACAGAAAATCCACATGGGCAAAAAACGGCATGACCAGAAGACGCAACAGAAGGCCGGCTGCCATGATCTGCAAAAACCGGCTGTGACGGTCACAGTATGTCCTGATTTTAAACGGGATCAAATTCATTCAATTCAGCATGTTTCGATTCACATCATGGTTGCGAGGCGATCATCAGGCATATCACGGTAACCCATGTTTTAAATGCATATGAAACCTCTCTTGTTTTTATCGCTTTCAAGATAAAGATTTTGGGTGCGTTATCGGTCGGGGATGGCCGAAAAAGGGCCTGCTGCCTTCCCAAAATCATTATATGAAAAGCGATATCAAATCCGGATTGCAAAATCCTCTGATTCCAGACTCAAATTGACATTATAGTACGGATCACCCGCATCCAGGACATCTTTCCATCTGGACTGAAAAAAGCGCATTTCTTTTTCAAAGCGGCGCTTGCGCTCCGGTGTATTTTCATATCCGCGTGACGCCGACTCATGGTGAAAGGCTTCACAGTATGGCGTAAATACATTCAGATATCCCTTTTCCCTGAGTTTCAGGCAAAAATCAACATCATTATAAGCCACTCCCAAATTTTCAGCATCCAAACCCGCCACGTCAAGATACAGTCCTTTCTTGACCATCATCAGCGCACCGGTTACGGCGCTCACATTGTGGATCACATGGGGTCTGGCATAATACCCGTTATCGTCCTTGTGAAAAAACCGGTGAGGATGTCCGGCATTGCCATACAGGCCAATGGCGATACCGGCATGTTGAACCGTACCATTCGGATAGAGCAGTTTGGCCCCCACGGCGCCAACTTCCGGCCGCTGGGAATGCTCCAGCAGGGTCTCGATCCAGTCCGGATGAATGATCTGGATGTCATTGTTCATCAGGACGATCTGTTCGCCTTTTGCCTGTGAAACGGCAAAATTGTTGATGGCCGAATAATTGAAAGGCTTCTGGTAATCCATGAACCGGATCCGGGAATCCATATCGGTCATGCGATCCATCAGATCACGGGTTTTTTTGTTCCGGCTGTCATTGTTGATGCCCAGTATTTCAAAATGAGGATAACTGGTCTTTTCCAGAATTGCGGTCAGGCACATGTCGAGAAGATCGGGCTGATCCCGGAAGGGGATGATGATGCTGACCAGCGGCGTGGATATCAGTTTTCGTTTGACCCGATAGCTGCCCTGAAATCGGCCAAAAAACACGCCGGCAGCGATGTTTCCGGCTTTCAGTGTATCCTGTATGGCCTTTCGGCCCGCCTCCCAGGCATACGATTTGGAATCATACACGGCTGCGGTGGAACCCGGGATCTTTCGCCAGTGATACAGAATTTTCGGAATATGATGAATCTGGTTCGTTTTCTCCAGAATCCGCAGCACCAGATCATGGTCTTGGGAGCCATTCATTCCTTCCCGAAATCCGCCAACCGCATCGAAAAGAGATTTTTTAATCGTTGTAAAATGACAGATATAATTCTGGGACAAAATCATGTCCGGGCTGTAATCGGGTTTGAAAAACGGCTCGATGCAGTTTCCCTGCAGGTCCATCTTGTCTTCATCGCTGTAAATGAGGCC
>JBFXFK010000330.1:0-3768 GCA_050179135.1 Desulfatirhabdiaceae bacterium | reverse complement strand
TATTACTTACAAGGGGCCGCGAAAAATTTTTTGGCCTATTTGTCAAGATAAATATTTGATTTTTGATTCTTTTTTCCAGTTTTCTTTACATGCTACGCTTGCAAAAACCTAACCGGACATCACTGGGAGAGACCCGCATTCGATATTATATTGAAAGGACGATACGGACAGCGAATGATTTGATTAGCAAGAGATAAATATCGGCGAGAGAACCCGTTTATCAACGTTGAGACCAATTTGGATCTCGTTTGGGAAATAACCAGGAGTTTCTCATTGCCCTCAGAAAGTTTGGATAAGGGATGATTGGCGGTTCCATTCTGGAAGATGCCGGATAGAAGTAACGATCAAACAAATGAGGATGATGCAGTGAGATGACTGCCGATGAGAAAAATGCCTGAAATGTCATTTTCGGGCAGGTGATCCCGCTTGCTCTTTAAATTCAAATAATTATAAGTTGTTGATATCATTAAACACAAAAAAGCGCTTGACATGCTTAATATAGGATGTCCCCCAAAACCTGGTACACCGCCTGTTCATTTTTAACCACCAACCGACCTATTCGGGGCATGATGTAACCACACTCACCAAGTCCCACACGAATCAGGCGTGGGCCGGTGGTCGAGCAGGTCGAACAGCCAACTGTAGTCCCATGGCTTTCAGGATAGCTGTTAAGTTGCTTACTGCCGGATTGCCCGCCGGCGATAAGGTCCGGTAAAGCTGGGTGGCATTAAGGTGTGCTTTCTCGGCCACTTTGGGCACTCCGCCAAAGGCTTTGGTCATTTGTCGGAGGGTGATCATGAGCTCTGCCTGATCTCCCTCCGCCAAAATTTCGTTCAACATCTCAACAGCAAGTTCCGGATCTTCGCTAAAAAGTTCGGCTACTGCGTCGTCGTGTGGTCTGTCTTTCATTTCTTAATCCTCAATCTTGATTGCGGACTTGCCAATCCCGCCAATACTCGCAAGCCTTCGCAATGTCTGCATCCCGGGTGTGCTTGTCGCCACCACACAGCAGCACTATAAGCGTTTTCCCGGCTATGGCGTAATATACACGATAACCCGGTCCCACATCTATTCGAAGTTCCCACACCCCCTCCCGACAGGGTTTGTGATCGCCGAAGTTCCCAGTCTCCATTCGGTTGATTCGCCGAAGTATAGATGCATTCGCCCTGATATCCTTTAGCTTGCGCAGCCATTCAGTGGTGAAATCACGCCCTGAAGAGGTGTAATGCAGTATTTCAAACACGATCAATTTTCGTCTATAAACGAATCATCGTTAACCAGATTTTGTGATAGCCATATGGTAGAGGTAGAGGTACACAGGAATGAACATCTACCACCTGTTCCATAAAAATACCCGGAAAGTATTCCAGCAGCGTTTCCCGACATGTCTAGTACATTTTCAGCGATATCGTAATGCATTCGCGATTCCTGCATCCTGTGGCGGTGATTCACAACCTTCATCACCGGAAAGGGTCATCCCTGATACCGATTCAATTCTGCAATCTGCGACAGACTGATAATGGCCCAATATGGGATATTCGTCAACAATTCAGTGGGAAAGTGGGAAGGAGTTGCTCAGTCGTTTGAGCGAAAACATGCCGGTCAGACCGGTGACAGGTTTGGGCGTTCTGTTGGATTTGGAAGGAAACAAATTCTTGAAGTGTTGGTATTGGGCCGCCACAAATGCCTTGGTTCCAATGATGCCGGAATCCGTATTCCCTGACGCCGATCCACGAGATCATGCGCCTGGCCACCACTGCCGCCCTTCTTCGACTTCCGGACCGGAGCTCACCAACGGTGACATCGTACCTTTCGCCAATTTTCTCCGCAAGTGTTTCAAGATCGATCCGCTGTCCGGACGGCCTCAAGTTTCTTTTCATCCGATCATCCAGGTCAGATATGACCGCATGAACAAAATCTCCATCTCCCAGTATACGCTGGTCCGCTGCCTCCCTTTGACCTCGCCTGCGGTTTGCCAGAACCGCCGCCCCCCCCATGCTCCGTATCAGACCACCGCCAACCAAATCCGGCTTTCTGCCCTGCCCCATACCTTCGGTAACAAATTGCACATAAATCTTTACTGCATCCCCGGGTTCACCAAAAAATGACAATACATATCCCGTATCTTGCCATTCCCTTTTGACGTTACCGACCAGTGCGGAATGACCGGCCCATGGATGATGATGTAACGTGTTGATGTCCTGGACCAGTCCAGCTCTGAGAGGATTCAGGTGAATATACCGCACCAGCTCTTTCAGATAAATATCCTCCTGACATACGATGGATTTGTAACGATTCTGAAACAAATGCCCATTCCTATGATGACGCCTGTTGAAATTGATGACATAGCCGGTCAGAATTTTGCGCATGCTTGAAGCCAAAGACATATTCTTTGTCTTGCAAAGCAGGTGGAAATGATTCGGCATCAAAACCCAGGCATAGATGTCCATCGCGCCTTCCCGGGCCAGGGCCGACAGACGGTCCAGAAAATCGCTACGATCCTCATCATCCCGAAATATTATTCTTTTTTCAATTCCTCGCCCCATAACATGGTGGAGCACACCCGGGGCATCCAGTCTGGCTGTTCTTGGCATGTCTTTTTGATATCACAACTCATAAACGGAATTGATTTACACCCCTGCAAACATTTCTCAATTGACTGATTTATCATAAAAAACAATACCCACCCGTTTTATGTGATCAAGCAGGTCAACGTCATCGATCTGATGCATGAGAGATAAGTCGATACGGTAGGGCAACATCAGATCATCCAATTCATTTTCTATTTTCAGTAACTGCTGAAAGGAAACGCCTTCCCCCTTGATAACGAGATCGATATCAGACCCGTTGCGATAATTACCTTTGGCCCGTGAACCATAAATGACAATCTGTTTGATTTCGGGTACGACCGCAAAGATTTGGTTGATTTTATCTATGGTAACCTGTTTCAGCCCGAATCTGTTTTCCATACGATTATAACCTGTCACCCAGAGCCTGCATTTTCTGTTCAAATGTAACAAATAGCTGATAATAAAGGCTAATAATATTGGTGGCTATTTCATCTGCAATTTTGGGGTTGTAGGTATGGGATGACTGATTCCTGCTTTTGATCATTTCCATCCATCCGTCACCGTCATCAATCAGATTCCGCAAAAATGCTTCTCGCGTTGCATCCCTGGAACCCATGATAGCCGTGTTTCCCTGATATTCGAAAAAATCCTTCATGACATTCCAGGCCAACTCATGGGTAAACTCAAAAGCCTGAATGATACCCTGCTGCTCGATATCGGAAAGTCGCCGCTGCTGGCTCAGTTCCACAGCTTTTTTAAGCTGCAACAAGGCTTTTTGGTAATGGTTAAACCGTTGTTTCCAACGGATATCTTCATCGCTCATGTCGCTACCTTCCCCAGCCGATAACGCATCCAAAATCTTTATCTGGAAAGCTATAGATGTTCATCGCGCCTTACCGGGCCAGACCGACAGACGGTCCAGAATCGCTACGATCCTCATCATCCCGAAATATTATTTTTTTTCAATTCCTCGCCCCATAACACGGTGGAGCACACCCGGGGCATCCAGTCTGGCTGTTCTTGGCACGTCTTTTTGATATCACAACCCATAGCATCTGTAAATCATTTCAGTGCTGACGCATGAATTAAAAATTCAAAGGAGTGGGTATGGGTTTGATGCCCATTTGGGGTCCCAGCATCCTTTCTATCTGATTAAGGGAAGAGCTTCGGCAATTGTTGCGCTATCAACCGCAGTCTT
>JBFXFK010000329.1:0-3827 GCA_050179135.1 Desulfatirhabdiaceae bacterium | reverse complement strand
TGGGCCCGGAAATGCGGTCTACCGGTGAGGTGATGGGCCTGTCCCGGAATTTTGGCCGGGCGTTTTTCAAGGCCCAGGAGGCCACCCAAACAGCCCTGCCACTGGATGGCGCGGTGCTGTTCACGATTGCGGAAATGGACAAAGGCGCTGCCCTGGAGCCGGCCCGTCTGTTCCGGGACATGGGCTTCAAAATTCTGAGCACCCGGGGAACCCATGATTATTTCAAACGGAACGGTATTGACTCCATCGAAATCCGCAAGCTGGGTTATGGACGTCCGGATATTGTTGACGGGCTTAAAAATCGGGAAATTCAGTTGATTGTGAACACCCCGAGCGGTAAAAGAGGGGCTGAGGACGGAAGTTATATTCGAAAGTCCGCCATCAAATACAAGGTGCCGTATATTACCACAACAGCCGCCGCAATCGCTGCGGCCAAAGGCATAGCCGCCCGCCGGGAGGGCAGGCCCCAGGTCCGGTCCCTTCAGGAATATCATGCGGACATTCGATGATTTTAAAACCACTCACACTACCGGGCGCGGGCACGCTCACGGGCAGGGGGCGACCGGGGTATTGAGAGAGTGCAGGATAACAGGAGGCTCTCATGGACACGGACCAATCACCAATCAAGTTGGGAATCAGTACCTGTCTGCTGGGTCAGAATGTCCGGTATGATGGTGGACACAAGCATGACCGGTTTTTAACCGGGACGCTTGGACAGTTTGTGGAATATGTACCCGTATGTCCGGAAGTGGAATGCGGCATGGGCATTCCCCGGGAGTCGCTTCGCCTGGTCGGCGACATCGAATCCCCGCGTCTGTTGACCACCAAAACCGGAAAGGATTTTACCGGCCGGATGAAAGACTGGGCCACCGGACGGCTGCAGGCACTTGAAACCGAAAATCTGTGCGGATTCATTTTTAAAAGCGATTCACCCAGCAGCGGCATGGAGCGGGTCAAAGTCTATCCGGAATCCGGCATGCCGGTCAAGAAAGGCTCCGGCATATTTGCCCGGATGTTCATGGATCATTTTCCGCTGATTCCGGTGGAGGAAGAAGGCCGGCTGCATGATCCAAAACTGCGGGAGAATTTTATCGAACGGATATTTACGCTCAAACGGTGGCGACAGGTGTGTTCCGAAAACAGAACAATGGGCGGTCTGGTGGAATTTCACACGGTTCACAAGCTGCTGATTCTCGCGCACAGTCCGGAGCATTATCGCAAACTGGGGAAAATTGTGGCCGAAGGAAAAAAAATACCCCTTCAGACCCTGTTTGACACCTATGCCGGAATGCTGATGGAGGCGTTGAAAATCAAAACCACGCCCAAAAAAAACGCCAATGTCCTTCAGCATGCCATGGGATATTTTAAAAAGCAGCTTTCCGCAGAGGAAAAACAGGAACTGCTGGAAATCATCCATCAGTACCAGTCCAGCCTGATTCCGCTGATTGTTCCGGTGACAGTCATCAACCATTATGTGCGGAAATACCGGGAACCGTATCTTGGCGCGCAATATTATCTAAAGCCCCATCCGGTGGAGCTTCAGCTTCGGAATCATGTGTGAATCAAAATTTGCCGCCGCGATCACGGCCTGCCCCAAAGACAGGCCGCCGTCGTTTGACGGAACCAGTGAGTGGGTGTAAACGTGCAGCCCGCTCTGTGTCAATGACTGGATCATTCCAGTCAGCAAAATCGAATTCTGAAATGACCCGCCGCTTAATGCCACCTGATCGATGCCGCTTTGATGAACCATTTTCAGGCAGGCATCGGTCAGCATCCGGACGACTGTATTGTGAAATTTCCGGCTGATGATCCGGCTGTCAACCCTGTTCCAAAGGTCCGTCACAATGCCTGTCACGATCGGGCCGATCATCATTTCATAACCGGACTGTGCCGCGTTCCACTGAATATCACACGGGTAGCATTGCGAGCAGGACCCATCGGCCATCATTTCCAGTTCCATGGCGGCCTGACCCTCGAATGTGACCCGGTTTCTCAGGCCGATCAATGCGGCCACGCTGTCAAACAGCCGACCCAGGCTGGATGTCAGCGGACTGTTGATCCGTTTTTCGATCATGTCGATGATCAGCGGCAGATGCGGCTGGACGGATTTCATGAATGGCAGATTCAGATCCAAACATCCCTTGCCAAAAACAGAGTGGAGGCAGCTCATGGCCATGCGCCAGGGTTCCCGGATTGCAGCAGCCCCACCGGGCATGGGAATGGGATTGAGCCAGGCCGATCGTGTAAAATTGGCATAATCCGCAATCAGTATCTCTCCTCCCCAGATGGCGCCATCGGCGCCATAACCGGTGCCATCACAGGCAATGCCGATGACCGGACCATCCAGATGGTTTTCCGCCATGCATGCCGCAATGTGGGCATGATGATGCTGAACCGGAATTTTTTGAGGACCGGTCTTCATCCGGGCGTATCGGGAGCTGAGATAGTCCGGATGCTGATCAAATGCGATGATTTCCGGTGAAACATCGATCAGGCGGCTGAGATGGCTGACGGTGAACTCGAAATAATCAAGCGTGGTCAGATTTTCCACATCGCCGATATGCTGGCTGAGAAACGCCTCGTTTCCACGGGTCAGACAAATGGTGTTTTTGACTTCCGCCCCGCAGGCCAGAATGGGGGGAACCGGGAGCTTTAAAAAAACCGGAACCGGCACATAACCGCGGGAACGGCGCAAGGCGCGCACACGGCCTGCCGCATGGCGGATGACCGAATCATCGGTGCGCAGATAGATGGGCCGGTTATGAACCAGAAAGGCATCGGCGATTCCGGACAGACGTTGAACGACTTCGTCATTGTCGATGACAATGGGCTCGTCACTGATGTTCCCGCTGGTCATGACCAGGGCGGAAAAATCCGTTGACAGGATCAGATGATGAAGCGGCGTATAGGGAAGCATGACGCCGATAAACCGGTTTCCCGGAGCCACGGTCTCTGCCAGAATTCCGGCTGATTTTTTTTCCAGCAGGACAATGGGCCGGACATGGGACACCAGCAGGGCCTGCTCTTCCGGATCGATATCGGCATATTGACGGACACGGTCCAAATCGGAAGACATCACGGCAAAGGGTTTTTCCACCCGTCGTTTTCGAATCCGCAGGGTATCGACGGCAGACTGGTTTGCGGCATCACAGGCCAGATGGAATCCGCCCAATCCTTTTATGGCAATGATTTGGCCCTGTTTCAGCAGATCGATGGCGCCCTGAACCGGGTCGGTATTGACAAGCGGATTTCCCGCTGCATCCAGCAGCGTCAGGTGAGGCCCGCAATCCGGGCATGCATTGGGCTGGGCATGGAACCGGCGGTTTTGGGGATCGTCATATTCGGCCTGACATCTGGCGCACATGACAAATGATTTCATGGATGTGTTGGGCCGGTCATAGGGGATGTCGTCAATGATCGTGTATCGGGGGCCGCAGTTGGTGCAGTTGATAAACGGGTATCCAAAACGTCGGTCGTTTGGATCCATCATCTCCCGGAGACAGTCGTCACAGACCGATACATCCGGAGAAATCAGGGTTCGTCGGTGTTCATTGCGGATACTGGACAAAATGGAGAAACCGGAACATCCGGTCAGGATTCCTTTCTTCCGGTGTATCTGCGTGATGTGGACCAGCGGGGGGGGGGCGTGTTCCAGACGGTGGCAAAACAGATCGATGCGGTCCGGAAGGCCTTCCAGATGTATCTGTACACCATCGGATGTATTGATGACGCTGCCGTTCAGTTCAAACTGACCTGCGGTCTGATACACAAACGGCCGAAACCCCACGCCCTGAACAATGCCCCTGACCGCCAGATCGATGGCATCC
>JBFXFK010000328.1:0-3841 GCA_050179135.1 Desulfatirhabdiaceae bacterium | reverse complement strand
AACGGCTGGATGACATGGGCCATGAAGCAGGCCGCGATACAGGCTTCCTGACAGGACGGACCATATTCCCGGCAGGTTTTGTGATCGATTTGAATGAGATTGTCCACCATGGAAATGGCGTTGGCCGGGCAGGCCCGGATACAGGACTCGCAGTGCAGGCATCCGGATGAGCAGATTTTATGGGTTTCCTTGCCGCTGTCCCGGCTGCTGCACCGGACCACCACCCGGGCATTCTGGGGAACCAGGCTGAACAGGTTTTTGGGACAGGTCTGCACACAGATACCGCATCCGGTGCAGGCATCCATGTCGATGACCGGAAAATGATGTTCCATGGAAATGGCATGAAACGGGCAGGCCTGCTCACATTCGCCAAAACCCACGCACCCGTACGGACAATCGGTCGGACCGGCAAATGCCAGATTGGCGGCAGAACAGTTGCCATATCCCACATAATCATATTTTTCATAATCGCTTCGCAAACACCTGGCGCAATGAATGACAGCCACGGCTCCTTCCAGGGACCCCATCTCCTTGCCGGTGATTTTGGCAATGGCTTCCGCCGTGGCGGTTTTTCCGGGAAAGCAGAGTGAAGGCGACACCGAAGGGTCTGCAACAACTGCCTCGGCATAGGCCTCGCATCCGGGAAAACCACAGGCCCCGCACTGGCCTCCGGCCAGATGTTCCAGAACTTCTTCGACCTTGGGATTGATTTCCACTGCAAATTTATGGGCGGCAAGGCCCAGGCCGACACCAAAAAACAGGCCGATACAGCCCAGTACCGCCAAACCGCCCAAAGCCATTTTGATGTATAGGGGGTCCATATTGTTCCTTTACTTCGATTAATGTTTTTGTATCATTGTTGTTGGCGTCAGTCATGGAACAGGCTGAAGGCTGAAGACTGAAGGCCGAAGGTGCTGCAATTGGCTGTCAGGAAGTCGCAAAAAGCTGCGACATCCTGACCTACCGGCTGAAAGCGGACTGACCACTGGCTACAGACTTCATTCCACCATATTCAGAACAGCGTCATTCCGGAAAAGCCCATAAAGGACAACGCAAACAGGCCGGCGACAATAAAGGCGATCGGAAGCCCCTGATAGGATTTTGGAATATCGGCAAACTCCAGCCGTTCCCGGACAGATGACATCAGAAACAGCGCAATCAGAAATCCCAGCCCGGCGCCCAGTGCCAGCATCAGACTTTCCCACAGGTTGTATTCGTTATTGGCCAGCATCAGGGGAACGGCAATGACGATGCAGTTGGCAATCACCAGCACCAGATAGACGCCAAACGCCTTGAAAAGTTTGGGATTTACCTTTCGCAGAATGGTATCGACACCCTGAACCGTCAGCGACACAAGGCCGATAAAGACAACAATCTGGAGATAGTCCAGATGAAAGGGTTTCAATACAAACTGATAGAAAAACCAGGACATGAGCGAGGCAAAACAGATGACAATGGTGAATGTGATGCCCATGCCCACTGCCGTGGATTTTTTTCGGGATGTTCCAAAAAATACACACAGGCCCAGATATTTGGAAAAAACAAAATTCTGAATGATCATGGCCCCGATCAAAATCTGGATCAGATATCCGCCGTAAGATTTTTTGACCGTCACATCCGCTGTGCCCTGTGATTTTCCCTCTGACAGAATTTCTTTCAGGGTAACGGTATGATGATTGTTTTGATTCAGGGGCTCCGCCAGTTTCAGGGTCAGTTGTTTTCCATCCGGCGTCAGGGTCAGGGATGCGATATCCGCCAGAATGTCGGGATCCTGTTTTTCACAGACCGCAAAATTGGCCGGGTTCTTTGCCCAGTCCGCATCAACCGGTGCGGCAAATGTGATGGTAATGGCATGGCTGTCTGAAAACTCGGCCTGCCGGATCATGCGGTGTTCGTTTTTGCACCCGGCAAAGAGCGCCAGAATCAGAATCATGCCGGCTGCCAGTCCATAACTGCGGAATTTGAAAATCATGCCATCCGCTCCTTTTTTCGACGGTTATACACCGTTTCCACATAATTGAAGATGGCCATCATGAAGCCTACGGTAAAAAAACCGGCGGCAGGCAGAACAAAAAACAGCAGCGGCCGAAATCCCAGAAGGTCATATCCCAGAAATGATCCCATTCCCAGAATTTCCCGAACCCCTCCCAAAAGAGTCATCCCGAATAAAAATCCCAGGCCCATGCCCACGCCATCCCAGAATGAGGGTACCAGATCGTTCTTGCACGCAAACACCTCCAGGCGCATGGTAATGATGGCAAATGCCACGATCAGCCGGACAAAAATGCCCATTGCCTTGTAGGCAACCGGGACAAAGGCCGCCAGCAGCAGATCGATTACCGTGACCCAGGTGGCAATGGTCAGGGTATAGGTGGGAATCCGGATTCTGGGATGAATATGGTTTCGGATCAGGGAAATGGTGCAGCTTGAAAAAACCTGAACAAACAGCACCGCAACCCCCAGCAACAGACCATTCATGACCGTCGTGGTCAATCCAACGGCCGGACACATGCTGAGGGCCAGGCGGAATATCGGGTTTTCATTCAAGAGGCCGCTTACAACAAGTTGGGTATTGGTCTTGGTTGTTTTTGGCACGGTTTGTTCCTGTTTGGTTAGTAGTTAGTAGTGAGAAGTGAGTAGTGAGTCGTGAGAAACAGCATGGCAGCCGGACCGACAGGCGCCTGCCATTCATCCTTCAGCCTTTATCCTTCATCCTGCCGCCGGGAAGCTGGAGCTTCGCGTAACGGGTTCCCAAGCTGGAGCTTGGGAACCAGCCAACAGCATGGCAGCCGGACCGAAAGGCCGCCAGCCCTTCAGTCTTCAGTCTTCAGCCTTCAACCCTAAAACGCCGCATGTATCTGTTTTTCCGTCATCACCCGGTCCAGAATCTGAATCCGGTAGGAAAAATTTTTAACCAGTTGCCGGACCCCATCGGTGACGCACCTGCTGGAAATGGTTGCGCCGCTGATGGCATGGATGTCTGCCGCCTGATATTTTTCCTTCAATGCGGCGGCCTCCGCCTCGTCAATCTGTCTGTCTTCCCATTTCTGTGGCTCCAGATAGAAGCGATAGTCATCCGGAAGCGGATCCTTGGTCACGGTCAATTCCTTCACCGCTTCCAGGCTTCTGTCTTTGAACTGGTTTTTGAAAAAATCCTTTTCGATCTCACCGCCCAGACCCGGATCTTCTTCATGGGCCGTGATTTCCATTCCCAGAATGCCGAACCCGGAATTCAGGGCCACCATGGCATGAATGAATGTCTTGAATCCGGGAAATTTTCCCAACAGCACATACGCGGTCCGGATGTCATTCTGGGTGGCAATGATCATGTCATCGGCATACCGGATGGTGACGGCCGGTCCCAGAACCTGTTGAATTGCGGTGTTGCGGTCCGATTCCGTCGCGGCTTTTTCGGGCGGAATCGTTACTGGATGCCGGTTTACAAACCCGCCTTCCCGATCCACAATCAGAAATTCATGCCGGATTTGGCTGCCATCCAGAACCGGAACCAGGTACCCGGACCGGATACCGGTGTCATCCGACAGAACATAGCGGTAAACATGGCTCAGTTTCAGATCGGCAGGGGCCGGATGATCGTTGCCGTATCCCAGCAGACCCAGCAGGGTCTGCTGTCTGAGCATGGCCTCACTTTGCAGTTTGGCTTTGGCGGTGAACATGAAGACACCGCCCATGACCGTACCGGCGACCAGACATGAGATGGTGAGGGCAATGGTGATTTTGACAATTTCTCTCATTTTGCGCCTTCGGAAAATCGTTTGGGTTTCAACCACTGATCCAGGGTCGGTGTCAGGGGATTCATGAGCAGAATGGCATAGCAGAT
>JBFXFK010000327.1:0-3856 GCA_050179135.1 Desulfatirhabdiaceae bacterium | reverse complement strand
CCGGTCGAAACATTAAAATGTTCTCAATATGTTTTTCATTCCACAGGAATCTATAAAATGAATAAGTTAATCAATACGTTAAACTGGAACCTATAAGGAAACAGCCGCCGTGAGTTCATCGGTCCGGGTATCAACCGGCACTATATTTTGATATTTTTCGACCAGTCTCTGGTTATTCCGAATATTCCTGACGTAAACATGCGATACCTTATCCGCGTATATCAAATGCCAACCCGGCATTTCCCACAGCAAAGAAGAAATCGGCGACGAAGGATTCACCATCATCCAGGTGATATCGTGTTTTTCGATGATGTCCTGCCAGCCTTGTTTGGCTTTAATCACGGTATCATACGCTTTGAGATGATCTTCTCCATACATATCCGCCCGACCGTCGATGAAGACCTTGTACCTGGGCCAAGTGGAATAAATGATGAAATCGCCTGTTTCATATTCATTGAACATATTGCCGGGAATGTCTTCGGAGTTGATGAATGCCATGGCGTTCATTGGTTTGAGTTCAGGGTCGAAACCATGGGTTAGACGCTCCGAACCGGCGGCGGTTATTACGAGGATGACAACGATGACGGGCCATAAAGCCCCTTTGGCCTGGGCGTCTGTTTGCCGGCAGCGTGCCGATCGCGTATGGAAAAAGATGCCGATCTTGCTGTTGGGGTTTTCAATCATCGGTCTGACCAGGCCAAGTAAAATGGGAAAAACAATGATACAGAACAATGGGACATGCCTGACCGACGTCAGCGACATGCTCAAAAAAACCAGAATTGAAATCAACGCATGGGGTTTCAATCTCTTTTTTGAAAGCGCTATGAGCGCAATTGATAACAGAACCGAATATTTAAAAAATGAAAGCAGCACGGTGTGAAAATTCGGGGACTGGAATTCACCGATATAATTGATCATGAAGTCTTGTGAGATCAGTTGGAAAGGAAAAATGAGGATGTGCCAACCATAGGGATTTATAAGACAGACGAGGACGCAGAAAAGGGTTACAGAAAAAAGATCGATCATTTTTTGTCGTAAAATGTTCCGATCTTCTCCCGACATCCGCACATATTCCACGAGGTTTCCAAGTATACAAATGCCGTTCAGGATAAAGCCGACGAGAAACCCGCCGTGCAGGTTGACCCAGAACACCATGATCAAGGGCATGAAACAGAGGCTTGACAAGTTTCTGTCCGGAGATTCCTGGTGTTTGTGGAGCAAATAATACCAGATCACCGTAAACAAAAGGGTAAAAGCATGAGGCCTGGCCAGCCAATGGACCGCGGAAGAGACGGTCAGTAACAATACGAGGGCTACGGAAATGAATATGTTATCGTTTTCGGCAACAAACAGTTTAAACAACAGACTGTAAGTCAAGGATATGATCGATGCAAAGAACAGCACCACCCCGGTCAGCCCGGCAATGCTATGGATGCTTTCCATAATGACGGCGGAAAGCCATTCGTGGGCGGTAAAAAAAAGGGGTGGAGATATGAATGAAAAAGGGTCGTTCTTGGGGATGGCGAGGTTTTTCATGATGTATTCGCCGATGCGAATGTGAAATCCGGTATCTCCGTCATTCAAAAGCCCATTTTCCGGGAAAACCGATAAAACAATAAACAGGGAAATAAAAAAAACATTTGTAATCGAGGGAATGAGGTAGGGTGAAATTTTTTTCCAGTTCAATGATCTCTCCAAGGTCTCTTGTGGTGCAGTATCGTCGTTGCCAGGCTGAAAATGTAACTGGTTTTCAATATTCACGCATCACAGCCGAATCAGGTTAACCCGAACTGTCCTGGGGCAAAACTGAATCGTTTGTGTCCGATGAAATTCGCCAAAAACCCAACTGAAATACCGATGCCGTGACAACAGCCTTCGGTCCCTGTCTTGATGATCTGCCCCCAATTGACGGCTGCTGTTTCGTTCAGGGCCGGATAGACCGTTTCGGGCGACAACAACATGGGAAAGATATTTTCTGCGAGCTGGAACATGCCGGTGGATACGCCCCACACCAGCAACAGCCCCCCATGGGCAACAAGTGCAAATTTACCGATCATCAATCCGTCTACCTGGGCTGCACCAAAGGCCCTCTTGTAGGAAAAGAGAAAAACGATGATCATCCCAACATAATTCGCGACGACAACGCTCCATCCAAACTCCATCCATTCCGCAAAAAGAAAACGCGAGAAAAAATTGGCGAGTGTTCCGGCCAGAGCGGCCTGGAAATATCGAAACGCCTGCAGCGATGTTTCTTTCCCGAAAATCATATCCTGCCGATCTTCCGTGAGAGACGACAGGATTCTGGAACGTCGTCAAACCCGATATAATTTCTGGCGATATAGAGCGGTCGCCCCTTTGTCTCTTCAAAGACGCGCCCCAGATATTCACCGATGACGCCGAGAGAGATGAGAATGAGCCCCCCCAGAACCAGCATGACCACCATTAACGACGTATAACCGGGGACATCCCGGCCGAAAATGAGCGTTCGGAAGGTCAGAAAGGCGGCATAGGCAAAGCCGATGAAGGCGATCAGCATGCCCAGGTAGCTCCAGATGCGCAGCGGGAGGGTGCTGAAGCTGGTGATGCCGTCAAGAGCGAAATTCCAGAGTTTCCAGGTGTTCCATTTCGATGTGCCGTTCATACGTGCCGGCCGGTCATATTCGACGGCGGTCTTTCGAAATCCCACCCAGGCGTATAGCGCCTTGGTAAACCGAACCCGTTCGGGAAGATTGTTCAGGGCGTCGAGTGCCGGTCGACTGATCAGTCGAAAGTCGCCGGCATTGGGGGTGAGCCGTTTGCCGCAAAGGGCGTTGAAAATCCTGTAGAACAAATCCGCCGTGAGGCGTTTGAACAGCGTATCGGCATGACGCCGCCGCCGGACGCCCAGCACCACGTCATACCCTTCTTCCCACTTGCGCAGAAAATCGACGATGATTTCAGGCGGGTCCTGGAGATCGACATCCATGGGGATCACCGCATCGCCGGAAGCCGCCTGGAACCCCGCCGCCATGGCAAGCTCCTTGCCGAAGTTTCTCGCCAGATCGATGATCTTGATGCGGGGGTCTGCGTCTCGCGCTTCCAACAGAATATCCAGGGTGTTGTCTTCGCTGCCGTCGTTGATGAAGATGAGCTCGAATCGGTAGGCTGATTCCGCGTCAAGGATGGGATAAACAGTATCCAGAAAACAGGGAATCGCGGCCTCTTCATTGAAAACAGGGATAATCATGGATATTTTCATAGGCGTGCTTTTGGATCGAACGCGTGCAGGTTCATACCTGAAACTTCTCCGTGTTGAAAACGCAACGCAGTCTGCATCCTTATGGGAAAATTTTCAACAATTTTTGGCAATTCATGACGAATTTTGGCGCTCTGCAATGTTTTATAATGCCTTTTTGGTAGAATTCATCAACATGGAGTTCGCTGACCGCCGATGACAATGGCGCTGTATTCCATTGCTTTTCACCCGAACAAACTTTTTTGCGATTGCAGTGTGTGGATTTTAGCGCCGTTTGACCGTAAAAGAAAAGCAAGATCTTTGCCACATATTCAAAACGCCACGTCATCAACCCTGATTTCAAGGGCAACACCCACCCCCCTGATAAAATTCCAAACCCCAAGCACCAAACCCTGAACCCCTTAAAACCCTTAACACTCTAACACCCTTAAAACCTTAATCACTTAAACACTTAACCCCCTTTCTTCCTCCCTCCCCCCCTCCAATTCTCCGAACCCTCTCCCCCCCACCCCCCCCCTCATACGCCGTGACAAAATCCTTTTGGCGGAAGGGGACCTCGTCCTCCTTCATCATGCGGAGGCGGGACCAGCCGCCGATTCTGCGGACGGCGGCCTGGATGCC
>JBFXFK010000326.1:0-3878 GCA_050179135.1 Desulfatirhabdiaceae bacterium | reverse complement strand
CAAGCTCCCGGGCCGGAGCTTCTTGCAAGCAGTGCGTCGGAATGGCGGTTTGGCACCGATGGTGATCACGAAATTTACCCATGTCCTTGAAAATCACTCCTGAAGTACTTCATCCGGGTTGATGAATTCTTCAGTTTCAGCATTCCACCAACCATAATTGAACGAATCCGCCTCAGCAGATGCTTCAACGGATTGAGCAGAAATCCAGCGTTTTAACGGAGCGCTTCCGGGTACGCTTCTCGTGACTTTTACCTGGTACATCAGTTGCCCGTTCATCCATGTCGGTAGTATCACCTCAACATCGGTTCCTATCTGTCCAATTTCTCGGTAGTTGACGACAGATCCTGGTGTAAAAACCTGAATACAATTTGGGGGGGGGACCTTGTCCTTGAAAATTACGCCATATTCTCTGTAGTCCTTAAACCCTGAGAATGCAGATTCCAGTTCTTTAACGTAATCAAAAAGTATGTTTCGTTCAGTTATTTCTTCCGACTCGGCTGAGATTTTCAGGCGTTGAATGATTAGCATAAAGTTAAGGAAAAGCCTTTCCGTAAGCCTCAAGCTGCCGTATGTCTGGTCAAAAAGCACCAAACAGTCTCCACGCAGCCCGCCGCCTTCCATCGTACGAACCGAAATATTGGTCGCAGCAGACCTGACATCCTGCTTCAATATACTGTATTCACGGCAAAATATGTCTGAAATCCAATTTGATAGAAACTGCTTGACCCCTTTCTCCGTAAACCAACCATCCTGGATGCAAAGCAGAACCCCACTGGTGCGGAAATTCCGTTGTCGGGAGCGCATATTGGGATTTTTCTGACGAAGCTCTTGATAAGAGTGAAACGTGCCGGTTTGATCGGTATAACCCTCAACTTTTTCAGTAATCTGCATTTGGCATTCTGCGATAAACCCGGAATCACCTATCAATAAATGATTTTCCATTAAATCAATTGGCATTATACCCGTGTTGATCCAGGTTCTTATCCTCGGTTTTGTATGTCGGCCTGGAGAACCGGGTTTTACTTTAATGTAGGGTTGAAATGAGCCGGCATTCCAGGACATGACCTCAAAAGGCCGCCCCATATGGAAATAGGTTGCCCCGGGATAACATTCACGTAAAGCCTGAGACTCACTCGCTTCCCCAAAGCCTTCTGCATTCTCGCCTCTGGCAATTTTAAAGTTAAGTTCTCCAACATTGCGCAATGGGTAGCAGTGCTGCGGCGAATCACCACCCAACTGGGCAATGGCATCAAATTCCGGGGGTCTATGCCCTCCTGGTTTTGCCGCTGCGTACACTTCGTTAAATCCGTCAGGCCATTGTACGTGAGCAGGTAAACTGGAACGAGCGCCCAAAGCCTCGAGTTCATCCGCAAGACAACGACAGTGGGCAAATTGCATAAACCGGTTATCCAGGTATAAATAAGACGGTTCTACCGACATATTGTGGTATTCCGTGAACGAGGTGCCGTAGCCTTTGAAGGCATTCTGCGGTGCAATGATTAAAAAAGCGCCTTGAGTTGAACGCCCTACCCGGCCAAGCCGCTGGCGGTATGTTTTCCTGGTTGCTGGTACACCAATATTCAATCCCACTGCAAGATGGGGCAAATCAATCCCAAGTTCCAAAGCAGATGTGGATACGACACCACGCAAGTTGCCCGCCTGCAAACGTTGTTCAATATTCTCCCGATCCATGCTGTCATAACCTGCACGATACGGCATAACCGAATCGTTACCAATAAGTGTTTCCAAATCGCTTTGACTTGAACGTGCCAGCATCTCAACACCTTTTCGAGAATCCACAAACGTAATGAAACCACCGTGGGCCGAATGTTTCATGAGTTCCATCTGAATCCTTCGAGCCACCTGCATTTCCTCACCCGCTGGGCAAACGACATGGGCGCAGAAACGCTCAGAATGTGGAGATCCGTCATCCGTCTCGTCAACTGATTGGAACTCCATGCCTGAAAGAATTTTCATGTGGTTTGCCGGATTAAAAATAGTTGCAGTTGACGCGATCAGACGAAGGGGTTTTTCCGAGATTCCCTTCAGCAAGTGCCATCGCGATGCCAATAATCGGCGAAGCAAAAATGCAAAATTACTTCCAAATACCCCTTCGAAGGTGTGAGCCTCGTCAATTACCATATATGTGAGCTTCATCAGGAAAGCTTTCACCAAAGGGATAGACAAACGAGACATCATCCACGCATGGCAAACATCCGGGGTGATCACGATGATGCGTGCCTTGCGAAGTATCTCATCCCGATCCGAAACCGCCACTGAGCCATCAATACGACCGACAATTGCTGGATCAAGATCAAGCTCTTCAGCCATAGCCCGCCATCCCCGCAACTGATCGTTCAACAACGCCTTCAAAGGATATAACACCAATACGCGACTGTCGGAATTCGACATCACCTCATGAAACGATGCAACCCGAAAGATCAGACTCTTACCTGAAGCTGTACTTGTTGATACGACAACATTTTTAGCCCGTCCTATCTTCTCCAAAGCCAAAGCCTGATGGTTCCAGAGATCTACCATGCTTGGCTCGCTGTTACGCAAGAACTGGCCCAGACGGGAGTCGTGTAAGAAGCTCGGAATTGGACGGTAACGGGCATTGCAGGAGGGTATTGTGAAGGATTCAGCTACTGTGTATCCACCGTTTTTCAACAAATCTCTCAATACGTTGAACATGGCAGCTCCTTTTTCTAGTTCTCTGCAATTCACCCACGGGTTGCAAAAAAAGATGTCAGGCCGTAGAAGGATCAGTCAACCGACCGCAAATCTTATCATTTTTTTCGGCGAGCTATCCACTGGGAATGACGACTTGCTATTGCAATTCGGTTACTTTATAAAAATAAAAATATAAAGGACGTCCCGGCATCCACACTCAGTTTGAATCCGATGCGTGTGCCTATCCCCTGCATCCGGTCAGTCTGGCGGCCCTGCCCCATTTTTTTCGACGGTTTGCCCAAAACGAACGATCCCTGTTTTCGTTTTTGTGCAGTCAGGAGCCGGGTGGGTTTGCGGCTAACGCCTTATACAGCGCAGGATTTCATCGCCCATGCCCACATTTCCCATACCGATCTTATAAAATAAACTTCAGAAAGTTCCAACATCCCCCAGGATGACTTATTTGTAACAGAATCATCAATAGGGAATCTTGTTCAAAATACGCGAAATCGCCTGCTGTACTGATTCCAGATGCGCCGCCGCCACCCGTCTGGATCTCAGGCATGGGGCAAGCGCATCGATCTCCGGCTGAAAAAAATGACCGATGTCTTTTCGGGATCGTAACACATTCCGGATATGCACCATATCGTTACGAACCTCATCCAACTGCTTTCTGTGGATCCGATAATTGACACGTACGGCTCTGGCCGTGACACCCAACAACTGAATGGTCGGTTGCGTCGCGCACGTTTCCAAATACTGGATTGATTGGGATAAACGCGATAATCCTGTGGATTCATCACCCTGAGCCAGGCTGGCAAGACCCGCGAATTTGTAAATCAGGGCGTGGGGATAGTTGACAACCTCGGGATACAAATCGATCATTTGCTCAAGCGATGCCATCCAGGATGCTCTTCCCGGTTGGCTTTTCAGAGACACCAGCTTTCGATAGCAGAATTCCGAAAAAAACCAGTCAAAAAACGGCCTGCCTTTTTTCCGTGCGACCTCATCCAGTTTGTCGAGTTGTTTTAAGGCTTCATCCAAGTGTTTCTTTGCCGGATTCAATCGGCCGCTCCGGAATTGGATCTGCGCCAGATATCCCAGATTCCGATACATTTCTTCCGGTTTTAATTTCTGGATGGCCTGTTTTTGAAGGATTTCGGCATCCGGGTATTGCCCCTGGGCCAGACGCAACTGGCTCCAGG
>JBFXFK010000325.1:0-3957 GCA_050179135.1 Desulfatirhabdiaceae bacterium | reverse complement strand
GATCCCAGAAACGGGCCTGTTCATTAATGTGAAACGTTTCCAGACCACCGGTTTTGGCATTTTGTGTTCCAAAGCAGACCAGGCGCACGGGTTCCTGCTCCCGTTCATCCATGATGGAGATGACACACAGGGTTTCGTCTTTTTTGCCCTTTCGGACATCGGATGTCACCCCTTCACCGCCTTTCTGAAATCCGTCCAGTGCCTCGCTGACCATTCGGGCCAGGGCATCTTCAACAATATCCAGATGGCTCATCCTGCGGTTTTTGAATGCCGGAATCCCAAGAAGCTCCCGGTGGGTGATATTGGCCTCGAACAGCAGGGTCTGGTGCGGCCGGGCCGATGTCTTGGGCCAGTATGCGGCCCGATCCGGCAGATACCTGGCAACCGCATCCGAACTGCGGATCAGGTTTTTGGTCTGAACAAATTCGGGCAGACCAAACCCCGATGCATCCAGCAGTTGCTGGGTGAATGTTTCCCGGGTATCCGGGGTAGCGGCCTGCACCGTTTCGGTGTCGAACCCGAATTCTTCAAAGCCTTCGGGCAGGGCCGAGGGCCCTTTTTTAATTTCCTGCTCCTGAAAGGATTTGTATCCACCCAGAATATAATTGATGAATTCATCTTTTTTCATCGTCATCTGCTCCGTTGGTTGCATTTGAGAGCCGTCAAGCGGATAGGGTTACCCCATGGGGTTCCGTCGTTTTTGTCCAAGTGTTTCCGCATCAAAATCCGGCAACTGGAGAATAAAAAAATCCCGCAGGGCAATCAGCCTGCGGTCCTCTTCCGAACCCAGTTTGGGGGCTGCCAGCGCAGTGGCGCCCTGCATCAGGGGTTTGGCGATTTCCCGGACCGGCAAAATTCTCAATGGACATCCTGTTTCCAGAAACCGTGCAGCCGCCAGGAGGTGAGAGGCTTTTACCGGCAGGGACACCCGATCATGCCAGGGAATGTCCCGTGTGGGGCGCGGGGGAAAATTTTCCGGCCTGCCGTCCATGATCAGCCAGCCATCGAACAGGGACTCCCCGGGCGTTTTTTCTGTCCAGAACCAGTAGAGAATGCCGTTGCGCAGTGCCGGTTCCAGATAGCGCGAAAATTTTTCCAGCGTGCCATCCCGTCTTCCCAGCAGGGCTCTTCCGACAAGGGGAGAGGCCATTGACGATTCTTCATGCTGAATCCAGATATTGAGATTTTCCGCCCATTGTTCCGGTATGCCACGATTATGCAACAACCGGCTTATTTTTTCGTGATGGCCGGCAATCTGTTCGATGGCCCGGTCTTTCTGGAATGCATTGAGACTGGAAATGCCCTGATAGGTATAGCTCTCCATCCATTGGGCTTCGGCCCCGGTTCCCTGATCCAGCCCCAGGGTAAAATCGATGGCCAGGGTTTTCATGGCAATCCGCTCCCGCAGCAACAGCTCCTTTTCGAGTTCGTCCGGCAGAATCATGTTGATGGTCAATGGGGCTTCCTGCTCATGACCATGCCAGTAATACGCGGGAACACGGGTGCCCAATCGGACTGCCAATGCCTCCAGATCCGGAAATGATCTGGCCTGCTCGATGCGCGGATTCAACCGGCGGTCAATCCGTCCGGCACGCTGGATCATTCTTACCGGATTCCAGTGAACATCGAAATTGATCAGGGCCGCCGCATCCTGAAGATTGACACCTTCGGCCAGGATATCACTGGAAAGAAGCACCCCTGTGGGATGTTGAAGGGCATGTGTCCAGGCTTCTGTCCAGGAGTCGGTAATCCAGAGCGTTACATCGGGACTGGTATTGTCTGTTGCCGGCCGAAATGGACCAATCCGGTAAAACGGTGCAAAGGCATTGACCATTCCATCCCGGTCTTCCGTATCCCCGGTAATGACGCCGGTCTCGGCAATCAGATCCCGGATATCCTGCGACTTGATTCCGGATGCGTTCAGTGCGGGCAGAACAATCCGCCACTGGTCCGTTTCAAAGGCCCGGGTCGCGCTCAGTACCGAATGGATATAGGCCAGGGTATCACTGAACTGGGAAAAGACAATGACCTTTTGACCCTGTTGTCGGGCCGTGATCAGACGGTTTACCAGTGTTCGGATTTTTGCATCGGTTACAATCCGGAGTCCCCAGATGGCAGAAGAAGGCCAATCGATGGCCATGCCGCCACGTGTAAACCGCTTTGGCCATTCATCCTGCCGGAATTTGCCAAAAATGACATCCGCCAGGCCCGGAATGGTACCCAGAAGCAATTCAAAATCCTGCAGCAGATCATCTTTCAACCCCCACAGACGGTCAAGCTGATCTTTCTGCTCCAGTTTTCCGGTGTCTTCGGTCTCAAAAAGAGACAGTTGACGCGGCACATCATCGGATTCTGCAGCGGAAACCCCCTGTTGCATGTACGCGTCGCCAAGCTGTTTCAGAAACCGGGTTCGGGGTGCACCCGCCACATCGCCAACGGCCAGAACACCAATTTTTTCCAGGGATGCATCGTCATGGCGACCAAGAATGGTGGTTATGGCGGTTTCAATCGTATTTTGCCGTTTTGTGTCACCACAATCGCTGCATAGTCCTGAAAGCTGTCGCAGTCGGAATGCATACAAAATGGTGAGGCGCAGCAGGGTAATCAGAAACGATACCGGGGAGCTTTCCAGCCGTTTCAAAATCAGCATGCGCTGGAGGCCGACAACCGATGAAACATCCTCCCATGTTTTCAGCCCTTCCCGGACGTCATACCACATATAGACCTTCAGACTGAGGGGACGCGGCCCCCCGGCATGGCCCCGGTCCCCCCGATCGAACAGCGGCAGAAATCCGGCCAGGACATCGTGGATGCCATCGTATTCATCGCTGTAATAGAGCTTTTCCGGCAAACCCGCGTCTTTTCGAAACAGCAGATTGACGTCCGACCCCTGCTGACGTTCGATTTCCCGGCACAAATTCCGGGAGCGCTGCACCACAATCCGGTCCAGAAGTTCTTCTGCAATGCGCATGGATTCGATGCGGGTTTCTGCCCGTCCGGTTTCCGCAGCTTCGCGGATTTGATGCTGGCGTCTGATCAGTTTCAGATTCTGTTCTTTCAGATAGTCGCCGATACGCTGAACATTCGGCCCAAAATCCAGATCATCCCGAAAATCGTTGGCAATGGAAAAACGGGATGCCATGTTACCATGGATCAATAAAGGGGTCATATCTCCTTTGGGGCCTTTGGGGCTTCGCGCCCTGGTGCATCGGGAGGCAATTTCCCGGATCGCCTGACGGCGGTATCCATCGTCGGTTGCCGCGTCACTGAGCCAGATGGGTTTGGAAAACATCAGGGCGGTTTCCTGCATCAGATCATCCAGGGAATTGTTGACGGGGGTGGCTGTCAGGATCAGCACTTTCCGGCGCTGGTTCCGGCGGGGCTGAAGCCGAAGGAGGTCCCGCAGAACAACCGTCCTCCGGGCAGAAACAGATCGGAAATTATGGGCTTCATCCACAATGACCAGATCCGAAAGCAGGAGGTGTTCCATGTCACCCGTGGATTTTTTGGATGGCGGTACCAGTATGTCACTGGCTTTTGTAATTCGGGACAATTTGCTGTGTGAGATGACCCGGATCGTAGCAAGCAATACACCATGAGAGGCCAGTGGCGGCAGGGCTTCCCGCTGCCAGGTGCTGACAACCGAATTGGGCGCCAGGATGCTGATCCGGAAGGGATCGGACAGCAGGGTATCGGGTGATTTTTGAAAATTGTCCCGCCAGGCATTGGCATAATGAACCACTATCGTGGCTGCCACATAGGTTTTTCCCAGGCCGACACCATCGCAGAGCATGGCGCCGCCATATTCCTCCAGTTGGGCCAGCAACCGTTGGGCTGCCTGTCTCTGGTATGCTGCCTGCTGATAGGCCTCTGCCCGTTGGTGCAGGCGGCGGCTTTCTCCCAGCATCTCGCCAATCATGCGCCATACTCCCAGCATGGCCTTTTCATGTGGCGAGC
>JBFXFK010000324.1:0-4004 GCA_050179135.1 Desulfatirhabdiaceae bacterium | reverse complement strand
CCGGTCCTGGTCTTCCCGGGAGATCCCGTATTTTTCCGAACACAGTTCATTGGAAATACCCATATGAAAATCATTTACGATATCCCAGAGTCCGTCATGGACCATGTGATCCTCAAGTTTGCCGGGTCCCATCCGGTATCCGAACCGGGCCTTTTCCAGATAATAGGGGGCCAGACTCATGCATTCCATGCCGCCGGCCACCACCACATCCGCATCCCCGGTCTGAATGGCCTGGGCCGCGAGCATGACCGCTTTCAAAGATGAGCCACACACCTTGTTGACCGTGATACATTCCACTTCCCATGGCATTTCTGCCAGTACGGCCGCCTGTTTGGCCGGATTCTGGCCATAGCCGCAGGGCAGAACCTGTCCCATGATCACTTCATTGACCGTGGATTTTTCAATCCCGGCACGCTGTATTGCTTCCGCAATAACAACAGCGCCCAGTTTGGTCGCACCGGTTCCGGCCAGTGAACCGTTAAAGCTTCCCAGAGGGGTTCTGACCGCACTGACGATAACCGCTTCTTTCATGGTGATAATCTCCTGTATTAGACTGAAGGCTGAAGTCCGAAGGCTGAAGGTGAAAGGATGATTTTCATTTCTATTTCGATCTTTTCCCTTCAGCCTTCAGTTTTTCCACCTTCAGCCTTTCCGTTACATATTCCGCCGATATCGCCCGCCAACATCATAAAGTGCCTGGGTGATCTGGCCAAGTGAACAGACCCGAACCGTATTCATCAGTTCCGCAAAAATGTTTTCTCCGGACAAGGCGGTTTTCTGCAGCCGGACCAGGGCTTCCGAAGCTTCGGCCTCATGGCGTTTTTTGAATTCATTCAGGCGGTTGAGCTGGGATTCCTTTTCTTCTTCGGTTGCACGGGCCAGTTCCACATCATCACTCAGCTCTTCGGCTCCGGCATGGGGATCCCGGAACGTATTGACCCCGACAATGGGATATTCACCCGTATGTTTCAGAAGTTCATAATAGATGGATTCTTCCTGTATCTTGCTGCGCTGATACCCGGTTTCCATGGCGCCCAGCACGCCTCCGCGGGCCGTGATCCGGTCAAATTCCATCAGAACCGCTTCTTCAACCAGCCGGGTCAGTTCTTCCACAACAAAGCTGCCCTGATTCATGTTCTCGTTTTTGGCCAGTCCCCACTCCCGGTTGATGATCAACTGAATCGCAAGGGCCCGGCGTACGGATTCGGTACTGGGCGTTGTGATGGCCTCGTCAAACGCGTTGGTGTGAAGGCTGTTGCAGTTGTCATAGATGGCGCATAAGGCCTGAAGCGTTGTACGAATGTCATTGAACTGAATATCCTGACTGTGAAGGGATCGGCCCGACGTCTGAATATGATATTTCAGCATCTGGGACCGCTCCGACCCCTTGTATTTTTCTTTCATGGCAATGGCCCAGATACGCCGCGCCACCCGGCCGATGACCGTGTATTCCGGATCCATGCCGTTTGAAAAGAAAAAGGACAGATTCGGGGCAAAGCTGTCCAGGGGCATATTCCGGGACAGATAGTATTCCACATAGGTAAAGCCGTTTGAAAGGGTCAGGGCCAACTGGGTGATGGGGTTTGCACCAGCTTCGGCGATATGATAGCCCGAAATCGAAACCGAATAAAAATTGCGGACATTGTTGTCAATAAAAAACTGCTGAATGTCGCCCATCATCTTCAGGGCAAACTCGATGGAAAAGATGCAGGTGTTCTGGCCCTGATCTTCCTTCAGAATGTCGGCCTGAACCGTTCCCCGGACGTTTGACAATACCATGCTGCGGATTTTTGCCGCTTCTTCCGCCGACGGTTCACGGGAATTCTTTTCGCGGAAAACGTCCATTTGCTGATCGATGGCCGTATTCATGAACATGGCAAGCATCATGGGGGCCGGTCCGTTGATGGTCATGGACACCGATGTGTTGGGGGCGCACAGATCGAATCCGCCATACAGAACCTTGACATCATCCAGCGTGCAGATGCTGACACCCGATGTGCCGATTTTTCCATAAATATCGGGTCGGATATCCGGATCAAAGCCATACAGGGTAACGGAATCAAATGCGGTGGACAGCCGTTTGGCCTCATAATCCCGGGACAGGAGCCTGAAACGGCGGTTGGTTCTGGCCGGATCACCTTCTCCGGCAAACATTCGGGTCGGGTCCTCGCCCACACGTTTTAATGGAAACACGCCGGCGGTATAGGGAAATTTGCCCGGAAGATTCTCTTCCCGCATGAAGCGGTAGATTTCTCCGGGATCCTTGAATCCCGGAATGGAAATTTTGGGAATGCGTGAATGGGACAGGGATTCCGAATACAGGGGCAGCCGGATATCCCGACCGCGTACCCGATAGACCAGTTCATCCTGCGAATAGTCTTTTTTGATCTGTTCCCATTCCTGCAGCAACGCGGTGCTTTCCGGCTCGATCTGTCTGCGGGACTTTTCAACTTCCACCTTCAGTCTGGCGATCAGGTCATCCAGATCCTCCGGAAGTTGGCTGCTGATGGTCTGAATGGCCTCCTCCAGATGCCAGGCGGTCCGGATGGCTTCGGCCTGCTGACCGGTCTTTTGATGATATGTCCGCACCGTATCGGATATCTCAGCCAGATAGCGGGTCTTTTCCGGAGGGATAATGATGGTTTTGGATGAGGAAACCTTGCTTTCCGGCCTTGGAAGCGTGGCCGGAAACCGGATGCCGCATTTTTCATCCACCATGTCGATAATGGCATGGTACAGCGCGGTGATGCCGTCATCGTTGAAACGGGAGGCGATGGTTCCGAAAACCGGAAGCTCTTCGGTATTCTGATCCCAGGATTTCCGGTTCCGCTGAACCTGCTTGCGTACATCCCGTACCGCATCTTCGCCGCCCCGTTTTTCATATTTGTTGATGACCACAATATCGGCGAAATCCAGCATGTCAATTTTTTCCAACTGGGAGGCGGCCCCAAATTCGCTGGTCATTACATAGATGGACAGGTCCGTGAGATCGACGATATGGGAGTCGCCCTGACCGATACCCGCGGTTTCGGAAATGATCAGGTCATAGCCGGCCGCCTTCAATACCTGAATGGCTTCGGGAAGTGAATCCGGAATTTCGGTGTGGGATCTCCGGGTGGCCAGAGAACGGAAATACACGTTCGGGCTGCCAATGGCATTCATGCGAATGCGGTCTCCGAGCAGTGCGCCGCCGGTTTTTCTTCGGGATGGATCGCAACTGACGATTCCCACATGAATATCCGGCAGATCATGAAGAATTCGAAGAATCAGCTCGTCGGTCAGGGAGGATTTTCCGGCGCCGCCGGTCCCGGTGATACCGATAACCGGAATTTTTTTGCCGGCCGCTTTTTCATTCAACTGTTTCATGATTTTTTCGAGTCTGCCGTCATTGACGGTTTTGGCTTCCTCGACTGCGGAAATGGCATTGGCGACCCGGTTTTTATTTTGTGGCGTCAGATCCGTCAGGATCAGGCTGTCTTCTGACACGGTCGAAAAATCAATCGAAGTCACGAGATGGTTGATAATGCCCTGAAGACCCAGGCGTGCGCCATCCTCGGGTGAATAGACCTTGGTTATGCCATATGCTTCCAGCTCCCGGATTTCGTCCGGAACAATTACGCCGCCGCCGCCGCCAAATATCTTGATATGGGGGGCATTCCGCTCTTTCAACAGATCGGCCATGTACTTGAAAAACTCGACATGTCCTCCCTGGTAGCTGGATATGGCAATACCCTGGGCATCTTCTTCAATGGCCGCATCCACAATTTCCTGGACCGACCGGTTGTGGCCCAGGTGAATGACCTCGACACCGGTGTCCTGAAGAATGCGTCGCATGATATTGATCGAGGCATCATGGCCGTCAAACAGGGATGTGGCGGTGACGACCCGGATATGATGGTTGGGCCTGTATGGCTGAGGTTCGATACTCACATGTCCTCCTTTAAAAATTTCCCCGGCTGCCCGAGGTCAGTCCCAGTAACAGACTGGTCTGTATTTCGATATAA
>JBFXFK010000323.1:0-4068 GCA_050179135.1 Desulfatirhabdiaceae bacterium | reverse complement strand
GCGGGTGATGTCCTCCCGGGTCACCCTATCCCCGGCCAGAATCCGGGGAACGATGAGATCAAAAATACTGGTCTGATAGTACATGACGCACCCGGGCAATCCCAGAATCGGAATATCCCCCAGCCAGGCCAGCATGAACATGGCGCCGGGGAAAACCGGGGCGCCATAGGCCACCACATCCGCGCCGGTCGCCCGGATACTGGCCGGCGTCTGGTCATCCGGATCCACAGACATCCCGCCGGTCAGCACCACCATTTGCGCCCCTTCCCGAATCAGGTCATCAATCGCCGCGACCGTCATGTCGATATTGTCGGAAACCAGAATCTGGCGGGTGATGGTACTGCCAAGCCGGTTGAATTTTTCCGTCACCACCGGCCCGAATTTGTCCTGTATCCGGCCATGATACACCTCACTCCCGGTCGTGACCACCCCCACCCGCAGGGCCTGAAACGGTTTGACCTGAATCAGGGGATAACACGCCTGGCAGAGTTCTTCCGCCGCACAAACCAGATCATCCTGAACCATCAGGGGAATGACCCGGGTGCCGCCGACCGGAACACCAACCTGAACCGCATGATTGGAATGAATTGTCGCAAATGAGACATCCTGAATGGCATTGAGCCGGTTGAGCGCATCGACATTGATTTTGAGAAGACCGGGAATTGTTGCAACCAGATTGATCCGGCCTTCCGATGGTTCGGTCATACGCAGGCCCGGACCGGCTGCAGCCCGTGCAATCCGTTCCGCAGCCTCGTTTTCATGAATCGACCCCGGTTTGATATCCAGGACATAAATGTTCTCTTTTCCGATATCGAGCAGGATCTGAATATCCTGGGCCCCGATACAGTGTCCTTTTTTAAACGCCGGCCCCTTTTCAACACCCGGAACAATCCGGGTGATGTCATGGGCCAGTATCTTGCCAATCGCGTCTTTAACTGGAACGGTTTTCATGGGGAATCTTTTTGCGTGTTTCGTTTTGAGGTAGGGGCACGGCGCGCCGTGCCCCTACAGATTATTTCTTTTCTTTCATCTGTTCTTCCCAGATACGGGTGATCTCCCGGCCTTTTTCCAGAAGCCGGATGGCCTGGGCCGGCGGTTCATATATATACCGGTCGGTTTTGGCCGCTTCCCTGGCCTGGATCGCCCGCAATATTTTTTCGGATGTAATGGGCAAATCCATGATGACAACACCACAGGCATCATATACCGCATTGATGATGGCCGGCAGAATTGGAATGATACACCCCTCACCCACTTCCTTGGCGCCGAACGGGCCCCCCGGTTCGTTGCTTTCGATAACAACCGCACTCAATTCGGGAACATCCAGGGCCGTTGCGATCTTGTAGTCTCCCAGTGTGCGGTTGATCAGGCGACCCCGGTCGTCAAATATCATCTCTTCAAACAGGGCTTCGCTCAATCCATGACACATGGAGCCTTCCATCTGCCCCTCCACCGCGGTGATATTCAATGCAAATCCGCAGTCATGGGCCAGGGTAACCTTGTCCACCGACAGTTTTCCGGTATCCGGATCAACCGTAACCTCTGCGATACAGGTCTGGGTGGAATATGCCGGGGATGATCCGACCGCCGAACCTTTCCAGTCCTTGAATTCCTGGATTTCTCCGGGTTCGTACGTTCCCTTTCCCATGACCGGGCCATTTTTGGCATACAGGTACCGGTTGATTTCCTTGAATGTCAGGGGTCCTTCCCGGGGAACATCGGCCGGAGAGAATCCGCGGTGATCCCGGCGGTAGATATCTCTGAATATCTGAATCTTGTCCGGTTTTGTCTCTGTACCCAAAATTTTGCCGTCCCGCAACTGAAAAGATTCGGCGGGCATTTCAAAAATTTCGGAAACCTTATCCAGTATCTGGGATTTGATGGCTTCCGCGGCTTTTTTGGTGGCATTTCCGGTCATGAGGGTCTGCCGGCTGGAATACGCCCCCAAGTCCACGGGGCACAGCCCGGTATCACCGGATATGACATCGATGTCATCCACCGAAAGCCCCAGGACTTCGGCAGCCAGCATGGCAATGACGGTATCCGATCCCTGGCCCAGTTCATTGGATCCGGAAAAGGCAGACACCCGGCTGCCATCATCGGCCACCCGGAGCACAACGGCCGAATGCGGGATATCGGTTCGATACACACAGGCACCGGCGCCGGAAACAAAAAACCCGGTTGCCACGCCAATGCCCTTATTTTTTGGAAGTTTGCCTTTTTTATCAGACCATTTTGCGTCATTTCGGGCCGCTTCCAGACATTCCCCCACACTCAGATTCCCGGCATAGTACCCGCAACAGGTCGTGTCGTTGTGATGCATCCGGTTTTTCAGGCGCAGTTCGATGGGATCGATGCCGATATCCCGGGCAATCATGTCCAGTTGGGCTTCAAAACACACCCGGTTGCTGATGCCGCCATGTCCGCGGAGTGATCCTGAGGCCGGCTTGTTGGTATAAACCCGAATCCCGTCATATTTCATGGCCGGCAGCCGGTACGGACCGGTCAACAGCGAGCCATTGTAATAGGCGGTGATGACGCCGAAACTGCTGTATGCCCCGCCATCCAGTACGGACAGATGTTCCAGCCCAAGCAGATATCCCTCCCGATCGACAGCGGTTTTCATTTCATGCACAAATTTGTGCCGGGCCCGGTTATGCCAGAAAACCTGCTCCCGGTCCAGCACCACCCGGACCGGTTTTCGGGTGACTTTGGCCAGAAAACAGGTAATGGGTTCATACGGGTTGGTGGAGGCTTTGGGTCCGAATCCCCCGCCGACACAGGGGGCGATGACCCGGATATGATCCACCGGCATTTTGAGGGCAATGGCCAGGGTCCGCTGAACATAATGGGACACCTGGGTGGATGTCCAGAGTGTCAGCCGGCCGGAGAGATCGAATTTGGCCACACAGGCCTGGGGCTCCATCATGGCGCCATCGGTCTTGCTGTTCACAAAGCGGTCCGTTCGAATGTGATACGCGCTGGCAAAGGCTTTTTCCACATCCCCGAACTGATTGTGGACCTGGCCCGTGATGTTGTCCGGATACCGGTCATGAATGATCGGTGCACCTTTGGCCAGGGCATCCAGCGGATCCAGAATAAACGGCAGCTCCTCATACTCGACCGTTATCAGGTCCAGGGCTTCCTTGGCGGTTTGTTCGTCGATTGCCGCCACCGCCGCAATCTGGTCCCCCACATGCCGGACCTTGTCAACGGCCAGGGTATGTTCATCAAACCGGGCCGGAGAATGCCCCCACAACACATTTCCGGTATCTGCCGACGTGATGACGGCCTTGACACCCGGAAGCTTGCGGGCTTTTGACGTGTCGATATTCAGAATCCGGGCATGGGCCATGGGACTGCACAACACCGCACCCTCCAGCATGTCCGGAAATGAAATGTCCGCCGTATATTTTGCCTGACCCGTTGCCTTTTCCGGAACGCCTTTGCGGACATGCCGTTTTCCGATGACCGAGTAAGACTGGTTGTGATGCGCGTCCATCAGGCACCCCCCTCTTGGCAGCAGCGTTTTGCCGTGTTTTCAATGGCGTTGACGATTTTATAGTATCCGGTACACCGGCACAGGTTTCCGGCGATTCCGTGACGGATCTCGTCACGGGATGGTGACGGGTTCTGATCCAGCATGGCTTTGGCGCTCATCATCATTCCGGATGAACAGAATCCGCACTGAATGGCGCCGGCATCGATAAAGGATTCCTGTATCGGGCTGAGTTTTCCGTCAACCGCCAGACCCTCCACCGTGGTGATCTCGGAGCCATCCGCCTGCATGGCCAACACCAGGCAGGAATTGACGGCCTTGCCGTCCATGATGACCGTACAGGCACCACAGTCACCCAGTTCACAGGCCTGTTTGGTTCCGGTCAAATTGAGTTGTTTGCCTCGCAACACCTGAGCCAGTGTGGCGTTGGGACTGATCAGCAGCTCGACCGGTGTCCCGTTTATCGTAAGTGTTATGACATTTTTCATTTTGTCTCCTGTTTCTTTCTCAATCGGAGTAGGGGCGGTTAGCGAACCCCCCCAACAAAATAGTGAAACCCCCCCACAAAA
>JBFXFK010000322.1:0-4142 GCA_050179135.1 Desulfatirhabdiaceae bacterium | reverse complement strand
ACCGGTGATCCCGGCTGGCCAGGGGTTTGCCAGCTTCGCGTCGGACCCAGTGCCAGACCTGACGGCCGTTGGCCGGATCGGCATAGATGACAAAATGCTCCCGCACCGATTTGGTGACCTGATGGTCAATTTTCAGGCGTGTCGGCCGGTCCGGAATTTCCGGACAGGTGAATGCCACAAAACCCCGTTTCTGGGCAACGGCACTAAGGCAGATGGCAGTCCCGTTCACTGCAATTTCTATATGGGCGCTGTGATTGTCCCATCCCAGATGCTCTCGGAAAAGCGTTATAAAATCAAAGGCATTGAGACATTTGCGGACGACATTCGCATCGATTTTCATCAGAGCTGTCCCTTCTTGTTCAGTACCTGTCCATTTTGGTAAGACTCTGTCCCTTCACGAACCTCGTCTGCAAGATCCGGATGCTGGAATACCACCTTGCCATCACGCCATATGATTAGTGGTTTACCACGCCGTCTGTGGTCTTCCACAACACGATTCACAGCGGTCCGCATGGCTGCAACCGCTTTTTGGGTAAGAGAAAGATCAGAGATTTCTGCCGTCATGCACTCACCTCATGAATGATTGAGTTGTATAGAAACGTATCATAACTTATTCTGATAACGGATTTTGGGGTTGTAAAATTGCAGCGCCAAAAAATCCGGTAAAGCTCCGTAGGAGCATACTGTTTGTAGTGATGGCACCCCCCATTTCCTTCAAGCCCCGTGGGGGCGACCTGTTACCGATCGAAACAGGCCGCTCCGATGGAGCTTGATGGATTGTATTCTGTCAATTTCTACAAACAGGCCGCCCCTACGGGGCTAATAAATCGAAATTACGACGGTTAATAATGAACCCCCAAATCCGTTTCAATCAGAAATTATTGTTCCCCCGGCCCGCTCATGAAAAACAAGTCTGGATTTTGCTGTTGTTTTCCTTTCATCCTTCCGCCTTCATCCTTCATCCTTTTCTGTTCTCAGTCCCATCGAACAAATCACCTGCGGCTCTGCAGATTCAACATCCTCGGTCATCCGGCATAATCGTGCATCCTGACGAAGCGCGATCACTAAATTAGCCAGGGCCGGATCACCAATTCCGCTTTTCAATTGCCGGTTCAGGGTATCTGTGGCGCTTTGCAGCAGGGGATATTTGTAGATATCTTCGATGGCCCGAAGCAGCTCGGGATCGGTAAAAAGCGGCCCAGCCACGTTCCCTGCATATGCCTTCAGACGTTCATAGGTTCGGAACCGGGCCCCGGATGGCCTGCCAAGCTGGCCGCCCACAGACTTTTCCGTATCGATGATCAGCCTGACACCGGCCGCCACCATATCATGGTGCCGGTCATGGCGGGGCAAAGCCGGGGTATCGGGTTTGCATTCCGCCGCCTTCAGAATGGAGAACTGGGATTCGGTGATGCTGTTGCCCTCCGGGTCCACCCATGCCAGGGCATCATTGCCGTCACCGGTTCGCAGATATACCAGCGCCCCATCCGCCGGATTGACACCCGCATGATGGGATTTGGCCGAATAGACCACGTTGGGCATTTCCGGAATGATTTTTTGCAGTCCCGGATTCTTGTCGATGGCGTTTTTCCAGATCTGCCAGGCGTATGAGGCCAGATCCACCTCGGTGTCTTCCTCACCGTCATAAATGCCGGCTTTTTCCGTAAACAGATCGCGCACGGCCTGATCTTCGTCCTGATCTTCGAAAAAGGTCTCATCCGCGCCCACCACTTCGGCATTTTCCCGCAGACGCTGGCGAACCCGCGCGCGCAGACGGATGATCCGTTCCACTCCATCGGCCGGCAAAAAGGAATAGCAACGGATGGTGTCGGCCTGCTGGCCGATCCGGTCCACACGCCCGGCCCGCTGAATGAGACGGATGATGGCCCAGGGCAGGTCATAGTTGACAATGATGGCGCAGTCCTGAAGATTCTGGCCTTCGCTCAGGACATCGGTGGCCAGAACGACCCGCAGTTCCTCTTCGGGCCGAATCCGGGCGCGCCGGTCATTGCTGACCGGGCAGAACCGGTAGGCAATGTCTGTCGGATCTTCGGTGCTGCCCGTGACACCGGCCAGGGCCGATACCCCGCGCAGTGCCAACTGGGTTTCCAGGTATGCCACCGTATCCGCGAACTGGGAAAAAATCAGCACCTTTTCGTCTGGATGGTCACGGGTCAGGAGCATCAACAGGGCACTCAGCTTGTTGTCCCGGTCCGGGTTCCAGGTACCGGCACGGGACAGAACAGCCAGCAGGATATCCGCATCGGTTTTCAGGTCCCGTGCAAGGGAATCGTTAAAAAATCCGGTTTTCAGCCATTTGAACCGTCGCCGGAACCGGCTGGAAAAGGTCTGGTAGGCTTCGGCGGCCCGGTTTTTAAAATCGGATTCGGTCATGGTCTGATACGACACCGAAAAACCGATTGCGGCTTCATCGGGAGCCTCTCCGTCTTCTGCCGGTTCCCACAGGTCGGTGTCCCGGTCATTGATACCGGTATCGAGCATGGCGATGTCCTGGGTGCCGATGGGAAGGGGCAGCCCGTTTTCAATGGCATGGAGAAAGATATAGTTACGCAAAATGTGCCGCTCCACCGACAGGATAAAGGAATGGCCGCTGCTTTCCAGCCGTTTGAACAGGTTGGTTCGGCAAAACCCCTTCAGGCGGATTCCGGCGCGGGAAAGGTCGGCCAGGGTTTCGGCCTCATCCGTCGATGGCCTGATGGCCGGCGTTTTTTTCCGGTAGTTGCCCAGGCCATACCGGGGCAGGCCAAGGGCGTTGATGGCATACACCACATCATCGGAAAACAGACGGGCATACGGATCTGTATCCGGCTCCGAAATGTCAAACCGGATGGTGCCGGGTATCCGCTTTGGAAACCAGGTGCGAGTGCCATCGGCAAATTCCAGATAATTGCGATCCCGTTCCGGATCATATTTGGCATAGTTTTCCTGGATAAAGCTCCGGGTCCGGCGGACCAGATACAGGCGCATCAAATCCCGCCAGTCATCGGCATGGGTGCTTTTCTCGAATGCAGCCAGGGACCGGACCGGAATCTGCATCCGCAGCAGTTCATCCCGGGTTTTTTCCCGGATATACCGTTCGGGCCGGATACCGATATCCTGGTGTTCGTCAATGAACAGCCGAAGCTGGTTGGACAGATCCAGAAATGTCTTGTTGTAGGGCGTGGCAGACAGCAGGATCACCCGGCTGTCATTGGCGCCGATATATTCGGCAATGGCCCGGTATCGCGCCCCGTTGCGGTTTCTGAGATTGTGGCTTTCATCGATGAGCACAATTCGGAACCGCCGGAGTGTGGGCAGCTTGCGGTTCACCTGGGTGATGGACAGGACATGGGCGCGCAGGCGGTAGCGGTGGCAGTAGTCCTCCCACATCCGGACCAGGTTTTTGGGGCACAGAATCAGGGTTTCAAAACCGTGATCATCCTCGAAAATGCGGGCCAGGGCTGTTGCCATCAGGGTTTTGCCCAGCCCGACCACATCCCCGATCACCACCCCGCCGCGTTTGTTGAGATGATGGGCCGCAATTTTGACCGCGGCTGTCTGAAAATCGAACAGGGTGTTTCCAAAATCTGCGGGAATCCGGAATTCCGTCAGTCCGGACCGGGCTTCCTGACTGAGGTGAAAGGCCATTTTGACGTAGATGTGATACGGAGGGATAGAATCCGGACGCGCCCAACTGGTGGTGATGATTTCGACCAGTTCCCGGGAGATATCCACACAGAAACGGTCATTCCAGCGGTCTTCGAACCAGTTTTCCAGCTTGGCGCAGGCGTCATGGTCGAGGATGTCCACATTCAGCTCACCCTGTTTCGACAGCCCGGCCAGGGTCAGGTTGCTGCTGCCCAGATAGGCGATGGCGGGATTGAGCGGGTCCTGCCGGAAAAGCAGATACAGCTTGGCATGAAGCGGATGACGGAGAAACAGCCGGACCATGACTTTTCGGGAGGTGATCTGATGGGCCAGACGGCGCAGCCCGGCCTCGTCATCATTGGTCGGAAGCCCCATCATGAGCTGGCTGCGGAATTCATGGGCCATCCGCTTTTTTAAAACCAGTGCCGTGGACTGGTCTATGGGTGCTTCCTCTCCCAACAGGCTCATTTCCCCGCGAAGCTGATCCTGTGGCA
>JBFXFK010000321.1:0-4147 GCA_050179135.1 Desulfatirhabdiaceae bacterium | reverse complement strand
CGCAGAGGTCATGCTCTTCCTGAGAAGTACGTTGCTTTGCGGCAGATGGAACAATATGGTAAAGAACCTGTTCAGACTAAACCGGAACGGCATATTACTTTGCCACTAAATGGGATTGCACCCGGTCCGAATTTGTTTTGTCTGGTCAGAACAAGGACCAGAGCAGGTTGAGATTACCGGCTATCATTGAAAAGACGGCTCTTTTTCAACCATGCTCACTTTCCCGACCGGTTCAAACGGAAGTTTCTCCACTCCGCAGCAGCGATATAATCTTTTCGCGGGCCGTAAGTTGCGTCAACCAGGATTCGGGAATGGCATCGATACCCTGAAATGCGCCAAGCAGCATGCCCGTGATCATGCCCCGGGCCGCTGAATCGCCACCGGCCATCACGTTTTCGATGAGAGCCTGTGGCAGGTTGTCTTCGTATCTGGCAACCAGATGAATCACGCCGGGAAAGGCGGCGCCAATCTCGCACATCTGGCCGAATCGCTTCACTGCGGCAATTGTATTTGAAGTCCGGCTTTCGATGCCTTTTTTCACCCATGTCTGAAACGGCTCACGGTTGAACTGTGATGCGGTGATGGCCTCGATAACCGTCACCGGCGACTCTCCCTTCAGAACGCGAAAAACAACCGTGCCAAAAAACGCCGCGCTGTCGGTTACCAGAATGTGGTTATGGGTCATGGCGGTCTGAATTCTGGCATTGTTTACCAGGTCATCGATGGCGTTGCGGTAGGCATACGCCAGTGGCGCCATTCTTGCCGCACCACCCAGATCCGTAGATTTTGATCCGGCAGACTCCGGCGTCTTTCCGTCTTTGAAATTGTTCAAGGTCAATCGGGTGGCCTGGTCGATGTAGCCGGTATAGTCCTGGTGATGCGCGAGCCACAGTGCTGCAAAATGCTTCAGATCGAAACCACGGCAGGCCGCAATGGATTCCAGCAATACCAGCATCTGGTCGCCGTAATGGGTGAATTCCCCTGCATTTTTGGTGGGGTGGTAGGTATTTGGGCCGGGCTTTTGATAGGTTTCCATCCGTTTGAATGTGGCGACGATCTGATCCGTATCATAGATCCAGTGGGCTCCCAGAGCCAGTGCATCGCCGGCAAAAGAAGCCAGAACCATGGCTGTTGCGTTATCTTTCATTGTATATATTCCCTCTCCCTATTTCCTTCGTGACCCCATGCCCAGTATGCCACCCAGCACCCCGCGCAAAATCTGTCTGCCAATTTGATTTCCCACAGTTCGAACAGCCTGCTTTGCCATGGTTTCCACCAGCCCCTGACGACGGCTGGTGCCCCACAACAGATCACCCATTACCCCCCTGCCCTTTTCTTCTTCAGTTTTGGTTTTGTTTGGAGTCGCGCCTGTTTCGGTTGCCCCAATGGATTCGGTGCGCCGGCTCAGGATTTCGTAGGCTGATTCACGGTTCAGCCGTGCGTCATATTTCATGCCCACAGGACTTCGCCCCCGAACCATCGCCCGCTCCTCTGGCGTGATCGCCCCCATCCGACAGCGTGGCGGACAGATCAGGGTATGTTCCACCGGCATCGGTATGCCCCTGTCATGCAGGGTGGAAACCAGTGCCTCACCCACCCCCAGTTGACCGATGACCCTGGCCACATCCAGTTTGGGGTTGGCCACAAATGTCTCGGCGGCCGTGCGTACCGCTTTCTGATCTCTTGGTGTATAGGCACGCAGACCATGCTGAATCCGATTGCCCAGTTGGCCCAGAATGTCGTTTGGCACATCATCCGGATACTGGGAACAGAAATACACCCCGACACCCTTGGACCGGATAATCCGGATGACCTGTTCCACCCGCTGGCGAAGCGCCGGCGGGGCATCGTCAAACAGCAGATGCGCTTCATCAAAAAAGAAGACAAGCCTGGGCTTTTCCTGGTCACCCACTTCATCCAGATTTTCGAACAGTTCTGACAGAAGCCAGAGGAGAAAACTGGAATAAAGCCGGGGTTTCAATATCAACTGATCGGCTGAAAGAATGTTGATGACACCCCGGCCGTTCAAATCTGTGCGCAACAGGTCACCAAACTCCAGGGCCGGCTCGCCAAATATGGCGTCTCCACCTTCCCGCTCCAGCGTCAACAGGGCCCGCTGGATGGCGGAAATGGACTGGGAGCTGACCAGACCGTACTGTGATGAAATTTCCTTGCGGTTTTCCGCAACAAATCCCAACAGGGCGCGCAGATCATCCAGATCGAGAAGCAGCAGGCCCTGTTCATCAGCCAGCTTGAAAATGATTTCAAGAACACCGGACTGGGTGTCGTTTATTTCAAGCATTCGTCCCAGAAGACCTGGACCGATTTCACTGACTGTGGCCCGGACCGGATGACCGTTTTTGCCATAAATATCCCAGAACAGCACCGGATTGGCTTCATGCGTGTAACCTTCCATACCAATCTGGGCGACACGCTGTCTGATTTTCTCGTTTGGAACCCCTGGCATTGACAGGCCGGCAACATCCCCTTTTACATCGGTCATGAACACCGGCACTCCCAGGCGGGAAAATCCTTCGGCCAGCACCATCAGGGAAATGGTTTTTCCGGTACCCGTAGCGCCTGCGATCAGTCCATGACGGTTACCATATCTGGCAAGCAGGTGAACAGGCTTCTCACCTTTGCCAATCAGTATCTCATTCACTCGATATCTCCTTATTTATCGTGAAAATGGAAAAACAGAATTCAGAAGTCAGGAGTCAGAATAAAAAGGTATATGTCATTTTCATAGGCGGGGGTGAACCATCCGGTATGATTCATGGGCATTTACCCTGAAAATACAATTTGTTCCCGTAGCAACCATCAGGATGAAAGCAGCCCATCCACCATCTCTGCAAACCCGAATCCCCCTTCCCTTCCGGTAATCCATGCGGGTTCATGACTCAGTTTCCCCCTGAAATGCAGAACATTGGCAACACCAACCGAATGTGTAAAATAGGCAAACATGGGGCAGTCATTGGGCGAATCTCCGGAAAAAACAACCTGGTCCCGAATTCCCTCCAGATCAACACCAAACACCTCCTGAAAAAAGATCAATGCCATTTTCAGTTTGTCGTATTCGCCAAACCAGCCGTTCACATGAATCGAACTGATTTTGGCCTGGGCGCCAGCAGATTCAAACAGATGCACGATCTTCATGACCGCTTCATCCGGCAACGGCGGAATGACATCCTCGCAAAAATCAATCGCCAGATCCGCCTCCCGATAGGCCTGATCCGCAGATATCCGGGCATCCGGGATTTGTTCCAGAATGGTCTTTTTCAGATTTTCCAGACTGACCCGATCCGCTTCCCGCTGGCTATCCGATTTCCAGTATCGTCTGATCATTTTTTTTGCGACAGGGTCATATCGAAAATAAAATGCGCCATTCTCGCCGATAACCCCCTCCACCGGCCACATCCGGGCAATATGATCACACCATCCCGCCGGACGCCCGGTCACGGGTATGACATGAATGGAATGGTCCTGAAGTCGCTCCATTGCCTCAAACACACACCACGGAAGCCTCCCCTGAGACGTCAGGGTGTCATCGATATCGGTCAGAACAAATTTTATGCCGGATTTGAGTGATTGCGGGAATTGTTCAAAGGGGAGCATCATGTCTCCAATTAAAATGTCTGTGGAAAAAAAGATAAAATAAAATAAAATAAAATAAAATTTTGATATCATATTGAATTCCAATTGTGCAATCATAATTGATGAGGACATCCAATACCCGCAAACGATCTGTGGCCAACCCATAAGGTATAGAAGATGCGGCCGAATCCTCACAACCATTCCATCACGCTTTACCATCAAATTCCACAATTGCTGCAAATTTTCCATTTTGACCTGAACAGTCTGAAATGCGGACTGATCGCCAAAAGGGTATCATGTCGTAACTGTGTAACATCTGATGGGCCATACATGTCCGTAGCGTTACATTCTTGCATTTACGATTATCTCAGTGATATAAATCGCCAGGATTTAAATAAAGCGATCGTTAGGCTGTCGGAAACAAATAAATCCACATCTTGCTTGTCTTTTGGCCCGTCTGCTGCGTTACATCCACCGGCACATATCCCGATATGCACCGGCGGATGTGCCTTGCAGACGAACCAAAATCCGTCGCAATCCAGTGGATTTATTT
>JBFXFK010000320.1:0-4152 GCA_050179135.1 Desulfatirhabdiaceae bacterium | reverse complement strand
ATTGGGTCACCATGATCAGCGGGCCGGGAGTGGACTCGGCCAGGCCGAGACCGATGAGCATCTGGTCGGTGGAAAGCCAGCCGCTGGATACGGCCATGTCGGTGATATAGCTGAGTACGGCGTAAGCGCCACCGAAGGTGACAAAGGCCGCCTGGGTGAAGAAAAGACCAATCTGCGTCAGGGTATCGCCGCTGCCGCGCCACATCCATATGGTTCCCATCGGGATCACCCACAGCGCCAGGCAGACGGCCATGACCCTTGCCACATGGCCGATGGACGGCCGGACCCTGTTGTTTCCCGTGGCGGATTCGATTTCCATCCGGCGCTCGCGGGTTTGCGGGTCTAACTGACCTTTGCAAAAAACTTCGGGCATCGGCCGCTGCAGGATCATACCACCGAGCGCGGCAGCGGCCACGATATAGGGGAATGGCGCCTTGAAAATGAAGATCGCCACGAAGGACAGGGCGGCAAATCCATACAGAAATTTGTGTTTCAGCGCTTTCTTGCCGATGCGCAGGACCGCCTCTATAACCACGGCCACCACTACCGGCTGGATGCCGTAGAAAGCGGCCGCCACCGCCGGGATATCGATGTGGGCCACGGCCAGGTAGCTGAGCAGCAGCATAACGAAGATGGAAGGGATAACGAACAAGGCTCCGGCGGCGATTCCGCCCCAAGTGCCGTGCAGCCGCCAGCCGATGTATGTGGCCAGTTGCTGGGCCTCGGGTCCGGGCAGCAGCATGCAGAAGTTGAGGGCGCGTAAAAACTGGTTTTCGCTGACCCACTGTCGCCGCTCCACCACCTCCTGGTGCATAATGGCGATCTGGCCGGCCGGGCCGCCGAAACTGATGAAGCCCAACCGGGTCCAGAATTTCAATGCTTCCTGAAAAGGAATGGCAGCCGGTGACAATTTCATGGGTTCCTCTGAATTTCATGTGAAAGCGGTATATCACGTCCGAAAATCGCAAATCCGACAGTGCCGATGATCCCGAAAACAAACGCCGTGATCAGATTTGTTTGTGGGCTGATTTGCCACAGAAATGCGCCGCCGAATGCGGCGAGGGATACAAAAAAATCCCGGATTAGATAGTAGAGGCCGAACATGCCCGCCTTGCAGTGATCCGGGGACAGGTCCATGATCAGAGCCTTGCGGGTGGGCTCGCCGAACTCCTTGAGCCCTCTCAGGACAAAGGCCAGGACCAGCCACCCGAAGCTGCGGCTGTACAGCAGCACCAGGGGAAACAGGGTGAAAAAGACAAAGGTCATCAGCACAAAAGGCTTCTTCGCGCCACGGTCGGCCAGATAGGCTACTGGAATGTAAACGAGCACCGCTGTGGTCATTTCGATGGTGGTCAAAATGCCGAACTGGATGGCAGATACCGATTCCGTGATGGTCTTCATGCACCAGACCACCACAAAGGCATAGGGGATCTGCTCGCAGAAACGTACCAGGATATCGGTCACCAGTAATCCTTTCATGGCCGGATTCATCAGGCGCAGCAGTTTCAGCGGGTTTTTTTCCGGTGTGAGGCCACAGGCGTCGGAATCGTTGTTCCTGGTCCGTGGATCAATTTCGAGCATCCACTGCTGCAGAAGGAGCGCTGCCGCGGCCATGGCCAGAGCCGCGGCGAAAGCCAGCCGCACCCCGTCCTGCTCACCCCAAACGGCAATGAAGAAACCGCCAAGCAAAGGGCCGAGCGCCATGGGAATCCGGCGCACCAGCGAATGCATGCTGACCCCCATGGTACGCTTGTTGAGGGGAAGCACTCTGTACATCAGGCTCATGGTGGCCGGAAGCGATATGGCCGACCAGGAAATGAAGAGCACCGCCCCCATGAGCACCGCCTGCCAGGTTGGCACCAGAATTACCAGAGCAAAACCGGCCATTGCCAACAGGTTGAAGATCAGCAGTGATTTCCGGGTTCCGCAACGGTCGGACAAGTAGCCGCCGGGAAAGGCGTAAAGCGCCGACAGCAGGTTGTCCATGGCCTGCAGGAGTCCAATGGCCATCGCCCCACCCCCCAGGGCCAGGATGTAGATGGGCAGAAAGCGCTCGGCCATGCGCTCGCCCATGCCCACCAGCACCACCATGGCCAAGACGCCGACGGTGCTGCGATGCAGTCCGAGAAAGCCGGACAGCCGTAAAGCGCGAGTCTTGAAAGTTTCAGAAGTCGCCATAACGATTTCCTTTACGCAGAACTCCGGGCCAAATCCAATCGGCACCATGCATACAAGGCGTCATATACCTCGAACTGTCTTTGGATATTTTCCATGTCATCCGGAAATCGCAGGCTGTAACCCACCGCGATAGCCTCGAAACCGGCTGCCAGGGGATCGGCCTCCAGGTGGCCGGTATCCGCAGCATTAATAATCTTGGCCAGACGCAGCAGCGCTTTGTCGGATAATTCGTATTTTTGGATGATTACATCAAAGGTACACAGATTCCCCTGGTGATGGAGTTCGGCTCCTGCCGTGTCAAAGGGAATTCCCCCTGTCTTTTCAGCAGTTTCCATTACCCTGCTTTTGGACACGAAAAGAAACTCCGCATCCGAGTCCACAAATCGGGTTATCAGCCACGGGCAGGCCACACGGTCCACGTGGGCATGGGATCGGGTTATCCATTTCATTGGAACTCTCCTTTATTTGATTTCCTGTCATTAATTTTTTTGTTTTCGGGTAACGGGTTTTCCAAAAAGATCATTTTTGCGTCAGTCGCTCAAAATAGGTATAAAGGTTTTCGAATAGACGATATCCTTCTGTCATACGCCGGTCATCATCCGGATGAGCGGCCACAAGACCAGTAAGAATGGCACAGAAACCGTCGGTCTCGCTGTGGGCAAATTTCCGGTCTTTTAAATCGATGTCATGGGTGACTTCGGCCAATGGCCCCAGTGCATGATCATTAAGTTGAAGGCGCTGAATCATGACTTCAAACGTGCATTGATCACCCTCATGGGTGAATTCTCCGTCATACATGTCGAATTGGATCTCATCGGGTTCAGGAGTATACTGAGGTTCCGGAACAAATTTAAAAACCGCCGATGAATCCACAAAACGACGAATGAGCCAGCCACATGCAATACGGTCTACAAAAATATTTTGGCGGGTCACCCAGGTTTTACCACTCCAATTTCCGAAAACCATCCGGCGAGGATTTTCAGGAGGTGACTGTCGAAACAGATGGTTTTTCAGGTCTGTCAAGAGATTCTCTGCTGTGGTGCGTTCCGGCGAGTGAAAAAAATCTATCATTTTGATATCATCCAAACGGCGCTGGAACCGGGATAATTGCAATGGGCCTTTGGAAGAAGGGGCCTTGGGATCGCTTTGGCCAGAATACTGGTCGCCAAACAGATTGTTGATTTCCTGAATAAGCTTTTCATAATCTGATCGACGGGCATTTCGAAACAACCTGACGATCTGCTCATCCGAAAGTCCTTCCACAAAACACGCTTCCGAAATGGATCCATCGCCGCCGCCTTCGACAATTTCCCTGAGCGTCCAACTCAGATCCTCCCGGGACTGCCCGGAAAGAGGCATCACATAAACCGATTGTTTGATGGCTACCGCTCCCACCTGTTGCAATCTCCGCCATATTTTGACACGCAAGGCATTGGGTTGGGGCGGTATTTGATGAATCAGAAGGAGCCATTTTTTTGAATCAACTGACATCGCATCAATCTCCAGTATGAATGTTACATTTATAATGTAACATATGTTACATTGTGTCAAGAGAGATCAGATGGTGAGGTGATATCGCGGTTTGGCGGGAAAATTCAGTTTTTTCCGCAATGGCATCAATACAGTCGGGCAACACCACAGGGTCCCGTCAAAGTTAATCCGGAACGCCGATGAGGCGTAGGACGCCTTGGCCAAGCCTTGCGCAAGCACGCAGGGCGGGAGCAATGTAGCGGGCGCCTGCCATACGCAGCAACGAGATTGCTATATTGCGCAAACTGGCCATAATTTGGGCTGTTGATTACAATGATATCCTCAATGTCATTGACTTAAGCCCGATGTAATTAAATTTACCTTGATTTATCAGGGAGTTGTGCTATTATGCTTCTATCGATTGTCATTAACAACTTTTTTTCATATGGAGGTAAAAAATGTCAGATTTTATCGAAAAAAGCGCACATGTTGGCATGGAACCTG
>JBFXFK010000319.1:0-4154 GCA_050179135.1 Desulfatirhabdiaceae bacterium | reverse complement strand
GCAAAAGCAGCGGCCACTGCAGCGGGGACTGCCCAGCCCATTGCGGTATTGTTAAAATCATGCCACAAACGATGCCCCTGTTTGGGCAGGAACGCTTGCATTGTCCATGCGATGACACATCCAGTATCAATAAAAACATTCGCGGGCTCTGGCAACTTCTCTGAAAACTGTCGGATTAATGTATATGGGTTTATACCCGATGAAAATTCCGTGTCAGTGTCTGGGGTTCCATAGCGTTTCTGCCAGTGATAAATCTGATTTAGCCATTCAGAACAGTCCAAAGCCCCCTCAACACGCGATACCATACATGAAATCACATCACGTAGATCAGCTTGAACAGGACAATCAATCTTCAAACCAAATTTTGAAAACTTGGCAAGTTCGCACGGATCAATGTCAACAACCACTTTCCATGCCTCCCGGGCAAACGTGCATGGAGGGCTTCCGGTAGCCTTTGTATCCAGCCGGGAACCCAGTGACAGAACAAAATCGGCATTTTGAACTGCAAAATTTCCATATCGTGTTCCGTGCGTCCCAAATGTTCCAATTCTTAGGGGGTGGTCATGCGGCAAAATATCTGTAACCGCCCAAGTCAGTGCTACTGGGATCCCCAATTGGTTCACCAGGGACCGAAATAAATCCTGACAGCGGGCCAGATGAAGACCCCAACCCCCGATCAATACCGGACGTTTACTCCGGGACAGCCTTGACAGGATGATATCTATCCGGTTTTCAACCTCTGATCTCTGAATGACCACGACATTTTCAGGACAGTACTCTGATAGACTGTCAGGCTCAATCTCCACACGTTGCAGGTTGTCCGGAATATCAATCAGCACCGGACCACCACGCCCGTATCTGGCCAGATGAAGAGACTTCTGCAACTCGTATTTGATTTGATTCGGGTCAGATAATTGAACTGCATATTTGGTGATGGGGCGGCAAATGTCCACGATTGGTGTTTCCTGAAAACCGATCTGTCTGACCCCGGTTTGTCCGGACATCCGAAATGTGGATACCTGGCCCGTCAGGTAGAGAACCGGAACGGAGTCATAGTAGCTGCCGCAGATACCGGTGATCATATTGGTTGCGCCAGGTCCGCTGGTACTGATGGCTACACCAAGGTTGGCGGTTACCCTTGAATATGCATCTGCTGCCATTGCAGCAGCTTGTTCATGGTGGCAGCAGACAAAATCGATACCGGGTGTTTTATCTATACTGTGTATCAAATGTAGTGATGCCCCACCAGAAACAACAAAAGCATGCTTCAACCCTTGCTCCACCAGAAATAAGGCGATGAAATCAGTCAATTTCATGGCCTTTACCAAGGCATCCCGGGTTTATTGCTTATGAACAGGGATCCGTCCCTGTAGCTGAACGGCATGTCAGCAAGAGACCTAACCTGTAACCAGTTATGCTTTTGAGAAAACAGGTTAATCTGTATATGTTGGAAATGAGAAAAAATGCTTGCAGCATTCTCTTCTGTTCCCACCTCAACAACCGCATCCATGTTCAACCAGTCGGCATGGTCAGTAACACAGAGAATTCGGCTTTCTTCGCCTTCGGCATCCAGCTTTACAAGATCGATATTTCCAATCAACTGTTTGAAATTCAATACGGTTACGTCAAATTTTTCCTGTTCACCATACGGGCTGGATTTGGCGCCCGCCAAATGACTTCCGGTTGTATTCCCAAGAATCCGGATAAATTCCCGTTCATCCGCACTGTCGGAAACGGCTGCCTGCACCACGTTCACGTTTTCTATTTTGTTGATGGCGAGATTTTCGACCAGTTTTGCGTTATGAATCGGGTCCGGTTCATAACTGGTTACGTGATACCCCAGTTTGGCCAGCATGATTGTATGCAAACCAATATTGGCTCCGATATCGGCAACACGACGGTAATGACCTTTGTTTTTACGGTAAAATGTAAATATGATCAGCTCATCCAGATCAAACAGATTGACCGAGTCAACAGTTCCCATCCGGAAGTATGGAAGTTTGATGTTGCCAATATCCGAAAACACGGCTTCGCATGGGCCAAATTCTCCAAATACCTGTTGAAAATCCTCCTGAGCCACAGATTTCAGCACAGGATACAGTCTGTCACCAGGTGAGTGGTGACTCGTCAACGCGGCGAGTGCATCAAGATATAAGCCAACTTTTGGAATATTTTGATTTAACATAAAAATTCTACCCAGCCTGTTCAGAATTATAAAAACTCCCGATCAGGTCATTTTGATTTGTTCCGATTCAGAAGGTCATTGGAGAATCGTCTCAACTTGCCGGCATCCGGGGAGTTCCGTAGAATTTTGACAAAATTCTCTTCACCCCAGCCATCGTAAGACACGCTGATATTTCTTCCACTGATTGTCGATTTGTTCTGAACTGAAATCCAGTCGAGGCAGTCAATGACTGTCTCCATTGTTCCAAAATCATCTACCAGCAACCGCCTGGTGGTTTCATCAAATGAATTTCCTGCTTTCTCCCGCGCACGCAGGGTCTGGTCATGTATTTTGGTTCTGATCCAGCCAGGTCCAACCACCACAAAACGCGCATCCGGGATTTCGGAATCAAGCAGTTCAGTCATTTTGATAAGCGCGATTTTACTGATAGTATAGGCGCTAAATCGGTCTGCAATGCCGTTTGTACCTCCACCTGCAAAAAAAATGACGAGGGCATTGTTTTTTCGGTAAGCAAGCATTTGATGAACCACATAAAGTTGATTGATAAAATTAACATGGATGGAATTGGACCATTCATCAAAACACAATTCATTGAATATCCCGATTGGTTCCAGTATTCCGGGAGCAAGAACAATCTCATCCCAATTGCTCATTTTTTCACAAAGCTGATGACAGGCACGGGAAAGAGTTTTGCGGGAAGTAAAATCAGCCTGAACAATTTCAGCGCCCATTGTCTCCAGTTCTGCAATCGCCGCCGAATAGTGACGGTATGTCCCTGAAACCCGCCATCCCTGGGACAGTCTGCATCGGGCCAATGCCAGCCCGATATCACTGGAGATGGAAAAAATGATCAGTGACTTAGAAGGGTCCCTGAAATGTCGCATCCGGCTGGTCCAATCTACGATTCAATGGTTTGATAGCCGGAATCATGTCCGGGTGCCCCATCAAGTTCAGGGCTTTGACTGCAATATCCGATGCCAAAGGATAATACCCGTCCGCCAGTGCCGGACTGGTCGGTGTCGGATGATCCGGCAAACCTATCCGCGCAGGTGCACTGTGAAGCCGATCAAACAGGTGTTCGGTAGCCAGGGCTGAAATTTCCGACTCGACACCGCAACAGGTTTGAGCATGATCAACTATCAGTAAATACCCGGTCTTTTGCACCGATGCCAGAATGGTATCCTTGTCGATAGGCCGGATGCTGCGCAAATCGATCACTTCTGCCGATACGCCCCGGTTCTGAAGCAGTTCTGCAGCCCGGAGACACTCCAGCGTCATATAGGAAATGCCGATCAGGGTGATGTCAGAACCGGTTCGGATGACCCGCGCCTGATCAATTGGCACCCGGTACGCATCAACAGGCACCTCGTCCCGGATGCCATACAGCCAGCGGTGTTCCAGGCAAATGACCGGGTTGTCATCTTCCACCGCAGCAATCAGCATGCCCTTGGCATCATACGGCGTGGTCGGCATGATGACCTTCAATCCGGGGATATGGGCAAACCAGGCATGCAGGCTTTGGGAATGCTGTGGCCCCTGTCCCCAACCGCGACCGATGATCATCCGGATGAGCATCGGGGCATTCATTTGTCCATTAAACATATAATGCCATTTGGCCGCCTGATTGACAATCTGCTCAATCGAAACCAGTGCAAAATCAACCCGCTGATGGGTCATGATCGGGCGCATTCCGGTAATGGCGCTTCCCAGTGCCACACCGGTAACGGCATTTTCCGACAAGGGAATATCGAAAACCCGATGTGAACCATATTTTTCCTGCAAACCAAGTGTCGATCCAAAAATGCCCTTTGGGTCAGGAACCCCAAGCCCCATCAGATAGACCCGTGGATTGACACCCAGGCAATAGTCATGTGCTTCCCGAATCGCTTCGGCATAGCTTATGGTTCGGCCTTTCAATGTAACAGGTTTTGAAGCTTCCGGAATTCGGCTGGTTTGGGCATATACATGT
>JBFXFK010000318.1:0-4176 GCA_050179135.1 Desulfatirhabdiaceae bacterium | reverse complement strand
CGTGTTTGCCTGGCTGCTGGGCGACCGGGATAACGCCGGGAAAACCCGGACCATGCTTCAGGATATGGGTATTCCGGTTTATCGGGAGCTGTTCCGGGCTGTGGAGTGTATCCAGGCGGTTTTTGATCGAAGCCGCTGGGTGAAGCAGGTCGGTATCCAAAAAACCGAATTGCATAGGCTTCAACTCATCCATCCGGTTGTGAACGTGGTGAAAAATGCCAAAGGCGTACTGGATGAGCATTTGTCCAAGCAGTTTCTGCAATCCGCCGGAATTCCGGTTGTGGCCGAAGCCGTTGTCAATTCTTTGGAAGATGCTGTAAAAATCGCTGGTGAACTGACATTTCCGGTGGTCATGAAGGGTCTGGTTCAGGGAATGGTCCATAAAACTGAAAATCAACTGGTTCATCTTAACCTCGATTCCGAAGCCGATGTGACCACGGCATTTGATGCATTGAGCGGTGTTATCGGCAACCAGGACAAGATTCTGCTGCAAAAACAGCTTGGTGGCCGGGCCGAATTGATTGTGGGAATGACCCGTGATGGCCAGTTCGGGCCATGTGTCATGTGCGGAATGGGGGGTATTCTGGCCGAAGCCATTCAGGACAAAGTTTTTCTGGTGGCACCGTTTGGCATAAAAGAGGCGCTGTACATGATCGATCGGCTGAAATCCCGGTGCATTCTGAACGGATTTCGGGGAGAGGCGCCACTGGACCGGCACCTCTTGGCCGATATTCTTGTCCGGATCGGACAGATTGCCGGGTCCTATCCAGGCATCCGGGAAATGGATATCAACCCGATGATCATTGAAAATGGCTGTCCGGTTGCCGTGGATGCCAGCATTGTGCTGGGTTGAGACCGGTGTTTGAGGCAGCACAACCTGTTTTCAGGGATAGATGAATCCACCAGAATGATTCATGAGCGTTAGCGATGAAATTGACATTTCCGAATTATTGATAATCATTCTGACATTACCGGGTGTGCTGCTTGAAACTGAATCAATTTTTCCATTACACATTTTCAAAAGGAGACGCCTCATGAAACAATTGAGATGGATTTTCATACTTGCGACAATGGTTGTGCTGACCGTTGGTGGTACGTCATTTTCTGCCGATGTGACAACGGTGCCCTATGTGGATTTGCAGAAGTATCTGGGACACTGGTACGAGATCGCGAGCATTCCTGCCTGGTTTCAAAAAACCTGCGTGGGAGGTACGACCGCCAGTTACCGATTGCTGGATGACGGCAGTATCAGCGTCGTCAATTCATGTCTGACAGATTCTGACGATGTACTGACGTCACAGGGCCGTGCGTTTGTGGAAGACACACAGACCAACGCAAAATTGCGGGTCAGTTTTGTCAATTTTAAAGACACGTGGCTGTTTCCGGGCAATTACTGGGTGCTGGGACTGGGAAAGAACTATGAATACGCCGTTGTGGGGGAACCGACACGGGAATATGGCTGGGTACTGAGCCGGAGCTGCACGTTATCATCGGAAAATCTGGCTGAAGTCATTGATATTTTAACCGCACAGGGATATGACATCAGTCAGTTTATAGTGACCAACCAGTCTTCTTTTGGCTGTACGCCTGAATAAACGAACGGGGGCTAATTACCATCATTCGATATAACTGGCCTCAAAAATGGGCATGTATCGAACATCCCGGGATTTGGTCACATACCGGTCAATGCCGGTCAATCTGCCGACAACCCATACTTTCTGACCGATTCTGAAGTGACGGTCCGATATTTTTTCTCCCATCCGGAACCTGAAATACAAAATCGCATTTTCATTTTTGACAACAGCCCGGTATGTTACGGGATTACTCCCATCCAGTCCGTCAATATCCCCGCTAACCAGATAAAAGGCTTCCTGGAGATTTGAAGACAGCGGTGGGAGTGGGGGATTGATCAGCAGCGGCATGGCGTCTTGTGCATGATAAAACCATGTGGCCTCTTTCAGGCTGGCAATGGCAATCTCTCCGGACAGAATCTGTTTTCGTTTGGTTTCGAGTTCCTGCAAGGCTTTCATCTGGCGGGCGGATTCTTCTTTTTGCTGTTTTTGCTTTTTCAGGGTTACCTGCTGAACCACATCCGGCCGATTTTTGTACATCTTTTCCGAAAGCTGTCGATAATCCCGAATAAATGACAAAATGCGGACCTCTTCCGACTGATAGTCATTTTTTATCAGGGACAGGATCAGATCATCCACCTGTTTTCGGGTGGCTTTGATTTCATCCGGATTGTGGCGGCCCAGCGCCATATTTTCATATGTCAATCCGAAAACCCGGTCGATGGTTTCAAAAATGATTCGAATGCGATGAACCGTACCCGAAACACCCACAAAACGGAGGGCGTCCGGCAGGGCATCCAGATTGTCACAGTTTCCGCCACAAAGCCCGTATGTGGTAAGCAGGGTTTCCCGGATCAGTGTTTCATCATGAACAGGTCGGCAGACTTCTATTTCAGCACAGGATTCAAAACATTTTTTGATGTAATCCGCATAGGGGTTTACGGGATTTTGAAATGGTAGTGAGTCGGGATCCGGGTTTTTGACAGTGTCTGTAGAATGGTTTGGGTCTGTTTTCGCGGGTGACTCTGGCGGATCGGAAATCGGTTGTTGATGTAAGGGATTGGTTTGAGACGATTCGACCGGTTGTATGTCTGCCTCTTTTGGTGTAGTGGGGCCGGTTTCAAACCTTATCCGGAAAAGAATCATCATGCCCATTACCAGAATGGCCATTGCCAGAAAACGTCTGGCGGTTTTTCTGGTGCGGTGGATGACCAATATCCGCCCATTCCGATCCCAGGGGATCAAACGATTTTTTAACAGCCTCAGAACGGATTCGATCAATGTGACGGGCATCACAATGATACAACCTGCTCCCATTCCACGCCACCAGACATGAAAACTTCTTTTAAACGCTTCCAGAAGAGGCGGTTTTTTCCCTTTTCGGGTCACCACATGAATACCGAAAAGCCATTTTCCGGGTGTTGTTCCAAAAAGGCTCAGAAGATTGGCTTCAATAAATACCCAAAGCAATGATGCGATAAACAGGAGCATTGCCCAGCCGCCCGGGAGTGATTGAAACAATAGCGGAAACTTGACATAAACGAGAATCAGGGCAAAAATGACGCTGTCCACCGTTCTGGCCAGGATTCTGTCCATTCGGCGGGATATACGGACAACCGGCTTTTTGGAGGCGGCATCCCTGGATGGGGCATGGGAATCCTCGGGTTTCGGTTTTGGGGAATCATCGGAAGTTTGATGTCCGGTGCTGTCAAGGGCAGAAAAAGATGCCAAGACGGTCTGATATGCCTGATTGATTAACTGAAGCTGTTTTTCCGCTTTGTCTTTCAGGCGGGGGTTATGCTGAAACCGGTCCGGATGCCATACATTCACCAGATCACGGTAGGTTTGCCTGAGGTCCGAAGAGGATGCATCCGGGCTGAGACCCAGAATTTCAAGGGATTGTTTGATATCCATGCAATATGTGATGATGGAAACGGTCCATGTTTTTTGGGTGCGTTTGAGAAACCCGTTTATCGAAGACTTTTTATACGGTCTGCCCGGCTCAGGACTTCAAGCACCCGAATACCATATTTTCCGCCTTCCACAATGACCTCACCTTTTGCAATGAGTTTGTTGTTGACCAATATTTCCACGGGTTCATCCGCCAGACTGTCCAATCCAACCACAGACTGTTCCCTTATCTTCAATAACTCATTGATTTTCATTTTGGTTTTTCCCAACTGAATGGAAATTTCCAGCGGGATGTCCAGCAGCAGGCTCAAATCGACATCGGTTTGCACCGGAGGGGCTGCTTTTGCCTGTTCCATCCAGCCGTAAAAACTGTTGGGATCCGGTGATGTTTCGGGCTTCCTGATTTCGGGTTGAATGAATTCGGGCTGCCTGGTTTCAGGTTGAATGAATTGGGGTTGGGCGATTTCAGGTTGAATGATCGATTCTTCAATTTTTTCAGAAAAGGAGTCCGGCATTTTCACCGGCTCTGACAAATCCGACCAGCCGGAAATCGGTGGTGGACTGTCATCTGCAATCTGATACCGGATATCCTTGCCCTTGTTCAGGGAAATATTCAGCCCTTCTGCAAGCTTTAATCCAAATTCCACAAAAAAGGTGTAATCCATCCATTCAAAGGCCAGCCGTTCATACACTT
>JBFXFK010000317.1:0-4196 GCA_050179135.1 Desulfatirhabdiaceae bacterium | reverse complement strand
TTTAGCGCCTGTAGCTCAGATGGATAGCGCGCCGGACTTCGAATCCGTAGGCCGGGGGTTCGAGTCCCTCCAGGCGCGCCAATGATATCAAGGGGTTAGATTAAAAAATCTAACCCCTTTTTTCGTTATATGGGTGCAAAAATGGGCTAAAATGCTTATTTTAATGTTACATAGCAAGGTGTTCAAGGTCAATGATCACAAATTTGTAATAATCAAGTGGTTGATATATCGCTTCTATTTTTTTAGTAACATGATGTATTCATAACATTTTCAACTAATCAAATTAACCACAACATAAATTGTTATTTGGCAATCATTTAACTCCCAAGCACGACCTTCCGGCTTTTTCCGAAGATTTATAAACCAGAGCATCGGATAAAACCATAATTAATCCGGCGCTCCTATAAATATCGCCAAATTATTCTCAGCCTTTTTTGAATTTTCCGGAAAAGTCAACCCGTCTCTTGTTCTTTATATATCCTTTCAGCCAAACTCCTTTGGATTTCAGCAATTGACATGAATGTTGATCCGGTCCTGAAGGGTCAGGAAATCCTGAAATGATATTTTTGTGATATTTTTGGATCTGATAGGAAGAGCAGTCCCATTCGGGCTTGGGATCTGAAATATAGCCACACAGAAATGCGCTGCCCAAATTCCTACAATCTCACCTTATATGTTTCCTTGATTTTAACAATAAACCCGCTCTTCAATAATTTATGATGCACATGGGTGGTATCCCGAATCTGATAGGGTTGGGGATAAGAGGAGGTTCACTGAAGAGCAGATACGAGATATTCTGAAGATCGCAACAGATATCCGAAAAGCATCAATTGTTTGACAGACATGAATGATACCATCAGTATTCTTGAAGATTGCCGGACAGAGGAGGTGTCAAAATATATAGGCGGTGTCAAAACCGAGGTTCATACTTGGTCTTGGTATAAGCACAGAGGATACCTGCCAACTGTCTGTGCGGCACCCGGCATAAAGGTGTCATGATCCCAATATAGGCTCTTGTGCGGAACGTGGGGACCTGTCGTCTTGATGGCCAGGGAGAAATTCAAGTGGAGGCCCCACAAGAATGAGAGTACCGAAGCAAGGCACAGGTACGGATTGCCCCTTGATAGTGATGAATTCTCTGTAATGGAAGCGGAGCGAAGGGGGTAACATGTCCAAATTTACATATTGGTCAACCAGAAATGGGAGGAACCGGTGAGCAAAGCAAAACTCGCAATTGTGGGCGGACATGATGAGCCGGATGAGTAGTGAGACTCACTTCCGGATCGTGTAGGGTCTTGGGGTGAGATTCCCCTGGGCTACTCGACGGTTGACATTCCAATGGAGTTCCTGACTAATTCTGGTAGGACACCCTTACAAAACAGTAATGAGCCGTTTTTTATACGAACAGGAAACAAAGTGCTTTCTGTCATTCATCATGGCCTATCTGAGAACCAAAGGGTTTCAATCGAAATAACGGATGGCCTGGTGGGGCTGGCCGAATATCTTCGAGGCGACAAGGCACGGGATTTTATCAAATAAATTGAGAGAGAAATCTGATAATGACACCCAAAACCCGTGCCGATGCCCCACTGCCAAATGGTTGGCGGTTTCTCGCTTCAATGCAATTGACCATTTTTTTACTGCTTGTTCTGGCCGCCACGTCGGTTATCGGGACATTGATTCCTCAGGGAGGAGAACCCGGTGACTACATTCGCACATACGGTTATTTCGGATATCGCCTCCTGCATGGTAACCCCGGCCAGAGTGCTGCAGTTCAGTCCCCAGAGCTTCCTGAGCTGCCTTGAGCACACCTTCCACAAAATCGCTATCACCTAAAATCCGCTCATCCCCTTTTCTCTGTTCACGGTACATCCGGATCGAGCGGACGACGTCTCGCCGGAAGTAACAGTAGCCCCCACGGGGCCTACCGGAGTATCTCTTTTTTCATGGATTCAAATTCATCCCGGGTGATTTCTCCTTTGGCAAAGCGTTCTTTTAGAATGTCCATAGCCTGAGAACCCGAACCGACACTTGAACGGCTTCTGCTACCCGTGTTTTGAACCAACCATCGAATCAAAACAACGATTCCGGCGATGACTAAAACCCAAAACAATAACATCATGATCATGCCAAACCACCCCATACCCCAGTCGCCCATCATCCAGCGTCCCATGTGCCAATTTCGGTAACCGCCGGATTGAGCGAATGCGGGACTTAAAAGAATATTGTTCAAACCCCATATCGTGAGAAGTCCTAACAAAAGCCTGTTGTAAAAATATTTGATGATCATATCTTTCACCTCTATGGTAATTCAAAATGAGCCGAATATGCTCCATCACTATCCGCAGTATCCGCCTCGGCCATCCCCGTAGCCTGGCGTGCGGCGGTGGTAGCCTCTGCCGTCGGCACCATACATAGTGCCGTAGAAGCCGCTATTTCTGTAATCATCGCCGTTTCCAGCGCCATGATATCCATTGTAGCCATATCGGTATGGGCCATGGCCGATTCCGCAACCTGCCAGTACCGTTAATGCAAATCCAAAAATCGCAATAAGCGTGACTGGCCTTATCGCCGTTTTCAAAAAATTCCTTTTCATCGGCTCACCTTTCTATCGAGTTTATCGAGTCGTCCTTTGTTGCAGTCGTCAACGGTTCCCTGTAGATTTCGTGTATGACAACGGGCGGCGTTCGCCGCCCTGTCATACACCTTTAACCGCGTAACCAGTTTACCACATGCAATATCCGCCACCACGGGGACCGGAGCCCATCATTGGACCGTGGCTCCGATACCCGCGATTGTAGTTGGGGACGGATTTTCTGGCTTGCATTTCATAATCCAGCCGCTTTTGATCAAGCTCGCCCCGCAGCTTGGAAATTTCGCTCTGCAACGTTGATGCCTTGCTAATGTCCGGGGTGTCCTTGCTCAACTCACCTTGCAATGCGAGTTCCTTGTCATACAGTTGTTGCCTGATGCCTTCAGTCGTCTTGAAGAACTCCGAGCGCTGCTGATCCAGCTTGGCGATTTCATCGGCGGCAAGATTGCCGTAATAACCACCTCCCTGCTGCCAACCTGGGCCCATCATCCCGGGCTCCATCATATGGCCATATCCATCGCCCCAACCGGCAAACACGAGGGTTGAGATCCCAAAAACGGCCAGAACGGCCAACGTCATAATACTTTTCATGTTGCGTCTCATTTTATGCCTCCAATCTGTTTTTATTGATAGCTGTTGTTCGTCATTCCAGAAGCGGCCGCTTCCTGAAAGCCGTTTGGCTTTTGTTTATAGTTAAGCAAACATGATGCCAGCGCCCTGACGGTCCGGCTACAATAAGTGTATCCTACTGTAATATTGAAGCTTTTACAGAATAATTTGTACGATGGAATCGATCGCGTCAAGGTCTGCGAGCGGGGATGTGGTAAAATAATACCCACATTCTTCCAACCTGTATGATATGGTGAGGTGATATTGGTCAATCTTCGGGGGGCGGGATCTCTATCTATACCAGAAAAGCAGCCGTTTGGTCCGCGGCATGTGTTTATCCCGGGCATTTGCGATCATTGCGAAGCCCGGAACAGTCTGTAATCTGTTAGCCATTTCAAGGCTCAGTCAATCCCATAATCTTTCAGTTTCTTGTGAAGGGTTTTACGGTTTATTCCAAGTCTTCGGGCGGTTTCACTCTTGTTTCCGGCGCTGGCTTCCAGGGTGGCCAAAATCGCTTCCCTCTCAATTTCCTCCAAGGGGCGGTTGGCTGCGACCGGTTGCGGCGGAGCCAACCAGTCGCCTTTTTCGGCATAGCTTTCGGTGACGGTTGCGGGCAGCTCTTTCTCGGTGATGTGCTCGTCCAGCAGGAGAATCACGGCGCGCTCAATGACGTTTTCAAGTTCTCTGACATTGCCGGGCCATGGGTGTTTTAGAAGCATATCCATTGCCAGCGGTGAAAAGCCTATAACCCGCTTGTGGTTTTTTGTCGCGTACTTGGCCAGAAAATGCTGGGCGAGTAATGGGACATCATCCTGGCGTTCGCGCAACGGCGGAATACGAAGCATGACGACGTTCAGTCTATAAAAAAGGTCTTCACGGAATTTTCCGTTTTTGACATCCTCCTCCAGATTTCGGTTGGTTGCAGCCAGAATTCGCACATCTACGCTTAACGTCTCTTCTCCGCCGACCCGCTGAATTTCCCGCTCCTGGATCA
>JBFXFK010000316.1:0-4202 GCA_050179135.1 Desulfatirhabdiaceae bacterium | reverse complement strand
CTGTGCAGTTGCTTTCCCAGATGATGCGGAACAAACGATTCCAGAAAATCAAGTCCTTCATGAATGGAGCAGGGTGTCGGCCGGAGCCTGGCCGCACGAACCGCATCGGCTTTTTCCATCCACTGGAGGAGTTTGATGGTTCCTTTGGACAGGTTTTGACAGGAAAACGATTTCGGCTGACAACTGTGACACAGAATTCCGCCTCTGGCAATGTCCACTGCCATATATGGGCTTTGCGTTTCCATCATGTCCTGACAGCATGCGGTGCAGTGAAACAGGGTTGGACCAAAACCGCATAATTTCATGAACTGAATCTGAAAAAAAACGCTCAGGATATCCGGCGTCATGTGGCCCTGATCCAGAGCATCCAGGCAAGATTCCAGCAGGGAATACAATCCGGGCTGTTTTTGTCCATCCTCCATCCATACATTGACAATTTCGGACCAGTAACTGGCATAGGCTGTTTTTTCGATACCGGATCGGATATTGACAAAGGGGTATATCAGAGATGCTTCCTGGAGAATCGGCAATCCGCGCCCCCGGCTTTCTTGGGTTACGATAGTGAGCGTTGAAAACAGCTCCAGCACACCGGAAAACCGCTTTCGGCTTTTTTTGGCGCCTTTGGCAATGGCGGTCAGTTTGCCCTGATCCGACGAAAACAGGGTAATGATCAGGTCGGCATCACCATATTCGATTTTTCTGAGAACAATGGCCCGGGTGGAAATGCAGGACATGACGGTTAGTGGCTGACCAGGGCTGTTGCAATGAACAAATAGCAGGACACACTGATGATATCCAGTGTCGTTGAAACAAAAGGTCCGGTCGCCACAGCCGGATCGATATTGACCTTGGCCAGAAGCATGGGCACCAGTGACCCGATGAGACCGGCGGCTGACATGGAGCAGATAACCGCCAGCCCGACAGACAGGGCAAATGTGGCGATACCATACCGGAACTGGGCGACACACGCGATCAGTGCGCCATAAATGCTTCCCAGGATAAACCCGGTGGAAAGTTCCTTGAAAACCACCTTCCACAGTTCCCGGATGTTGATTCGGCCGGTCGCAAGCCCTCTGACGACAATCGTTGCAGACTGGGTGCCCACATTGCCGCCCATACCGCAGATAACCGTGATAAAGACAGCCAGGTATGCCATTTTCTGGAGACTGTCTTCAAAATAGGCAATGATCAGGGAGGCGACGATACCGCCCATACAACTGGCAAAAAGCCAGGGCAGCCGCAGTCGCGAGCTCTTGATGATGGACTTGTTTTCAACAAATTCATATCCGGCGCCGGCCATTTTCAAAATGTCTTCGGTGGCTTCCTGTTTGATAATATCGATGACATCATCAACCGTAACGATACCGACCAGTTTGTTGTTGTCATCCACGACCGGAACGGCCAGAAGATCGTACCGGGCCACAATTTTGGCCACTTCTTCCTGATCCATGCCGGTCTGAACCGAAAAAACATCCGTGACCATAAAATCTTTCAGTGGCTTTTCGGGTGGTGCGACAACCAGTTGTCTCAGGGAACTGACACCGACCAGACGACCATATTCATCCACCACATACAGATAAAACGCCATTTCAACATCATGATGCTCTTTCTGGATGGCCTCGATCGACTCCCTGGCGGTCATATCCTGCGTCAGCGCAATAAAATCCGGGGCCATGATACCGCCTGCGGTTTCATCGCCATACCGCAACAGTCCCTCGACCTCCTCCAGTCCTTCCTTTTTCATTTTCTGGAGAATGGCATCGGATTTTTCAGGCGGAAGGGATGCGATCAGGTCTGCCACATCGTCTGTCGGCATGCTCTCAAGAACATCCACCACCCGTTCAATGGGGATTCCCTCGATCAAATCCAGAAAAATGTCCTTGTCCAGATAACTGAACAGCGCGCCTTTCTGATTGATATTGTCGAGCAGGTCAAACAGTTTCCGCTGACTGGAAACCGGGATAGCACGAAAGACAGACGACAGGTCTGCGGCATGGGTTTTATTGACAATCTTTCTCAGATGGCTGACAGCATCCCGTCTGAGCAGTCTTTTGACGCTTTCTACCAGAATCTTGTTGCGATCAGCCTGTATGTTCATGGTTGTTTATCCCTGTTCGATTCAACCCGCGGCCTTAAACAAAAGGACTCAAAAGACTCAAAGGACGTAAATGACCATCAAGTCCTTCAGCCTTCAGTCTCACTGAATAATCTGAATATGCGACCGTTTTCTCAGTTCATCGAGCCATTTTGAAAATTTGTCGTCCACAATCTCCTTGTACAGTTTTGACTCGATTTCGGGCGTCGCCTGCTCCAGTGTTTTTCCGGCGGTTTTGACAATATCCTGTAAATAAAAAATCTGAAGTCCCTGATCGGTTTCAATAACATTTGAGTATTCATGGACGGCCATTCCGCGAAGGGCCGTCTGGATATCCGGCGATAACGAATCCAGTTTGAACAGTCCCAAATCCAGATACTGCACACCAATGCCGCGGGCCTGAAATGATTTCACGAGATCATCCGGGTTTTGGCCGGCACGCAACTGAATCAGCAATTCATTCATGGCGTCCTGGTTAACGGAATGGGTCTGTTCAGTGGAAGATGGCGGCGGTTTGAGAAAGAAACTTTTGAGGTAATATTGTTGTTCCACGCCATACAGATCAGGATTGCTGTCATAATAGGTTTTGATTTCTTCCCGGGTGATGACAATTTTGGATTTGACTTCCCGATTCAGCAGATTGGCCCGAAGCAGTTGTTCCCGCATTTTCTGCCGATAGGTTTCCATGGACAGACCTTCACGGGCAAGTGCGGCGCGAAACTGCTCATCGGTAATGGAATTGACCTGTTTGATCCGTTCAATGGACTGATCAATTTCCTTTTCATTGACATTCAGTTTGTATCGGGCAATTTCCTGGTCGGTCAATTTCTGATCGATCAATTGATTGAGCACCTCTTCCCGGATTTTGAAAATCATCTGCTTTTCTTTTTCCGGACCGTAATTGGCGGCCATGACCTTTTCCATATAAGGCTTCAACGCCTCATTCAATTCGATGAGGGAAATGACGTCATTATTGACAATGGCCACTATCCGGTCCACAACTTCGGCCAGAACCCGGACATTCAGCACACCCAGAAGGCCAAACACCACCAAAAACACCGATAAACCCTTTTTGAAAGGGACGATCATCCGCCAGATCATATCCATATTTCCTGATTGCATCGTATTTCAGATTTCCATTCAAGGCGATCGCACAACCATGCTATTCGTTGCGTTTGAAATAATGAAAGCGCCCGTTTTCGTAACGTCACTGGTTAACACGCTGACTGATCTCTTTCAAGATGTTTTTGGTTTCAGTCAAAATTCCGTTCTGGGTATGTTTGACCAGCCGCGCTTTCAGTACGCCATCGGGCGAGATTTCAAAGCGTTTTTTTTCGGAAACGATCATGTCCACAATGCCAAATGGATTGCGTTGATGGGCTTTTGAAAAACGCAACAGAAGGGTCTGACCATTCAGATCCAGACGGGTGACGCCGGCGCCGATACACAGAATCCTCAGCATGATTTTAATCAGCAGATTGGAAATCTCTTCCGGGAGCGGGCCAAACCGGTCGATCAGTTCCTGTTTGTATTCAGCCAGCTCATTCAAACCGCCCATCCGGGTCAGACGTCTGTACATGGCCATGCGCTGGTCAATATCCGGGACATAGGTTTCCGGAATGAATGCGCTCATGGCAACATGAATATCCGGCTCCAGGCTCTGCCCGATTGGTTCGCCTTTCAGATCGCCCACTGCCTCTTCCATCAGTTTCAGGAACATGTCATAGCCGACTGCTGCAATATGGCCGGACTGGGATGCGCCCAGAATCGTTCCGCCGCCCCGAAGCTTGAGATCATTCATGGCAATTTCAAATCCGGCCCCGAGATCGCTGTGATCCATCAATACCTTCAGCCGTTTTTGCGCATCCTTTGTCAGCATGCTGTCAGACGGAACAAACAGATAGGCATAGGCCTGGTCTGATGAACGCCCGATCCGCCCCCGCAACTGATATAACTGGGACAGGCCGAATGTATCCGCCCGGTTCACGATCATGGTGTTGGCGCTGGGAATATCCAGGCCGGATTCAATAATGGTCGTACACACCAGCATGTCGATTTCATGCTTCATGAATCGCATCATGGCCTTTTCCAGTTCTTTTTCCGGCAG
>JBFXFK010000315.1:0-4208 GCA_050179135.1 Desulfatirhabdiaceae bacterium | reverse complement strand
TCGGGCTTTCCATTCAGCAGATATCGGTGTTGATTCACCCCCAAAGCATTATCCATTCCATGGTGGCGTATCGGGATGGGTCCGTTATGGCGCAACTGGGCATTCCGGACATGAAAACAGCCATTGCCTATGCCTTGTCCCATCCCGAAAGACTGAATCTGGTGCAACCCTTGCCGGATTTTGCTAGGATCGGATCTTTTACGTTTGAAAACCCGGATATGGACCGGTTTCCCTGTCTTCAACTGGCACTTGATGCCTGTCATACCGGCGGCACCCTTCCGGCGGTCATGAATGCCGCCAATGAAGCGGCGGTTCAGGCATTTCTGAATCGGGAAATTCCGTTCACGGATATCCCCAAACGCATCGACAGGACCATGCAGCGCCATCCGGTACGCCAGAACCCGTCCCTGGATGACATTCTTCATGCGGATCAGTGGGCCAGACGGGTCTGGAATGAAGAAGACTGAAGGCTGAAGACTGAAGGGTCCGCATACCGCATTCCGGCAGAGAAATCGTCGGACGGTCAGACGGTTTCTCAATACAGCATTTTTCTGTGTATTCCGTGTAAAAAAGGGCGAACACAAGGTTCGCCCCTACTTTTTCTGTATATTCCGTGTGTTCTGTGGTTTAATATATTTTCACGCTAACCTGCTATAATTGGAATCGATGCTCAAATGCGAATCGTGACGTCTCATATCTCATCACTCATATCTCATTACTAAAAAATGACTACAAATCTATATGCATTCATCATTGTTCTGGGTGTTCTTGTTTTTGTTCACGAACTGGGACATTTTTTAATTGCCAAATTCTTTGGCGTTGGTGTTGAAAAATTTTCACTGGGATTTGGCCCCCGACTGGTCGGCAAAACCATTGGCCGGACCGATTACCGGATTTCCGCCATTCCACTGGGCGGATATGTCAAAATGGTGGGCGAAGAACCGGATATGGAACTGCCCCCGGAGGATATCCCCTTTTCCTTTAATCACAAACCCCTGTTCCAACGATTTCTGATTGTTGCGGCCGGCCCGCTTTCCAATCTGATTCTGGCTGTTGTCATTTTCTTCGGGGTTCTGCTGCATTCCGGCATGTTTGTTTTGCAGCCCACTATTGGCCGGGTTGAATCCCAGTCTCCGGCCGATATGGCCGGCATTCGCCCGGGTGATACGGTGGTGGCCATTGACGGCATTCCTGTCAACAACTGGGAAGAGATGTCCGACATCATTCTGAAGAGTCAGGGCAAATCCATTGACCTGACAATCGACAGGACCGGAGATCGCATCGTTGTACCCGTTGTCCCGACCAGCAGGGCCTCCAAAAATATCTTTGGTGAAACGGTTGACCGGTATGCCATCGGCATTGTCTCATCCGGAAAGGTTGTTTCCATACCGGTCACCTTTGTTGAAGCCCTTTTCGAAAGTGTTTCCCAGACATATAAAATTACGGTTCTGACCATTCAGAGCATTACCAAGGTCATTGGAGGCTCCCTGTCTCCCAAAACTCTGGGTGGCCCCCTCATGATTGCGGAAATGGCCGGCCAGCAAGCCCGGGAGGGGGCGGCCAATCTGATTTTCTTTATCGCGGTTCTCAGTATCAACCTGGCCATTTTGAATTTTTTGCCCATTCCGGTTCTGGATGGCGGACATCTCCTCATTTTTCTGATCGAAGCCATTATCCGCCGTCCAATCAGCATCAAGGCCCGTGAAATGGCCAATCGGGTTGGCATGTCTTTTTTGATGCTGATCATGCTTCTGGTGTTTTACAACGATCTCAGCCGGTATGCCGACAAGCTTTTTGAATTTTTTTAGAAAATGACCGAATCTCAAATCTGAAATTCTATACATAAGGTGATGTCATGCCAAACCGCATTGAAATTGCCCTCAAACCGGACCTGTTCGATGCTGAAGGCGCCGGTATCCAAAAAAAAGCCAGGGCCTATTTCGGCATTGATGTGCTGAGCATTCGATGTGTCACCATTGTCACCCTCGATGTGGAACTGACCGGGGATCAGTTGGACAGGATTCAACATGAGCTGTTTACCAACCCGGTCACCCAGATGTCTTCCCGTGACCCGCTTCCGGTTCCATTTGACTGGTGTATCTGGGTCGGGTACCGCCCGGGGGTAAAAGACAATCCCGGAAGCACGGCCGTTGAGGCCATCGAAGATATTCTGAACACCCGTTTCAAAAAAGATGAGGCGGTCTATACCTCCAAACGGTATTGCATTTCCGGACCCAGTCTGGACCGGGCATCCATCGACCGGATTGCGGACAAACTTCTGGCCAACGGGATCATTCAGCAGTGGAAAATCTTTTCGTCAACCGAATGGGACCCGTTGGTGGGTATCGGCATCATCCTGCCACGCGTCATTCTGAATCATACCCCGACCGTCACGGTCATTCCGGTCGAAAGCGATGCGGATTTGCAGCGGCTGAGCCGGGAACGCAATCTGGCACTTCATCCCAATGACATTCCGGTCATCCGGCGGTATTTCACCGACCCCGACGTCCGGGCAGAGCGTGCCCAATATGGGCTTTCCGATCCCACGGACATCGAGCTGGAGTATATTTCCCAGGGGCGCAGCGATCACTGCAATCACAACACCTTCAGGGGGCTTTTCCATTACCGGGATATGGTGTCCGGCGAATCCCGTGTGATTGACAACCTGTTCAAAACCTGTATCGAAGCCCCGACCCTGGCCCTGAAGGAAAAAAAGCCCTGGGTTGTTTCGGTGCTGTGGGACAATGCCGGGGCCGGACGGTTCGATGACGACCACTATTATGTCATAACCGGCGAAACCCACAACTCTCCATCCAACATGGAAGCCTATGGCGGGGCCATAACCGGCATTGTTGGCGTTTATCGGGACCCCTTGGGCACGGGAAAGGGTTCCCGCCTGATTATGGGAAGTTACGGGTTCTGCGTGGGCCACCGGGATTACAACGGAAACCTGAAACCCCATCTCCATCCCAGAAGACTTCTGGACGGGGTGATCGAGGGGGTGCGGGATGGCGGAAACAAAAGCGGCATTCCGACACCATTTGGACAGGTGTTCTTTCACCCCGGCTACATGGGCAAATGCCTGGTGTTTGTTTCGGCCCTGGGCATCATGCCGGCCCGGATACTGGGTGAACCGGCAGAGCAGAAAACCACCTCTGATGGTGACATCGTGATCATGTGCGGTGGACGGGTGGGCAAAGACGGCATTCACGGGGTTACCGCCTCATCCGAAGTATTTTCCGAACATACACCGGCCGGACACGTGCAGATTGGTGATCCCTACACCCAGAAAAAAATGCATGATTTTCTCCTTGAAGCACGGGATGCCGGATTGATCCGGTTTATCACCGACAATGGCGGCGGCGGGCTTTCTTCGTCAATCGGAGAATCGGCCCGTTTTTCCAATGGCTGTCATATCGAACTGGAAAAAGCGCCTCTCAAATATGACGGGCTGGATCAGTGGGAAATCTGGGTGTCGGAATCCCAGGAGCGCATGACTGTGGCGGTCAGACCCGATCATGTGGATCAATTCCTGCGGCTTTCCAAAAAGCATGCCGTCGAAAGCACCCCCATTGGAACATACCGGAATACGGGCAAACTGCATATCACCTGGTCCGGCAAAACCTGCGCCCATGTTGACATGGATTTTCTGACCAGCGGATTTCCCCAGTGGGAATTTGACGCCCACTGGCTGACGCCGGAACAGCGGGGCCTTTTGGAGCCGGTGTTAAGTGATCCTGCCGATTTCAACACCCTGCTTCTGGACATGCTGAAGCGCCCCAATCTCTGTTCCAGGGAATGGATCAGCCGGCAATACGACCACGAGGTCCAGGGATCCAGCGTCATCAAACCCCTGGTTGGCAGACAGCGCGACGTTCCGTCGGATGCCTGTGTCATCCGTCCGGTTCTGACCTCGGAAAGAGGCCTGGCTTTTTCACAGGCACTGCTTCCCCTGTATTCGCAGATCGATGCCTATCACATGACCGCCTGCACCATCGATGAAGCACTCAGACGCCTGATTTCAGTCGGTGCGGATATGGATCATATCGGTGGTGTGGACAACTTCTGCTGGCCCAGCATCCAGTATCATCCGGTTCACAATCCCGATGGCCGGTTCAAGGCCGCACAACTGGTCCGTTCCTGTCAGGCCCTGCGGGACATGTGTCTGGCCTATGAAATTCCACTTTTATCCGGTAAGGACAGCATGT
>JBFXFK010000314.1:0-4213 GCA_050179135.1 Desulfatirhabdiaceae bacterium | reverse complement strand
GGCGGATTTCTGGCCCAGGGTAAAGAAAATGGCGATAAAAATAATCACGCCGACAATAGACATGCTTTTCAACTGCCGATTCAGGTAGGCAATAGCGCCTTCCTTGATGGCCCCGGCAATCTCCTGCATTTTTTCATTGCCTGCCGGAGCAGCCTTCACAATCGTCGCAAGCGCGATTGCAAAAAGGACTCCTACAACACCAACCAGCGTACACGTCAATGGAATATTTGCCAGTACGTAGTCCATTATTTCCCTCCATCTGTTGTTGAACTTGAAATTGTGATTGTCATCCGATTAAAACGGTTCATGCCTTCCCTTGTTCCCTTGCAAAGGATGGTCGATACCGCATCCCGGGCAAGCGACGCCAATTTTTCCGCCGCCTGGATTTCCGCGCTGGAAAATGATTGCAACACATAATCCGTAACGCCGACATCTGTTTCCGGGCGCCCGATACCCAGCCGGATTCGAATGAATCCGTCATCATTCAGGGTATCGATGATTGACTGAACTCCTTTGTGTCCGCCGCTCCCTCCTTTCTCCTTGATTTTTAATCTTCCAAAGGTCAGATCCATATCATCATGAACAACCAGCATATCCGAAACCGATATGCCGAAATAAGCGATCAGATTGGCTACCGGCAATCCGGCAAGATTCATGAATGAAAGCGGTTTTGCAATAATGACATCCTGTTCGGCTGCAATTCCCCGGCCCGTCATGGCATTGAAGTGATGGGTCGATAGTGGAATGTCGAAGTGCCTGGAAATTTCATCAATGGCCATGAACCCCATGTTGTGACGGGTCTGGTGATAGCGTGAACCCGGATTGCCCAGACCCACAATCAGATAACGGGGAGTGTGCTCACAAAACACGGCCTGGCTGTCGATCAGGCGCCTTTTTTACCGCCGGCAGCCGGTGCGGATTCTGCTTCTTCTGTTTTGGCGCCGGCACTCCGGTCGTCTCCCATGGAGCTGGAAATGGTCAGAACCGTCATCTGCGCGTCATCTGCAAAATCGATGTTGTCCATTTTAGGCAAGTCTCCGATATGAATGGAGTCACCAATATCCAGGCTGCTGATATCAACCGGAATGGCATCGGGCACCTCAAACGGGAGACACGATACCTCAACTTCACGCAATATGCTCTGGAGAATTCCACCATTCTCGACACCTATTGCTTTTCCCCGAATGGCAATGGGAACCTTGACCGTGATTTTGCGATCTTTTGAAATCTCGTAAAAATCAACATGCATGAATTTGCGGGATACCGGATGAACCTGGATTTCCTTGGCAATGGCGCTACGGGCCGGAAAATCTGCATTCTGCAGTTTCAGATTGAAAATGATCTGACTCATCTGCGCTTTCTTCAGTGCCAGTTCCAGATCATGGGCATTTATCGATATCAGGACAGACTCTGAACCCGGGCCATAAATCACACCGGGAATATTTCCTTCCCTGCGGATTCCCCTTGACGGGCTGTTGCCTGCGGCTGTTCGTATATTGGCATTAATATCAATTAGTTCCAAAAAAACCTCCTCAAAAAATGGTATCTGATAATGGTGATCTGTTAAACAAACAAGGATGTGACTGAATCGCCCCGATGGCTTCGTATAATTGCCTCACCAACCAGCCTGGCAATGGTTAGCACCTTGAATTTCCCGGATTCGATGGCGGCAGGTTTGAGCGGAATTGTGTCGGTAACGACAAAACTGGTAAGCGGCGAATCAATGATCCGCTGAATCGCGGGGCCGGACAAAACAGCATGTGAGCAGCAGGCGTGAACTTCCCTGGCGCCTTTTTCATGAATGATTGCAGCGGCTTCGGTGACAGTCCCGGCTGTATCGACCATATCGTCCAGAATAATGGCGGTCTTGCCATCCACATCACCAATCAGGGCCATGGCTTTGGCCTGGTTCGGGGCTTCCCGGCGTTTGTCAACAATGGCCAGGCTGGCATTCAATCGTTTGGCAAAGGCACGGGCGCGTTCAACCCCCCCGGCATCCGGGGATACAATGACAATATCTCCGGAGAAATTTGTCCGAATATGCTCCAGAATGACCGGAGCGGCAAACAGATTGTCAACCGGAATACTGAAAAATCCCTGAATCTGGCCGGCATGCAGATCCATGGTGATCACCCGATTGGCGCCGGCCACTGTTATCAGATCCGCGACCAGTTTGGCGCTGATCGGTACCCGGGGGGCAACTTTTTTATCCTGCCTGGCATATCCATAATACGGAATGACTGCCGTCACCCGCCGCGCAGACGACCGTTTGCACGCATCGATCATCAATAACAGTTCAACCAGATAATCATTGACCGGAGAACTGGTGGACTGAATTACAAATACATCCCTGGATCGGATATTTTCATTGATTTCAATCTGAATTTCACCATCACTGAATGTTTTTACCTTTGCATGGCCGACATCAATCTCGATATACTCACAAATTTTTTGTGTCAGGGATGGATTGGAATTGCCGGAAAAAATTGTCAGGCCATTGGTTAAAAAGCCGTTCATCGATATTCCTGATTTTATATGGATTGAAGATAAACTGCATGCGTAATCATGTTTGGCTGGGGTGGGAGGATTCGAACCTCCGAGTGCAGGAACCAAAATCCTGTGTCTTACCGCTTGACGACACCCCAACAGGACAGCATCATTTCAGCTTTCAGAAATGGAAAAGTCAGACCAAAAGCCGCGTCATGAAACACGAATAACCAAAATCGTCTGAAATTGACCGGTATGCAAGTGACATTGCCTGATCGTCCGAAAACACGCCAAAAACAGATGGACCGCTTCCCGACATCAGAGACCCCAGGGCTCCGTTTTGGATCAGCAATTGTTTGATCTGGCCGATCTCCGGAACCATTGAACCGGTTACGGTTTCCAGATCATTGCACAGCCCGGATTGAATATCAAACTGGCAGTCGTTTAAAAGAAATTTTTTAAGCTTTTGTTCACACTTTGTCAATCCTAAATTCAGATTGGCATAGACCATTTGTGTTGAAACGGAAACAGAAGGGCATATTAAAAGGACTGGAAATGATGACAGACGGTCATAAATTTCAATCTGTTCGCCTTTGCCGGTAACAATGGCCGGTTTCTGATAAATGAAAAAAGGCACATCCGATCCGAGTGCGATAGCCATTTCGGCCAGTTCCCGGGGGGACAAAAGATTGCCATGATACCGGTTCATGGCCAGAAGAACGGTGGCCGCATTGCTGCTGCCGCCACCGAGACCCGCAGCCACCGGAATCCGCTTGTCGATCCGAATCGATACTCCCTGTCGATTGTTGACGCGCCTGCAATATTCAATGGCCGCACGCGCCGCCAGGTTGCTTTCATCCTGTGGAACATCCGGATGATTGCAGACGACCTGGATATGATTCCCATTGAAATCCATCGCAATCTCGTCATAAAGCGCAATGGGACACATCAGGCTGACGAGATTGTGGTATCCGTCAGGACGTTTTCCGGTAACCGCCAGAAACAAATTGATTTTGGCCGGGGAAACAACGTTTATCATAACGGATTATTTTGTGAGTTTAATGACCAGGAAACCGGCATTGCTTCGCCAGATGAACATCTGGATAGCCTCACTTTTCTTGATTTTGGAAATGGCGGATGCATAGTCCTTGGTATTTTTAATTGGAATATGGTTGATTTCCTTAATGATATCGCCAGGAGACAGACCGGCTTCAGCACTTTTGCCATCGGGGTTGACCTGTTCGATGACCACGCCATCCGTCTGAGTGGTATTCAATCGTTTGGCCAGTTCCGGCGTCAGATTTGAAACACGGATGCCCAGTTCATCCTCGGAACTTTTTTCCGGTGATCCGGAAGCCAGTTGGGTTGTATCATCGGGCCGTTTGGCAATTTCCACCTGAACACTCTGTTTCTTTCCATTTCGAATCAAAACGACTTTTGTTTTTTCACCCACATTCAGGCCGGCAACCAGGTTGGTCAAATCCCGGCTGGTGACAACCGGTTGACCATTGATTTCCACGATGATGTCTCTGGGTTGAATGCCTGCTGCCTCTGCCGGATGTCCGGGCATGACTTCCATGACCATAATCCCTTTTTTATCCGGAATGCCATAATAATCCGCCATTTCTTCAGACAGATCCTGAATGACCACCCCGAGCCATCCACGGGTAACCGATCCCTTGGTTTTCAGTTGATCGATGATGCCATGCGCCAGGTTGATGGGAAT
>JBFXFK010000313.1:0-4229 GCA_050179135.1 Desulfatirhabdiaceae bacterium | reverse complement strand
TGTTGGTCATTGCCAACGCCATGATCAAAAATAACACAAAATGGAGCTCGAATTACGCAATTTAGACTTGACTTTCAAGACAGTCGCTCCCTGCTGCCTTCCCAAAATCATTATCTGAAAAGCTATAGTTGAAGCGGGCTATTGAACAATTTTGACACGAACATTGTTTTGAATGCGATCCGTTGGATTCAAAACCACTTTTTGTCCGATATTCAGCCCATTTCGTAGCTCTGTCAGGCTGTCAAGTGTTTTACCGGTCTCAACGGGCGTTTCAACAGCCCGATCCGCCACAATTTGATACACCACCAGTCGATTGTTCCGTTGCACGATGGCGCCCGATGGCAACGCCATGACCGGTTTTTGCTCTTCCGGAAGCACGGGCCGGGACAAGAAAGCTGTTTTGGCGCTCATTTCCGGAAGAATCCGCGGATCAAGGCGGTCAAAGGCCACCTTGACCATCACCGATGCCCGGGTTCTGTCCGCAGTGGGTACGATCATGTGAACGCTTCCGGAAAAACGCTCATCCGGGAGGGCATCGAGCTGAATTTCACAGGGTTGGTCCTTTTGAACCCGACCGATATTGGACTCGGACACATCCACTTCAACCATAAGCGATGTCATGTCCGCCACATTCACGACAGCGGCCTTGGCATTGGCGGCCGCACCCAGCGGTGTGACAATATCGCCGATATCCGCATTTTTAGTCAGAACGACCGCATCGAATGGCGCCCGCAGTTGGGTATAATCCAGCATGACATCCGTTTCCCGGAGGGCTGCCTGAGCGGATTTGACAATGGATTGGCGCGCATCAACCAGCGCCAGTGCGCTGATATATCGGGCTTCTGCCGTATCAAACTCCGACTTGGCAATATATTCCGCATCCACCAGGGCGCGGCTGCGACGGTATCCCTTTTCTGCTTCATTCAACTCGGCAATGGCCTGGCTCAGATTGAAGCGTGCGGTCTCGATATTGGCCATAGCCTGGTCCCGCATGGCCAGCATGTCCTCGTTTTCCAGGCGGGCGATGAGATCACCGGATTTTACCCGACTGCCTTCTTCGACAGCCAGATACACCAGTCGTCCGGTAATTTTGGAGGCAACCGCAGCCTTTCGCTGGGCCACGATGTATCCGCTGGCATTCAATTGTGTGATCGTCTGGGATGGATAGACATACTGAAGAGATGTGACCTGAATTTCAACCGCAGGCGTCAATATCCCTTTCCGGTACAAAAAACCGATGCCCACAGCCGCAGCGATCACCAAAAAAACAATCAAATACCGCGAGTTTTTTGATGATCGCGCCCGTGAAACCGATTTGTCAATCCGCAGCCTGCTGATATTTTCACTTGTCATTGAATCCGTCCAACTCTATACTGAATCAATCCATGTTGCCCATTCCCAGGATAATCCGGATAATATCGGGTTTTTATGCTCAATGCAAAAACAAACGCCATGAAAAAGGCTGAAGACCGAAGGCGCCGCAACCAGCGTTCAGGCTGTGCAGCCATCGAACATGCTGGCAGATTCTCAATACACACTACTCAAATCTCAATACTGAATGAATTTTAATGCTAAATATTCATGAATCATTCCGAATGCTTCCCCCCAAATTTGAAAATGATATTTACCGCTTTCAACGCAAAACACAAAACCCGGAACGCAAAACTTTTCTTATTCATCAATACGGCTTATGAAACCCAGGCTGATCATCGTTGACGACGAAACTGAAATGCTCAGGCTGCTCAGGCGCTCTATCCGGACGGACATCGACTGTGACATCGAGACCGCTTCCGATGCGGCATCGGCGCTTCAGCTCATTCAGAACCAATCCTTTGATGTGGCCCTGATCGATATTCGAATGCCGGAAATGGATGGCATCGAACTGCTTCAACGGATTCGTCAGATCGATTCCTGGCTGACCGTGATCATGATGACCGCTTATGGGGTCATCGAGGTGGCCGTGGACTCCATAAAAAAAGGTGCGTATGACTTCATCACCAAGCCGTTTGAACATGAAGACATCATTCATCTGCTGAGAAAAGCATTTGAGCGCAGCCGCCTGCTCCGCGAGAACCGTCACCTGCAGCAGCGGATTCAAAAAGAAGAAAGATTTCAGAATCTGGTCGGTATCAGTCCGGCCATGCAGAAAATTTATGACGCCATCCAGATGATCAGTCAGACCGATGTGACGCTGTTGATCACCGGCGAATCCGGAACCGGGAAAAACCTGGCGGCGCGGGCCATCCATGCCCTCAGTCAGCGGCATGAAAAACCCTATGTCCATGTGAATTGTCCGACGCTTCCGGAAAATATACTGGAAAGCGAGCTGTTCGGGTATAAAAAAGGTGCATTCACGCATGCCACCCAAGATAAGACGGGGTTGTTTGAAGAGGCGGAAGGGGGCACGATCTGCCTGGATGAAATAGGCGATATTCCGCTTTCGGTGCAGACCAAACTCCTTCAGGCCCTGGAAGACAAGGAAATCAAGCCATTGGGGCAAACCCGATCCATTCGCGTCAATGTCCGGGTGATTGCCTCCACCAATCGGGACCTGAAAGCCAGAATCGCAGAACGTCAGTTCCGGGAAGACCTGTATTATCGCCTGAATGTGGTCAATTTGCACATGCCTGCCCTTCGGGATCGAAAAGAGGACATCCCGCTGTTGGCCCATTATTTTTTACACAAATATGGCAACGAGTTTTCCCGCACCAAAAAAGGCATCAGCCCGGAACTGATGCAGCATCTGGTTCAAAAAAACTGGGAAGGCAATGTCCGGGAGCTGTCCAATATTATCAAACGGGCAGTTGTTCTGGCGCCGGAAGATGTGCTCCGAACCGATGATGTCGGAATTGATTTTCCGAAACATGTTCCGTGCCGGGATGCTTTTTCCCTGTTTACCGGATTGGGATATAAAGATGCCAAAAACCAGGTTTTACAGGAATTTCATCAGGGCTATCTGGAGCATGTTCTCAGGCAGTCCGAAGGCAACATCTCACGGGCTGCACAACTGTGTGGAATTGAAAGACAGTATCTGCAGCAGATATTAAAAAAATATGGCATCATTGCTCAGGAGTTCCGGGAATGACAACGGCTTCTGTTCCCAGCCAACCGGCGATCACCCTGGATGAATTCAAGCGGGTAGCGGCCGGAATTCAGGATGTGATCATTCAGACTCCGGTTATTTTTTCACCCACACTCAGCCGGATGTTTGATGCCCGGATTTTTCTGAAGCTGGAAAACCTTCAGAAAACCGGCTCATTCAAGATTCGGGGCGCAGCCCACAAAATCCTGTCACAGGCCAAACAGATTGGCAGCAAAGGCGTTGTGGCCGCTTCTGCAGGCAATCATGCCCAGGGGGTGGCGCTGGCCGCATCCATCGCCGGTATTCCATCAACCATTGTCATGCCGGAATGGGCATCCATTTCCAAGCAGGAAGCGACCCGCAACTACGGAGGGACCGTAATTCTGGCCGGTTCCAGCATTGATGAAAGTCTGAACGCGGCCCTTGAAATTTCCCGATCCGGCCCGTGCTTTGTGCATCCGTTTGATGATCGGGACATCATTGTGGGGCAGGGCACGATCGGCCTGGAAATTTGCCAGAGTCTTCACAACGTCGATATGGTATGGGCGCCGGTGGGCGGCGGTGGACTGATTGCCGGCGTGGCAACAGCGCTCCACCATATTTGCCCCCATGCACGGGTAATCGGTGTTCAGGCTGCCGTGTGCCCTTCAGCTCAGGCGGCGTTTCAGGCGGGTGCGCCGCTGTCGGTGGATGCAGCCCCTTCCTTGGCGGACGGCATCACTGTCAGACAGGTCGGGACCCTTTCATTTGACCTGATGAAAAAAGAAGTGGAACAGGTTGTGCTGGTCGAGGAAGCCCAGATTGCACGCGCCATGCTGTTGCTTCTGGAACGGAAAAAAATTCTGGCCGAAGGCGCCGGGGCCATTCCCCTTGCTGCACTCTTGAGCCGATCCGCGGATATTCCGTCCGGGGCGACAGTTGTTTTGATCATCAGTGGCGGAAATGTGGACAGCCCGCTTCTGGGCCGGATCATTCAGCAAGGCCTGATTCGAAACGGCCGGGTCATGCGGATTCGAATTCTGCTGAATGATGCGCCGGGATCCCTGGCCCGGCTATTAAGCCTGGTTGCCAGTCTGAAAGCCAATGTCCTGAATATTTTTCATGACCGGTTTCAGGGAGATCGTCCGGTTTACATGACGGTGGTGTC
>JBFXFK010000312.1:0-4237 GCA_050179135.1 Desulfatirhabdiaceae bacterium | reverse complement strand
GAGGAAATAAAATCGAAGAAAATTGAAGAAGAATGTCTTAATGAATTTTCATGAAGTAAAGTCAAAAGAAAAGAACAACATTTTCAAACCGCCGAATAAGATACATTTTCAGGTCGCCGCTGACACACGTCACAACTACGCTTATGAGCTGAAACGGATAACCGTATATGTTGACGGTTGGTGTTTGATCTGGAACAGTACATGCCATGACATATCCAAGATTTCCGTAGCCACCGTACCTGCCAATGGTCAGGGAGATTCTGGTTTGCCGTGCAATCGGTGAGGTTTGTCTTCGGCGTCAATGGCCCTCTGATTTGGGTTACCATCTTACACCCCAATCTAAATCTTATTTGCTTGCCTTTAACCTTCCCTCATTTCGATCTTGAATCAATCGACATTTCCCACCAGGGAGGTCAGCGATGCAATCTCCACACTGGTTTTTCAAAAGAAAGTCAGGATGACCGGTTTTAATTTGATTCTGCGCCCATGCGTTTTGTCTTCGACGACATTTCCTCTGGACCGGATTTTCAGACGCCTGATTGTGCCGAACCCTGCAACCCATGCTGCAATAACTCCGACATCCAGCACGGTTCTGGAAAATTAATTTGCCACATTCAAGGCAGGAAGATATCCGGTTCAGATTGCCGTTTATTAAATGGTATGTCACGAGCAAAGATGCAACCAATTCAATCAGGGATGACCAGCTTTCGCGGTAACAGCTCATGACTTCAGTATGGACCGGGGACAGTGTTGTCTGGGTGTGGTCGTATTTATCCTGGTGACGCAGTACCAGCAGTTCACGCCCGAACCCGGTGATAGCCTGAACCGTCATAATTTGGTGATATGATACGATCTCCTTGAACCGGTCTTCTGCTTTATCACCACATGCGTCCTTCATTTCAACAATCCTGGTCAGTTTTTCATCCCGGATGGCCGTCGGTATATAATGGATATGGTTGCCATCGGCGATTTCTTTTTTCAGCGAGTTGGCCAATGTTTTAATTTTCGCAATATCCGCATGCCCCACAGTGAATACGCTGCCGTTCAAATGACAAAGCAGATCAAATTTATCGGGACAGAGTATCTCAACAGAATTGTCTTTATCGGTCATAACTGGTTTTACAGCCTGCTTCGCCAGGGTAGCGATCGATAATCTGTTTTCAATCCCTCCGATAAAGTCCTTAAAAATTGCTGTCACATTGCCCGATAGCGCCATATCATAAATATTTAACATACTGATATTATTTATAAATATAACTAATGATTTGACTGCCTGCGACAATTCGGATGGGTTGCATTCAATTTGCATATTTTTAAATCTCAATGAATTTGTTATTGATTACTATAAAAATAACATTAATTAAATTATAAGTAAACAACATTATCATGTATTTGGTTCAGCCATGGGTCTATTCTGCTGAAAAATGTCGAACAGCATGGAGCGGACCGATGGAAAGACAGGAAAACAACGCACAATTTGACAACGGAATAGGCCCGGTGGTATTGCTACCGGAGGATGTTGCCCTGTTCTTGCGGAAGAGTGTGAGTTGGGTATACAAGCACTGGCAGGAGTTGGGCGGTGTGAAGATCGGGGGCTCCATATTATTTCCAGATAAGGAGACCCTATATGAGCGAATATTTTGTAAAAGGAAAGGGGTGGAGGTACGACTTCACCCTGAAAGGGCAGAGGTACACAGATCAGTGGTACCCGAGCAAAAAAGAAGCAAAACAGGCAGAGGCAAAAAGGAGAGAGGAGGTATTAAATCCGGATCAAGACCAGAAACAACAAAAGGAAATCTCATCGATCATAATCGGCATGGGATTCTTGGATCTGGTTAACAGGCGACTTGATTTTTTAAAGGATTATAAATCCGCGAAATACTATAGAGACGGATTATATCAGGCAAAGCGCTGGGTTAAAGAATGGGGTGAATTGATGTGTGATGAAATTTCAGAAGATATGATCCATAAATTCCTTAGAGCCAGAAAAAAAATATCACATGAAACCGGGAATGCTGAAATCAGATCACTTCGGGCATTATTTAACTACGGCAAACGGAAAAGGTGGATTACAGAAAACCCGATGGAGGATATTCAATTTTTTCCAGTCGAAAAGAAAGAAAAATATGTTCCATCCCAGGTGGATATCGATAAAGTCATTTCCGTCGCTGATCCTGAAATGAAGGATTACCTTTGGACGATTCGTGAAACACTGGCGAGAGTGGGCGAAATTAATCGTCTGGTATGGGATGATATCAATTTTGAAAACAGATATGTTGTGCTATATACGCGAAAAAAAAAGGGTGGCCACTTAACACCAAGAAGAATTCCTATGACAGAAAAGCTCCATGAAGTGCTTTCAAGAAGGTTTTCAGAACGCGACAAAAATAATCCTCTGGTTTTCTGGCACAGATATTGGAGTGTAAAGGAAGAAAAATTCGTTGAAGGCCCATACCAGGACAGAAAAAAAATAATGAAAAAGTTGTGTGAAAATGCTGGTGTCAGATATTTCAGATATCACCCCATCAGACATTCCGGCGCCTCGGTCATGGACAACAATAATGTTCCGATTGGTGTTACGCAACGGCTTTTAGGGCATGAACAAAGAACCACTACCGAAATATATTTACATAGCCTTGGTAACGACGCATGTGATGCAATGGGCGTTTATGAAAGAGCCAGAAAAAATTCACACACAAATTCACACACAGAATAAAAAAGCTTTCCAAGATCAAAACTTGGAAAGCTCTTAACAACATGATATATTTAACTTTTTTATGGAGCCGGCGCGCGGATTCGAACCGCGGACCTGCTGATTACGAATCAGCTGCTCTACCAACTGAGCTACGCCGGCCATGCAGTGGGGTGGATCCGCCATTTTTTTATGAATGGCGGTGAGCGATAAACGTTAGAGTGGATACTTGTTTTGTAATGATAAATCAAGAAAAAAATAATTTTAAAAGACTGTCTGATTCGCTTTTCAACCGACAGACACCCATTGACTGCTCCGGGCTTTCCGGTTCATCCGCTGCCTGGATTCTTGCCCGCCTCTGGCGGGATAAACCCGTTCCAATGGTGGTGGTAACCCCTAACGCCAAGGATGCCGAACGAACCATTCAGGACATGCAGTTTTTTGCCGGCGAAAATCTGCCGATACTGGAATTTCCGGCTTACAACCTGATGACCCTCAAGCTGGTCTCCCTGAATGGAACCGCTGCCACCAGACTGTATACACTTTATCAGTTGATGAACAGTTTCCACCCGCCCCTGGTTGTGACCAGTGCCGAAGCCCTCCTCCAGGGCGTGATTCCCCGGCAGGAACTGGCCCAATACTGCGACCTGATTCAGGTGAATGAAGATATCGATCTGGATCGTATCGTGGAAAAGCTGGTGTCCGGCGGATATTCCCGGAGCATGATTGTCGAAGAACCCGGTGATTTCTGTATCCGGGGAGGCATTGTCGATATTTTTTCGCCATTGTATCCCGATCCGGTCCGCATTGAACTGTTTGGGGACATGGTCGAATCCATTCGTTTTTTTTCTGCCGCCAACCAGAGAACGATCCGGTCGATCGATGAGATGGTCATCATTCCGGCGCGGGAAGCCATTGTCAGGCTTTCGGATATGGATACACTCATATCCCGGATTTGGGAACAGGCCACATCCATGGACCTGCCGGCGACAGCGGTCCGGGATCTGATTGAGCGGATCCGGCAGGAGGGCATTTTCCCGGGTATCGAAAATCTGGCGCCGTTGATTTACGCCAAAATGGACCATTTTTTTGACTATGTGCCGGATCATGCACTGTGTGTTCTGATCGAACCCGAAGAAATCGAAAAATCCGCAAACCAGTTCATGGAAAAGGCCATCAAAAACCATCTGAACGCAATTCGGGATCAGCAGGTGCATCTGCTGCCGGAACAACTGTATGTCACCTGGTCCGATATTGCCCATGAGCTGAAAGAGCGACTGCCCCTGTCATTACGGGCCATATCCACACCCCTGTCACAAAAATTCAAATCCGGCGGGTCTCTGAGCATCGAGATGCAGGTCGGGGACAATCATTCGCTTCAGGAGACCCTGACCGCCCAACGGGAAAAAGAACACATTCTTCAGCCACTTGCCGCCTGGATTCAGGAGCAAAAGCAGTTGGGGGCCATGACGGTTGCCGCATGCTCGACCCCTTCCCAGGCCGAAAGACTGGATGCGCTGCTGCGGCCTTATGGCATCGCCTCCC
>JBFXFK010000311.1:0-4247 GCA_050179135.1 Desulfatirhabdiaceae bacterium | reverse complement strand
GCCTCCGATCTTCCCAACTTCTTATCTTCCGTTTTTCTTCATGTTCAAACTTATCCCAAAATTGCCTTCAGATCCGCATCCGGCGTGGTGATGGGCATGATGTTGAAATTTTCAACCAGAACATTCAGCACATTGGGGGTGATAAACGCCGGGAGGCTGGGCCCAAGCCGAATGTTTTTGATACCCAGATGGAGCAGTGTCAACAGGATGGCCACCGCCTTTTGTTCATACCAGGACAGAATCATGGACAGCGGCAGGTCGTTCACCCCGCAATTGAATGCGCCGGCCAATGCCACCGCGATCTGAATGGCGGAATAGGCATCGTTGCACTGACCGATATCGAGCAGTCTGGGGATGCCGCCGATGTCGCCGAGCGACTTGTCAAAAAACCGGAATTTTCCGCAGGCAAGTGTCAGGACCACACAATCCGACGGGACCTTTTCGACAAATTCCGTGTAATAATCCCGGCCGGTTTTGGCGCCGTCACATCCGCCCACCAGAAAGAAATGCCGGATTGCCTTGTTTTTGACCGCTTCGATGACCTGGCCTGCCACACCCATGACCGCATTCCGGGCAAAGCCCACCATCACGGTCTTGCCGGGTACATCTTCTGTAAAGCCCGGCATGGACAGGGCTTTTTCAATAACCGGTGCGAAATTCTTGTCTGCAATGTGTGTCACACCGGGCCAGCCGACAAGTCCGGTTGTAAAGATATTGTCCTGATAGGATTCTTTGGGTTTTTGGATGCAGTTGGTGGTCATGAGAATAGCGCCCGGAAACGCGGCAAATTCTTTGGCCTGATTCTGCCAGGCCGTGCCGTAATGACCATAGAAATGATCATATTTTTTCAGTTCGGGATAGCCGTGACAGGGCAGCATTTCACCATGGGTATAGACATTGATCCCTTTCCCCGCAGTTTGTTTCAGAATGTCATCCAGATCTTTCAGATCATGACCGGAAACCAGAATGGCCTTGCCTTTTTTGGCGCCCAGCGACACAACGGTCGGAACCGGATGGCCATAGGTGCCGGTGTTGCCGGCATCCAGAAGTTCCATGGCCCGAAGATTGATTTCGCCGCATTTCAGTACCAGACCCACCCAGTCATTGAGCCCCAGGTTTTTGTTCAATGTGGCAGCCATTCCCTCATAAATAAAGGCAAAAACCGTTTCGTCGGTCTGTCCCAGAATGGCGGCATGATCCGCATAAGCGGCAACGCCCTTGATGCCATAAATCAGAATCTGCTGTAATGACAGGATATCGGGATTGATAGCGGGATCAGACTGGACGCCGACGGTTTCACCCTGCGCAACCATCCCTTCAAGTGTGCCGGCGGGAACAAATGTCGCCGCGCCATCTGTCATGGCAAGACCTGTTTTGGATTTGAGCGCATCCCGATATGCCACGGTTTTCTGGATCATGGGAACAAATCGGGCTGGATCAAAGTCCACATTGGTCAGGGTTGAAAAAATCGCCTCACAGACAAACCGGTCCATGACGGAATCCGTGATTCCCTGTTTTTTTGCCGCAACGGCATAAAGAGACAGCCCCTTGACAGAATAAACCAATAAATCCTGAAGTGCCGCAACCTCGGGTTGTTTTCCACACACGCCGATTTTGGTGCATCCTTCGCCTTTTGCCGTTTGTTCACACTGATAACAAAACATGGTAAATCTCCTTTCTGTTGAATCGGGTTGATCGGGCTTTGCGTTTTCGATATGGTGAATCTCGTTCTGACTTGTTGGATATGTTTTTACGCCATTTTATCGATGATTGCCTTGACTTAAATCAACAGAATGAATTTTTTTTATTCAAAAATAATCCGCATCGGGAGATAATTGTGGGCAAACCGGACCAGGAAATGACAACAAACCGGATCGTGAAAGTGATGTCAGCAGCGCCTATTTTCAAAGGGCTCAATGTGGAACAGCTTGAATCCATACGATATATATCTATTACGAAAGACTGTGCAAAGGGACAGACAATTTTTTCTGAAGGTGACGACGGCAATGGATTTTATATCATTGTGTCGGGACGGGTAAAAATTTACAAGGCGTCGTCAGACGGAAAAGAGCAGATCCTTCATATTTTCGGCCCGGGCGAACCATTTGGAGAAGTGCCTGTTTTTACCGGCGCGTCATTTCCGGCAACGGCAGTATGTATTGCAAAAACCCAGCTTCTGTTTTTTCCCAAACCGGCGTTTATCGATTTGATTACAAAAAATCCGATGTTGTCAATCAAAATGCTGGGACTGTTGTCCCTGAGGCTGAGGGAGTTCACCGTTCATATCGAGAATTTGTCCCTGAAAGAAGTTCCGGGCAGATTGTCGTCCTATCTGCTCTATCTGTCAGAAGAGCAGGGGCGGACGGACTGTGTGAATCTGAATGTTTCAAAAAGTCAGTTGGCCAGCCTGCTGGGAACCATTCCGGAAACCCTGTCCCGAATATTTGCCAGAATGACAACAGGCAATCTGATTCGGGTCCAGGGTAACGAAATTTATTTGACCGACCGGGATGGACTGGAAAAGCTGGCGGATATCGGTAAACTGGCGGCGTGATTCATCACCATCAGACTTTCAATGCAACCAGTTCCTTGCTGAGCATTCGAATATGGCCCATTTCTTCCTTGATGATATCATCGATGCGTTTTTTTCCCAGTGTATCCGGAACGATGTCCTTCATCCCCAGATAAAACACGATGGAATCTTTTTCCGCTTCGATGGCTGATTTTAAAACCTCTTTCAAAGAGCAGACATCGATCTGCTTTTCAAAAAAAACCTTGGTGTCAGCCAGGGCTTTCAGATACAGCGCCGATTCATCCTGCGGATCAAATACGGTTGGTGTTTTTTCTTTCTGTGAAAGACCAGCGCGGATGGAGGCAAATGTTTTTTCGTGATCTTCCTCCATTTTGCTCAGCTTGTCCAAAAACGCCCTGGCATGGGTGTCGGCAATGCCGGTACAGGCCGTTCTGTAGAATTCTGCACCGTTACGTTCAATCTGTTCCGCCATCGCAAAAATATCATCTGCATTGAATTCAAAGCTCATGGTTCATATCCTTTCTATTGGGTAGAATTATGCCTGTAAAAGGCCCGAACGTGCGAATTGGTCATATTGATGATGGAATATATAGCTTTTAAGATAATGATTTTGGGAAGGCAGCAGGGAGGGGATAGGCCTTTTTGGCGGCTAACGCCTTGAAAAGCTTCCGGCCATCCCCGACCGATAACGCACCCAAAATCTTTATCTTGAAAGCTATAATAATGGATGGAAGCGGTGTTGTAAAGAATGAGGCGTAAAATAAAAAAGGGGAAAGGCACAGGCCTTTCCCCCTTATCGGGAAAAAAACTATCTTGTAATTAATGGCCGCCCTGTGGAATTCCCCACCATTTTTCGGCTGAAGATTCCTCAACTTTTTCCGGCGTGGTATTGGCATAGCCGCCCCAACTGTATTTCAAATGATCCGCATTCTTATACATGGAGCTGTGTTCCCAAAATTCTGACTGTTTTGCAGCCGAACCACATCCCGCCATCAACAAACCCAATACAGCAATAAAAACCAGTTTCTTCATTGTGATTCCTCCTGATTAGATGTTCATCCCATTTTCCTGCGCCAATAATAAGAAAAGGCTTGCTGACAATCAACAACTTTTTACATGAAACGGATAATATTTGAATCTTTTACTTTTCGACCTTGTTGATGAAATCTTTATTTGAATTTACCCCGGGTGTCTTTGGGGACCACGATCAATTTCAATAAATTCCTGAAGCATATTATTGTTTAAATATATAATTAAATCAGCATGTAATAATAATTTATACGTAAGGAATTACATACCAAAAAAATTCCATAAAAAAGAAATTGTCTTGTTTTTTCCGGAACAATGGATGTAAGGCATAGCTGCACTCAAATTCTGCTGACTATTCCAATAAAACCTCCCGCATCTGCCAGGAGATATCGATGGGAAATTTTCTGATCATCGAGCGGCTCAAATGGTTTGACCATCAGATCCGCTGCAACCGCTACCCCAACGCCTCCACCCTTTCCGACCGGTTTGAAATCTCTTCCAAAACAGCCCAGCGCACCATCACCTTCATGCGCGACCGCTACGACGCCCCGATGGAATATCACGCGTGCCGACGCGGCTATTACTACACGGACAATTCCTTTATTTTTCCCAATCTGGTTGCAACTCAGGATGAAATTCTGGCTGTGCTCATCGCCGGAAATCTGTTGTCTGCCAGTCAGGATGG
>JBFXFK010000310.1:0-4253 GCA_050179135.1 Desulfatirhabdiaceae bacterium | reverse complement strand
ATCACACGGCATTCTGGCTGATCATTCTGCTTGTCGGCATCATTTATGCCAATTCGACCGATGGCGCGTGGCATTTTGACGACTATCCCAATATTGTCTGGAATACCCGCCTGCATCTTTCCGACCTGTATCCCCAATCCATTCTGCAGACGTTTTATACGCCCACGCTGGGTAATCCCCGGGCAGATGGCGATCTGTACCGGCCGGTTGCCGGTCTGACATTCGGGCTCAACTGGTTTTGGGGCCAGGAGCGGGTGTTTGGCTATCATGCGGTCAATATCATCATCCATGGCATGAATGCCCTGCTGATATATGCCATTATTCTGCTGCTGCTCAAACACGCCTGTACGCCGGGCTTCAGCCGATATGCCGACCACGCAAAATCCATTGCGCTGTTAAGTGCTGTGCTGTGGGCTGTCCATCCCATTCAGACCCAGGCGGTCACCTATATTGTTCAGCGAATGACATCCCTGGCTGCCCTGTTCTGTTTGGTCAGTATTTATGCGTATATCCGGGCCAGGATCGCCACATCCACATCCCGAAAAATGGTGTTTTTTGGTTTATGCGTTCTCAGTTTTGTGCTGGCGGTCGGGTCAAAGGAAAACGGCGCCATTCTTCCGGCCGGACTGCTCTTGGTTGAAATTCTGTTTTTTCAGACCAGGCCGGAACAAACCAGTCGAATCCGGTTCTGGTTTTTATTGGCTGTCGCGTTTTCTGCGGTATTGATTTGCGCCTGGTTTTTTCTGAATGGCAATCCGCTTTCCATTCTGGATGGCTATGCCAGGCGGCCATTTACCATGTGGGAGCGGGTGTTGACCCAGTTTCGGGTTCTGGTGATGTATTTGGGGCAGATTGTCTATCCGGTCGAAAGCCGGTTATCGTTTATGCATGATGTGGCCATATCCCGATCCATTGTTGACCCGGTGACAACGCTGGCTTCCCTGCTGCTGATTGTTTCACTGGTTGGTGCATCGCTCTGGAAATGGAAACGCTGGACGGCATGGTCTTTTGCCATTTTGTTCTATTTTTTGATGCATGGCATCGAATCCGGCATCGTGCCGCTTGAGCTTGTATATGAGCATCGCAATTACCTGCCATCGGCCTTTCTGTTTTTCCCGGTCTCGACAGGAATTTTCAGGCTTCTCCAGTATGCTGACGGGCGGTCATCCATTTTGAAACCGGTCATCAGTCTGTCTGTTGCCGCATTGATTATGGCAATGGGGATTGGCACAACCACCCGGAACATGGTGTATCAGACTGAAAAATCATTCTGGGAAGACGCCATTGTCAAAGCGCCCGGCATGGGACGATCCTACCATAATCTGGCAGCGGATCATTATGAAAAAATCGGCATGCCGGACAAGGCCATGCAGCTTTATGAAATGGCGTTACAGGGAAAAGATCTGGTTTTGGAGCACCGGGCGTTTACATACAACAATATGGGAAATCTGTATTCAAAGAAAAAAAATTATGAACAGGCCATTCAACTGTACCAGGCAGCACGATCCATCGATCCGTCCGATTCGACCACCAATTTCAATCTGGCTGTTGCATATCTCGGTTCTGGCAATTCCAACATGGCCCTGCAGGTTGCTGACAGACTGCTGGAGGCGCACCCGAACAATGCTGAATATCTGTGTCTGAAGGGATTTATCCGATTAAAATATCATCCTGACGAGACAGCTTCGACAACCTTTCGCAAGGCATTGAAACACAACCCGTTTCATGTCAACAGCCTGTTTTATCTGGGAATGGCCCTCAGCCGTGAGGAAAAATACGCAATATCCGAACAGTTTGTCAAAAAGGCAATCCGGCTGGCGCCAAACGAGATATGGGTACACTTCGGGCTGATCGAGATATTGGCCCGGTCCGGCAACCAGAATGATCTGGATATGTGTCTGACCCGATTGTTGGGAGCGTTTTCCACGGGCCGCATCCTGGCTGCGCTGAATGACCTGAAAGTGGACGCGCTTTCGCCGCCGCTCGATCATGCGCTGATTGCGAAAAAATGTGAAGAGCGGCTGATACGCCTGGCCGGGAAGATGGGGGAGCGGTAAAGAAGGGGGATAGCAGGGTGAAGAAATCAGGTTGAAAAATGCATAGGACGGCATTTGATATGCCGCCCTATGCGTGTTACTTGCAATTATTGGTTAAGTTGATCAGGCCGCTTCCATAATCCGGCGATCGGCCATGTCAAACAGGGTTCGTTCCCTGGCTTTGTCTATGCCGAGTGCCTGGCGTTTTTTGTCAATGTGATCGATCATCATGCGGGCCATTTCATAGGGATCTACCGTAAAACCCCATTTTCCCATGCCCTGTTTCTCCATTCCATTAAAGAGCAGATCATGAAAACGGGTTTTTTCGACAACCGGGAAGGTTACGCCAAAAACCGTATATACGCCGGATGCCACGAAATATTGACCAATGGCGATGGCTTTTTCACTCATCCATTCCGGAGCCGCGCCGGCAACCGGAAGACCGGCAATGGTATCGCCCAGTCCGCCCTCTCTGACCATTTCTGATGCTGCCACCAGGATTCGGCTGTTATCAACACATGCGCCAAGACCCAAAACCGGCGGCATACCAACCGTTTCACAGACTTCCCGAAGACCCGGGCCTGCCAGAACTGCGGCTTCCGGTATCGTCAGCCCGGCTTTTGCCAATGCAATTTGGGAGCAACCTGTCTGAAGCACCAATACATCGTTTTTGATCAGTTCTTTGACCAGTTCAACATGGACCCAATCCTGTTTGACTCTGGGATTGGTGCATCCCACAACCCCGGCCACGCCACGGATTCGGCCATTGATAATATTTTCATTCAGTGGGGTATAGCTTCCGCGGAAACTTCCGCCAAGCATATAGCTGATATATTCATGGGAAAAGCCATGAACGCCGACATTGACATTCTTGGGGATTTCAATCGGATGAGACCGGTTTTTGAAACGGGTGATGGCCTTGATGACAATTTCATCCGTGCAGGCTTTTGGATCACGATCATTGAATGGAATATGCTGTGCACCTTCAATTTTGCATCGGGAGTTGGTTGTAAACATCAGGGTGCCATAGCATTGGGCAACCTTGGCCAGTCCCTGTTTGATGCACTGTACATCCACACCGATGGCATCCACGGCGCCGGTGATGAGAACGGCTTCTGTTGACATGAAATTGCCGGCATGGGGAACGCCATGCCGAACCATCATTTCTGCACCGGAGCAGCACATACCCACCAGATTGATGCCAGCGGCCCCTGCATTCTTGGCCGCCTGAATCAGTGATGGTTCATTCACGGATTCCAGAACCGATTCAAAGAGGCTGGGTTCATGGCCATGAATAATTATATTGACCTGATTTTCTTTCAATACCCCCATATTTACTTCCACGCATACCGGAGATGGCGTTCCAAACATGATGTCTTCCAGCTCTGTTGCGACCATGGAACCGCCCCAGCCATCTGACAGCGCGGTTCTGCTGAACTGAAGCGCGATATTTTCATACTGTTGATCAACGCCCATATGGCTACGATGCATCATTTCCATGATTTCCCGCATGGCGCCGCGGGGAACAATACCCAGTTTTCTCCAGGTTTCAAGTGTTTTGGGCGGAACCCGTTTGGCAAACGGAATTTCCCCCTCGAGTTGGGTGTAGGTTTTTTCCAGTTCCGTATAGAGCTCTTTGGCAATCTCCAGAACGGTTTTGCCCTCAACCTCAATGCCGATGGATCGGGCGACATTTTCCAGTTTGATGGTGTCCTTGATCTTGTAATCGGTGGCATGACCGTTGACCACATCCCGAAACAGATCCAGTATCCCCATGCCATGATCGGTATGTGCGGCAGAACCGCTGGATACCATGCGTGCAAAGTTCCGCGCCTGAATCGTATCGATGTCTGCACCGCATACACCCACTTTCCCATAAGGATCTTTGGAATTGAGTCTGCAGGGTCCCATCGCACAATGTTTGCAGCAGGCCGAATCCGCACCAATGGGGCAGGCTTTCATGCTTGCCGCCCGGTCAAACGCGGTTTCAACGCCATCCCGCTGGGCTTTTGCAAGCATCTGGGCCGTGGCTTCACAGATGGTTACATCTTTTGGATTGATTCGCTTATCGACATCCGCTTTTTTGGTTTCCATTAATATTATCCCCCCTGAATTTTGAATGGTTCATGAATATGGACTGATTCAATCCATAATGAAGAGCAGACCGGCGATTTTCATTATAGGAATCATTATCATCTACATTAAATGTCAGGTTTC
>JBFXFK010000309.1:0-4257 GCA_050179135.1 Desulfatirhabdiaceae bacterium | reverse complement strand
CGGGCCGGCTCCCATGATGCTGGCCATGTTCATGAATACGGCCATCGATCAGCAGATGGATGTTTTCCGCGAGAAGAATTCCCGTGAACCGTCGGCGGAAGAAGCGGAAAAAATCCGCAGCATGGTGTTGTCAAATGTTCGGGGAACGGTTCAGGCCGACATTCTGAAGGAAGATCAGGGTCAGAACACCTGCATCTTTTCCATCGAGTTTGCCCTGAAGATGATGGGGGATATTCAGCAGTTTTTTATCGACAACAATGTTCGCAATTTTTATTCGGTTTCCATATCGGGCTATCATATCGCCGAAGCCGGGGCAAACCCCATCACCCAGTTGGCACTGACCCTTTCAAACGGCTTTACCTATGTGGAATATTATCTGTCCCGGAACATGCCGCTGGACAGTTTTGCCCCGAATCTGTCCTTTTTCTTTTCAAACGGCATGGATCCCGAATACACGGTCATCGGCAGGGTGGCGCGGCGTATCTGGGCCATTGCCATGAAAGAAAAATACAAGGGGTCGGAACGGTCCCAGATGCTGAAATATCACATTCAGACTTCGGGCCGGTCCCTGCACAGCCAGGATATTCAGTTCAACGACATCCGGACCACGCTTCAGGCCCTATGCGCCATCTATGACAACTGCAACAGCCTTCACACCAATGCATTTGACGAGGCCATCACAACGCCCAGCACCGAATCCGTACGCCGGGCCCTTGCCATTCAATTAATCATCAACCGGGAATGGGGACTGGCCAAAAACGAAAACATGAATCAGGGCAGCTTTGTTGTGGAGGAACTGACCCGGCTGGTTGAAGAAGCGGTTCTGATGGAATTTGACCGGATCACGGCCCGCGGGGGCGTTCTGGGCGCCATGGAAACCGGATATCAGCGCAGCAAGATACAGGAAGAATCCATTTATTATGAACTTCTGAAACATACGGGTGAATATCCCATTGTCGGGGTCAACACCTTCCGGGATCCCCATGCCGGGACTGAGGAGCTGAGTGATGATGTAGAACTGGCCCGTGCAACCGAAGACGAAAAGGAATCTCAGCTCAACCGACTGAATGAATTCAAAAAACGCCATGAAACCGAAGCGCCCGAAGCCCTGATCCGACTGCAGAAAACCGCTTTGGCCGGGGATAACATTTTTGCGGAACTGATGAATACGGTTCGTGTCTGTTCACTTGGCCAGATCACCCAGGCCCTTTATGATGTTGGCGGCCGGTATCGCCGGAATATGTAATTAGACTGAAGGTGGAAAGACTGAAGGAAAAAGGCTTGAAATAAAAATGAAAATCATCCTTAACCCTTCAGTCTTCAGCCTTCAGACTTCAGCCTAATAGAGGAGATATCACCATGAAAGAAGCGGTTATCGTCAGTGCGGTCAGAACCCCACTGGGAAGCTTTAACGGTTCGCTGGCCGGAACCGGTGCGACCAAACTGGGGGCCATTGTTATTGCGGAAGCAATAAAGCGTGCCGGAATTGAAAAGTCCACGGTCAATGAAGTGATCATGGGACAGGTTTTACCCTGCGGCTATGGCCAGAATCCGGCCAAACAGGCGGCCGTACTGGCAGAAATGCCCTGGGAAGTGGAATGTATCACGGTCAACAAGGTGTGTGGCTCATCTTTGAAAGCGGTCATGCTCGCGGCCCAGGCCATTCAGACCGGCGATGCGGATGTGGTGGTGGCCGGCGGCATGGAATGCATGAGTCTGGCGCCGTATTATCTCGAAAAGGCCCGGTTTGGATACCGCATGGGGCCCGGTAAACTCGAGGACCATATGGTCCATGACGGACTTTGGGATATCGTCAATGATTTTCATATGGGTATTTCCAATGAGCTGTGTTCGGAAAAATACGGAATCACCCGGGAAGACCAGGACCGGTATGCCGCCGAATCCTACAGACGCGCCATGGAATCCATCACCGCCGGAAGATTTAAAAAAGAAATTGTGCCCGTTGAAATTCCCCAGAGAAAAGGCGCTCCCAAAAAGTTTGACCAGGATGAGTGCTGTCAGGAAACACCTTATGATATTCTGGCAAAAATGAAACCCGCTTTCAAGTCCGGTGGTGTCGGGACAGCCGGAAATGCATCCATTATCAGCGACGGAGCATCCGCTGTTGTTGTCATGAGCCGTGAAAAAGCTGTGGAACTGGGCTGTACGGTCATGGCAACCATCGGTGCCCAGGCATCTTATGGACTTGACATGAAATATGTTCTGGTGGCGCCCATCTGGGCGGTTCCCAAATGCTGCAACAAACAGGGCCTGTCAGTGGATGATATCGATCTGTTTGAAATCAACGAGGCATTCAGCGGATCAACCGTTGCCATCTTGAACGCGCTGAAGCTGGATCCGTCAAAGGTCAATGTCAATGGCGGGAGTGTGGCCTTGGGCCATCCGATCGGCGCCAGCGGATGCCGGGTTCTGGTTACGCTGCTACATGAAATGATTCACCGCAATCTCAAGACCGGCCTTGCATCCCTGTGTCTGGGAGGCGGTGAGGCGGTTGCCATGATTGTGACGAGATAGGGTTTAAATGCCCTTCAAACAATCTGTTTAATATAGAGCCTATTGGTCTTATAAGACCTATTTTAAAAAACTGAAATTCAAGGGGATTCACAATGGATATCAAAACGTTCGGTGTCATTGGATCGGGTCAGATGGGAAACGGAATCACACAGGTGGCTGCAGCCAGCGGTCTTTCCGTCATCATGAATGATATCAGTCAGGAATTTGTCGATCGGGGAATGAAGACCATTTCCAAAAATCTGGATCGGGCCGTCGAAAAAGGAAAAATGACCGCGGAAGAAAAACAGGCCATTCTTTCCCGGATCAAGCCCAGCGTCTCAATCGGGGACATGGCCGCCGCGGATTTTGTGGTCGAAGCCGCAACGGAAAATGAAAAGATCAAATTCCAGATTTTCAAAACACTGGATGAGACGTGCAGGCCCGATGCCATTCTGGCAACCAATACCTCATCGATACCCATCGGACGGATTGCGGCCCAGACCAAACGACCGGACAAGCTGATTGGCATGCACTTCATGAACCCGGTTCCGGTCATGAAGCTGGTTGAGATCATTCGGGGTATTGCCACCTCCGATGAAACCTTTCAGATGACATGGGATTTATCGATCCGGTTTGGAAAAACCCCGGCAGTGGCCAATGACTATCCCGGTTTCATCGCCAACCGCATTCTGCTGCCCATGATCAACGAAGCGGTGTACTGCCTCTATCACGGCGTTGGCAAACGCGAGGATATCGACACCGTCATGAAGCTGGGAATGAATCATCCCATGGGTCCTCTGGCTCTGGCAGACCTGATTGGTCTGGATACGTGTCTGGCCATCATGGAGACCCTGTATAACGGTTTCAAGGATTCCAAATACCGTCCCTGCCCGCTCCTGGTAAAATACGTTGAAGCCGGCTGGCTGGGCCGAAAAACCGGACGCGGATTTTATGAGTATAAATAAAGGCTGAAGGCTGAAGGGCGGAAAAGACAGTAACCAGTAGCCAGAATTCAGAATAAATAAGGAAAATATCATTTGTTAAAATGCACCCATTCCTTATTTATTCTGGCTCCTGAATTCTGGCTTCTGTTTTCTGGTTTTTAAGGCAGAAAGATTCACCCTTCACCCTTCATCCTTTCAAACAAAGGAGAGGGTATGCCACGAAAAAAAAAGACCGATGATGGTTCCATTGGCCAGAAAATCAAAACGATACGAACCGAAAAAGGGGTTGCCATCGAAAGCATCGCCAATGAAACCGGTTTTTCTGTAGAAAACCTGAAAAAAATTGAATCCGGTGAAACCACACCGCCGGTCGGGGCCCTGCTGCAGATATCCCGCGCCCTGAAAATTGATTCCGGAATGCTGCTGCCGATACAGCAGACCACCCTGAAAGCCCGTATCAAGGAATACACCAAGCGGACCCAGAATTATGCCTATACGACCCTGACACCGGGTGCGGAAAACAAGCATCTGAAAGCCTTCCGGGTTACCATCGATCCCTTTCAGGAACATTCCGGAGTTGGGTATCATCATGATGGCGAAGAATTTTCATATGTCCTTTCCGGAAAAGTTGAAATCATGGTGGGTGAAAATTCCAATATTCTGGAAGAAGGGGAATCACTTCATTTCAATTCCGGTATTCAGCACAATCTTCGAAATATTGGCGATGTACCGGCAGAATTGATTGTTGTCATTTACAGCCCGTAAGGACTCCGGCCAAACAGATTAATGGAGCGCACCC
>JBFXFK010000308.1:2796-4302 GCA_050179135.1 Desulfatirhabdiaceae bacterium | reverse complement strand
CGAAACCGAGGCCAGTTATACGGTCAACATGGAATATCTGGCTGCAGGCGGACAAACCAGTATTGCAGGATCAACAGTCGCCGGTACGGTGATGACATCCTCCAACTGACGATCAATGATGTCGCTGTAACAGTTGGTGCAGGTGTTGATACAGCTCAGGAAATTGCGGCTGCCATCAATGCGGCTGGGGCTGGCGTAACGGCTTCTGCAAATACCAATGCCACCCTTACGGTTGATACTACCAAGTTGGAAGCAACCCAATATGAAAGTACGTTTGTAATCGGTGATATTAATTTGGCTTCCAATTTTGGTGCAAGTGATTTTGTCGTAAACTCATCTGCGATTGACATTAGTGCAGCCACTTCAGTAGAACATTTGGCTAGTATAATCGAAGGTGCGGGTGTTGCTAACATCTCCGCGACAACGGTTGGTGGAAACCTGGTCATCATTGATGAAGATGCTAGTGACGGAGCTGCTGTTGTAACAAGCGCAACTAATTTGGGCGTTTTCACAGGCATAGGACCTGACACGGTAGTAGCCAAAAACGATTTGGTTGCAACAAGTCTTACGATCGGTACAACTGACATTGACTTATCAGAAGCCCTTGACCTGGAAGATGTTGCAAACGAGATCAACAATTATTCTACTTCAACAGGGGTTACAGCCAGTGTCGTGAATGATGAACTGGTACTGGCCAATATTACTGGAGCTAATATTACGGTTGCTGGTGATGCTGCGCTGCTAACAGGTACAAGTGATATTGGAACGCATCGTGGTACAGTCTCCCTGGTCTCTGATACATCTGCACCCATCAGCATAGGAGGTGCCGCCCCAATCGTGGCGGGTTTGTCTGAAACCGGGGGTGATCTCAAAATCAATGGGGCCTCTGTGTCGTTGGAGGGTGCATCCAGCCTAAATCAGGTGGTAAGCACCATCAATAATACGGTTGATGGCGTTGTGGCAAGCGCCAGCACAGATGGCAAGCTGGTGTTGAACTCCGTATCCGGACTGGATATCAAAATCACCGGAGATGCTGCGGATAACGTACTGGGTGCAGCAGCAACCAATGTCGTCCGAGGAACCATTTCCCTGGTTTCGGACACCGGTGCGGATATCAAAATCGCCAGCAATGCACTGGAAGCCAATTCTGCAAATGAAGCAGGCTTTGCCGATCAGGGTGGCAGTTCCGATGCCGTTGGATCCGGACTGAGTGTCGAAACTTTGGCCAATGCCAACAATGCCATTGACCGGATCGATGATGCACTTGACAAGGTTGCCGAAAATCGGGCCGAGCTGGGTGCTGTTCAAAACCGGCTGGATTCCACCATCTCCAACCTGATGAATGCTTCTGAAAACTTTTCTGCAGCCAATGGCCGGTTGATCGATGCAGACTTTGCGGCAGAAACATCCGCCATGAGCAAACAGCAGATCATGATGCAGGCAGGTGTAGCCATGCTGGCCCAGGCCAAACAACTTCCGCAGCAGGTACTGCAACTGCTCCAGTAA
>JBFXFK010000308.1:0-2696 GCA_050179135.1 Desulfatirhabdiaceae bacterium | reverse complement strand
TTTTTTATCTTATGTCAAAATTTCATTTTGACACTCCTCTGGGGCCGATTCTTTTTCGCTTTGTGTCTAAATTTCATCTGGGCTCCGGTTTGGCTCATCGGAGTGTCAAAATATAATTTTGACATAATGACCTATAATTCAGATCAAAAGGATCACAGATTGACCGCTTTGGCATAAAAATTGAATTACATTCGGGTTAAAAGGGAGGATGCATCATGTCACTATCTGTAGGCGGTCTGATTTCCGGGATGGATACCGATAACATCATCTCGCAGCTTATCGATCTCCAAAAAAAACCCATTACCAAACTGCAGCAACAGGAGGCTGCGTATCAGGTCAAGCTTTCGTCATACGGATCTCTCCAGGGACATTTGAAAGATATCAAAAATGCCGCCAGAAATCTGGATACATCGTATGACATTACCAGCTACGCCGCAACATCCACAGATACCAGCCTGATGACCGTTTCTGCAGAAAGAAATGCTCAGGTGGGGACGTATTCGGTCACGGTGAACAGCCTGGCAAAGGTTCACAAACTGACCAGCGGTGCGTTTACCACAACCGAAGCCGTGGGCAAGGGAACCATCAATCTGCAGATTGGCGACAGTGATATCATCGAGCTTTCGGTCAATGCCAGCGCCACAATTTCCGATATTGCCAGGGCCATCAATGACCAGGAAATGGGGGTTTATGCATCGGTCATCAGTGATGGAACCAACAGTTATCTGACGCTTACAGGTCAAGAAACCGGGGAAGACAATGTCATTCAACTGACCGTTGTCGAAGACGGCACAGAATCCCACGACCCGGCCAATCTGGATGATACCGGGTTATCCCGCCTGCTGTTCATCCCGGGCGGCTCTCGGCAGATGTCAGAAACCCAGGTTGCCGGTGATGCGGACATTACGGTGGATGGGGTACAAAACATCAAACGGTCATCCAATACCATTACTGATGTCATCACCGGCGTCACCCTGAAACTGAAAGATGCGGATATCGCCAATCCGGTTACGGTGGCTGTGGAACGCAGTGATGAACTGTTCACCACGCGACTGAATGCCTTTTTGTCGGCATACAACGACGCAATATCCTATCTGAACACAGAGCAGAAATATGATAAGCAGACCCAGGAAACCGGTTCACTGTTCGGAGATTCCACCACCAGAAGGATACAGCGCGAAATTCAGAGCCTCTTTTCCAATTCTGTTCCGGGAATGGCCACCGGGCTTAGCCGACTGTCCGAGTTGGGGGTCGAGACCAACGCGGATGGCTCGGTAGAGCTGGATACATCTGTATTCAATGAAAAACTGAAAAACAATTTTACCGATGTGGTCAATTTTTTTACCCAGACGACCGAAGGCGCAGAAGGGTTTGCGGTTCGGATGGCCGAATCCGTTGAAAACATGCTGGATATTACAAGCGGTACACTAACCGTGCGTACAAAAGGAATCCAGAGCAGTATCGACGAGATAACCGAGCAGATAGAACGCCTGAACACCCGGCTGACCAGCAGTGAAACCCGCCTCAGGGCACAGTTTGCTTCCCTGGAAGTGATACTGGGGCAATATCAGACGACATCCAATTCCCTGACCCAAAGCCTGAGTGCACTGGAAAATGGATGGGGAACATCAAAGTAGTTGGAGGAAACTGCATGACCTATGCACATGGATATACCGCTTACAACCGAATTGCCACCACTATGGACAGCAGGGAATTGATGCTGGTCAAACTCCTTGAAGGAACCGTGCGATTTATCGGGGCGGCTCGGGAAGGGCTCAAATCCGGAGATATCAGAATGAAATGTGAAAATATCTCCAGAACCGTAGCCATTATCACCGAACTTCATTGCGCCCTTGACCGGGAAATGGGTGGCAGCCTGGTGGAAAATCTGGAAAATTTGTATGAATATATCCTCAATCGCATTACATTGGCCAATCTGCGAAATGACGATCAGATCATGGCGGAGGTCGAGTCCCTTTTGATTACCATTCAGGATGGTTTTGTGGAAGCATTCAAATCCACTTCGTCCGGTGCGACGCCGCATCCTGTTTCCATGCCGTATCCAATGGAATCGCAGAAAGGATTTCATATTGCCGCCTGAAAATCATGAAATCATATACGGTCAACTCGCGTCCGTAACCGAACGGATCGCATTGGCATTACAAAACATGGAACCAGACGAATTGATGGCCCTGGCAGAAGATCATCAACACATCATGAATGCACTTCATGAGGCGGGTACTTGTACCGATGTCCGCCTGCTGGACCAGATTCAGATGCTGAATTCCCGGATCAGCCAATTGATGGCGGATATCCGGCATTGTCAGCACGATATTTCCACCCGAATGAAAGAGATTGCGGATGGAAAAAAAATAATGCATGCATATGCACAATAGGAGGCATTATGGAAACAGCCCAATCTCTGAATATACAGTGCTTCAACCCTGGCGTACACGACGTCCGATCATCGGGACTTTCCGCTCAAAATCCGGCGAAAGCCAACTCAAACCCGATTCCTTTTCCAGCCAATAAAAAGACTGATGTCAACACACTGAATCCGGACAAACCGGTGGATAAAAACCTGGAAAAGGCCATACCGGATATTTTGAAGGATCTGCAAAAAAAAATTGATCAAATGCAGGATATTGGTCTGCAGTTCAGCGAATACAAACATTCCGGCAAAATGATTGTTCGGG
>JBFXFK010000307.1:0-4316 GCA_050179135.1 Desulfatirhabdiaceae bacterium | reverse complement strand
ACACCAAGAATCCCAATAAAGAAAACCCGCAGTCATGGGATGCACTACAGATTTGCCTAAAAACTGCTTGCCAAAAAGTGTAAACAACTTTTTCAGCCAATTTGAAGGATGCCCGAAAAATATTCCGGTTTACCTACTCCAGACTGGAACTCCCACTCAATCTCAAGCCCCAATTCGTCATGCCAAAATCCGTTTCATTCTCCGGAACCGAAGCTGCAGAAGAAGCAATAATACGTTATTGTAAATTGTTAAGGTTTTTAAACAAGTGTTCCAGAGTCAATGTCGGTATACCGACATTGTATATAAATTTGAAATATATTGGTATATTCCAATATACAAAAAGTCTTCTCAAATCACAGCCGGTCAATGCCTGTCTGAATCTCCTGAATCAGCCCGGCCAGAGATTTCCGAACAGTGTTCTTTTCTTCCTCGGACCAGGTCGAAGAATCGGCTGCTGCCAGTTTTTCCCGGATATTTTGGATCAATTGGAATAACGCCGATGCTCCGTCGCGTCCATGCTGCCGTTCCTTTTTACCAGATCCCTGTTTCTGACTTTTTTCCTTGTACTTTTCCCAGGTCGTCACCATACCACGGGCCTGTTTCTTTCGGGCAATTTCTATAAGCGTGCTTCGGCTGACTGTCTTGTTGCCCCGGCATTCATCCCGAATTTCCTGGGGCAGCCGGTTCAGTGTCAAAATTTCGTTCACAGTGCTTCGGGCCTTGCCAATGACCCCTGCAAGGGCTTCCTGGGTATAGCCATGATCCTTCATGATCTTGTCCAGGGCTTCGGCCTTTTCCACAGCAGTCAGGTTTTCCCGAAGCAGGTTTTCCACCAGTGATATTTCGGCATGATTGCCATCGATAAATATTGCCGGAACAGCGGTCAGACCGGCCTGCCGGGAAGCCTCCAGGCGGCGCTCACCCGCTAACCAGAATCGGGGTGCCGGCCTCATCCACCCGGAACAGAAGTGGTTCAAGAATCCCATGCCTTGTAATGGATGCGGCCAGTTCTGCCAGTGCATCCGAATCCATGTATTTTCTGGGCTGATCCGGATCTGTTGTAATGTCGGTCATAGCCAGTGTGTAGAGTTTTCCTTTCTGATATTTGGCCACAAAAATTTCCTTCTGATATTACAGATTATTTTGATGAATCCATGGTCAGATTCTGCCGCCGGAAATATCGCTCTGCCGCAAACCTCACCCGATCCAGGATCAGTTGTCGGTATCCCTCATCTTTCCAAAAGTCAATCATTTCCGGTTTCAACCGGAAAATGTCAGCCTTTTTGTCGAGAATGAAAAAGTCTTTTTCCGTGTTGCTGAGATAATGAAGCGGCATCTGCTTCAATTTGCTGATAACCTTTCTCAGGGAAAATTTGGCCGGATTTGACGATTTGGCCAGATCGTCATAATCGGCCATTCTATCCGGATGCTCCAGAAAGTATTCCAGAAACCCCTTTGCAATATCTGAAATGGCCCATTCGGTTCCGGGGAGATTCAACAGGGTCAGCAGTACCACCATTTTGTAGGATTTGATCGGGCTCAGATCCGACTCCAGCCAGGACAGAAATGCCTCACCGTGTGTATTCAGAAGTTGTTTTTCAGAATCCGGCAGGTCCCCCTCACAGAATTGTTTGGTCTTCAGCCAACTCCCAAACTGCCGGATGAACCGGTACGGGTCAATGTCCCGTGGATTGTTCAGAAAATCCATCAGGCCCGGTGATTCATCATCCAGATCGGCCCGGATTTCCTGATAGATCAGCTTCAGTTGCTCATCCATTGGTATTCCCCGGACAATCCGGCGAATTTCATCATCCCACACACGCTGGACATCAATATCTGCCTGGACAAAACAGGTGGCTGGCAGCCTGGCCCAGATATCTCCGTTGCCGGAGTTTTTCCGGTACTCGACAAACTGATCGATGGAAGTAAATCCGGCCAGGGCCAGCGGGGCCACATGGGCCTTCCTGAAATTACCCACAAAATCCAGTACCACCAGAAAGTCCTTTTGGGGTGCCAGTCGCAGACCCCGGCCCAGTTGCTGTAAAAACACGGTAAAGGACAACGTCGGGCGCACCAGAAGCACATGGGTCAGGCCGGGGATGTCGATGCCTTCATTAAAGATGTCCACACAGCATATGACATTCAGGGGATCGGATTCGGACTGAATCCGGAAAATGGCCTGACGCCGTTCGGCTTCGGGTGTGTCACCGGTCAGGGCCAGGGAAGGCAGCCCATGCTTTTGGGTCAACTGGTTTGCTGTAAACCGCGCGTGCGCCACCGAACTGCAAAATGCCAGGGCCTTGATTTTGCCAAATGATGGCAGGTATTTTTTCAGGCTGCGGGCGATAATTCGGGTGCGGGTGTCGGTTTCCAGTGCCCAGGACAGTTCGGCTTCGTCATACCGGGTACCGCGCCAGGCAATCTGGCTATAATTGGTTTCGTCGTAAATGGCAAAGTACTGAAACGGCGACAGCCAGCTCCGGTCAACCGCATCCATCAGCCGGATGTCACAGGCCAGGTTGTAGTCGCAGATGGCCAGCACATCCCGGCCGTCCATACGTTCGGGCGTGGCGGTCAGGCCCAGCAGAAATTTGGGTGTAAAATGGTCCAGAATCCGGCGATAACTGGCTGCCTCACTGTGATGAAATTCATCGATGACAATGTAGTCAAAGTGATCCGGCCCAAACCGTGCCAGATGGTTTGGACGGCTGATGGTCTGGATCATGGCGAATACCGCATCCCCGGTTTGGGTCATGCCATTGCTGCCACCCAGTATCACGCCAAAATTCGGGTTCTGCATGACGCGCGCAAAGCTTTCCCGCGCAGTTGTCAGAATGGTTTCCCGGTGCGCCACAAACAATATCCGGGCAGCCCCGCTTTGCTGAAAATCCAGGGCCGCCAGATAGGTTTTTCCAATGCCGGTGGCAGCCACCACGGCAGATTTCCGGATGCCCTGCTTCCGCTGGCGGGCCAGGGTTTTTAACACCGGTAACTGGGCCGCATTGGGGGTAATTGGCGGTTGAACGGGTTTCCCGAACGTGGACGGGGTTTCAAAAAGACCCGGACCTGTCACATGGGCCTTTCCGGTTTCCGGCCCGGTGACAACAAATCGCCTGCGGTATCCGGAAATGAATTCCGGTGTAACGGCCACGGCCAGATTGTCCCATATCCGCACAAATTCGGTCACGGCCTGTTCAAACGCCGACTTGGTATCAAAGGCCAGGTTGATTTCGCCCGGTGAAAAATAGTTCCATTCGATATTCCGCATGAACCCGGCTTCGGTAAAATTGGATGACCCGATCAGCATGGAACCGGTGCCGGACCACCGGTGAAAGAGAAACGCCTTGACATGAAAGGGCTGGGGATTCTGGTCAAACGGCAGGTCGGATGGGTGAAAGACTTTCAGACAGGTTTCGGGAAGCAGGGATTGGAGATGGTTCAGATGGTCCGGATGCACCACATTTCCCATTGTTGACAGCAGGATATGCAGTCTGCCGCTGTTTTTCAGAAACTGCTCCAGATCCGAAATCAGCAGGTTGGTAATGCCGGGGGAGTAAAACGCGGATGCGATCCAGGCACTGTCGCTTTGTGCCAGTTCACCCCGAATGATCTGAATAAGTTTTCGCTGTTCCGCGGGATTGAAAACTATGGCCGGTTGCGTCTGAAAGACCGGTTGGGGACCGTCGCCGCCATCCACCGATTCCAGAAACAGCCGCTCCAAAAATCCGCCACGTTCATCGGCCCGTTTCTGCCGCATGGCCATCAGGTCATTGATGGTCAGTCCGTGAACCTGCAACGCCGCCAAAAGAATCTCGATCATGTCTGCGGATTCTTTCAGCACTCCGCACGGATCGCCCCGCTGCCATTCGGCAAACAGTTCATGGGCCTCTTCCAGAATTTTGGTACCAACCGCATCCCGGTATTCCGGTTCGCCCAGTGTCCGGATTTGGGCTGTCTTGCCGGATCGCCCAATGATTTCAGGTATCCGGTCCCGGATCAGTTTTTGGTAGAAAATGGGTGTCATACAGTTTTGACAGGCATAACGGAATTTGCAGGTGATTGCATTGACCTGTGATGACTGACCGGCAGGATCGAATGATGGATTTCTACCGGATCATCCCGAAGTGTGTTGTCTGTATCACCAATCCGGCTGTACGTCAATCCGACAATCTGCACCCATGCCGACTGGCCGGACAACTGTATCTGTGGCGGTCACAGTGGAAATCAGTTTCAACCAGTTGACAGCTTTGATTTTGCCAGCAGATGGCTCAAGTTTCCGGTGTTGGAAAAGCCGGTTTGCGCGGTGAATCAGTTGG
>JBFXFK010000306.1:0-4430 GCA_050179135.1 Desulfatirhabdiaceae bacterium | reverse complement strand
TTCCTGTTTTTGGACCTGCCGGTAGGGAAGAAGGTTGATTCGAATCATTTGTCACCCTGTCTTCTGATGGCCAACCCCATGCAAATGGCTGCCTGTGAAGAGACGGATTCCAGCCATGCACTGTCAAATCGCCTGTGAACAGTAAACCGGCTGAATGGCCGAATCAGTTCCACGTCCATTGCAATTTCGGATGCCAGCATATTTCTGAACTCCGGTATATTGGCGCCACCACCACTTAAAATGGCGGTTTTTATCTGATGCTCCGGATATGTGGAATAAAAAAAGTCAATAGCCCGTCGAATTTCGAGACACCAGTCCGAAACGACATCCGTTGTGATCTGTTTCAAATCAAGACCGGAAAATTTGTTACCTGGTTTACCGCCCAGCTTGATGGATTCCGCATCATCCAGCGAGCATTGTGCAGCCTCCCGAATCTTGTGGTTGATCTGTTCCGATCCCAGTGTAACATCCCGCATAAACAGGGACATTGTGCCCTTGAGAATATTGAGGGATGTTTTGCATGCGCCGATATCGATCAGTGCGACGGTTTCATCCTGCGGTGCATAGGCATATTCGTAAATGTTTTGAAGCGCAAAGGCATCGATGTCAATGATGCAGGGACGTAACCCGGCCAAATCGAGAAGATTGATGTAATCGTTGACCAGATCTTTTTTGGCGGCGACCAGAATAACATCCATTCTTTGATTGGAATTGGCAGGATCACTCAATATCTGAAAATCGAGATTGACCTCATTGATATCAAAGGGGATATACTGTTCCGCCTCAAAATGAATGGAATCCTGCAGGGATTCCTCACTTTGAGGCGGCAGTTGAATTTTTTTGACAATGACAGAATAGCCGCCTATTGAAACCGCAACATTTTTTTCCTTTATTTTTTCACGGTTCAACAGGTCTCGAATGGTTTCTGCAATGCGTTCCGGTTCTTTGATGGCGGCATCTTCTATCCAGCCGGCAGAAATATCGACCATGCCAAATTTATTGAGCTCAAAATCGTTTTTGGTCTCAACCGTCTCGCCAACTTTAATTGACCGGGACCCGATATCAAGCCCAATCAGGTGATTTTTCTTTTTTAGAAACATAGGCGAATTAACCGGAACATTTGGAAAGGGGTTTTTGTTCAGACTTGAAAGACTGTATATATTTTTATTGCCTCGTTTCTTTTTTTAAGTCAATATTTTATTCTGTTTAAATTCAGAAATTCACGGCCACAACACGATTGTTGTCACCCACTTGCGGCAGTTATTGTGAAAATACCTCAGTATTGAGTTATGACTAATGCATATTGAGATGCCGCCTGACCGTCCGACGGCTGTTCTGCCTGAATGCTGTAGGTGGCACCTTCCGCATTCAGCCTTTTTCATTCATGGGGGTGAACCACCCGGAATGATTCATGATCGTTTACCGTGCCGTGAAACCAGGTTCGATTTCATGTTTTACGTGCTTTATTATGAACATGCAGTTTTGATCAACGTCTCCTTAACCCTGGGTATTCCATGCAAAAAAATCTCCTGGATGATCGTATCAAGCCGTTCCGACTGGTCAAATATTTCACAATTGTCAGTTTGGCCGCCATTCTGATTGGCGCCATTTTATTGAGTGTTCTCAATGTTCACTGGGCAAAATCCATGCATTTGAAAAAAAGCGAGGATTATGCACTGGTTCTGATTGAGAATCTGAATCACCAGATATTCCTGCAATTTGTCATTCCGGTGGTCTTGAAATTCGGAAAGATCGAGCTGAGCAATCCCGAACAGTTTGAACGGATGGATACCATTGTCCGCAGCACTCTGCACAGTTTCAAGGCCGATATGGTCAATATATATGACATCAACAACATTATTTCCTACAGCTTTGACAAAAATATGGTGGGTAAAAAAAACCTGGGTGGAACCGGCTTTGAATATGCCCTGACCGGCTCACCCACATCCAAACTGGTACAGCGTGGCGATTTCTGGATGATTCCTTTGGGCTTTCCAAAAGAAAGCTGGCTGATCACCTATGCGCCCCTCCGGGCCGAACGACAGTTTTTGCGCATTACGGGTCCCATTCTGGGCGTCATTGAAATCGTGCAGGACATCTCCGAAGACTATCAGTCAATCATGCATTATCAGACCCGGGTTCTCATCACCTGCACAGCGGTCATGAGCATTCTTCTTATTATTATGATAATCGTGGTCAAGCGCGGTGAAACCATTATTCATCAGCGCAATCTGGAACAGCTCCATCTCAAGGAAAAATTGGCTCATGCAGAACGCCTGTCATCACTGGGTGGCATGGTAGCCGGCATTTCCCATGAAATCCGGAATCCTCTGGGAATCATCAAAAGCTCTGCGGAGTTGTTGAAAAAAAAAGCCGCCATTCAGGATCCGTCCAACACCATACCAGACATCATTGTCGAGGAATCCAACCGGTTGAACAATATCATTACGGATTTTCTCAATTATGCAAAACCCAGAGAACCCCATTTTATTTTATGCCGGATTGAGGATATCATTGAAAAAAATGTTGCGTTTCTGGCGACCCAGTTGGAACAGAACGGCTATGTCATTGTACGGAGCTATGCGGAAAACCTGCCCGAATTGACTCTTGATCCGGATATGACGTATCAGGCCATTTTAAACATCCTGATGAACGCGATGGAGGCCATGCCGTCCGGAGGAGAAATTACCATTGCGGCAACCATGGATGAACGCGGCGTGAATATCGACATTCTGGATCAGGGAGACGGAATTGAAAATGATATCATGAATCAAATCTGGGACCCGTTTTTTACCTGCAAGGAAAAGGGAACGGGACTGGGGCTGGGTATCGTCAAAAACATCATAGAATCCCAGCACGGAACCATTGGCATCACCAACCGGTCAGACCGATCCGGTGTCAGGGTGCATATCGAAATCCCCGTTCAGCCGGAAAAGGATAACCATTAGAAATGGAAACCATTCTGATTGTCGATGATGAAAAAAATTATCCGCTGATTCTGAGCGCCGTACTTCAGGAGGAAGGCTATGAGACGCTGATCGCAAACAGTGGTCAGGCTGCACTGGATATCATGAATCAGGCCGAGGTTGACCTGGTGATTACGGATATGAAAATGCCCTCAATGGATGGTGTCGAGTTGCTGGAGCATATCAAGACCCGTTACAGTGATATTCCGGTAATCATGATGACGGCCTATGGGACCGTGGAAAAAGCTGTTGAAGCCATGCAGAAAGGCGCTTTCAACTATATCCAGAAGCCGTTTGACAATGATCGCCTGATTGCTTTTGTGAACCGGGCCATTGCCAGCTACCGGGTGGTCAAGGAAAACCGGGAGCTGAGAAGCGCCATCGAAACCCGCTACAGTTTTGGCAACATCATTGGAAAAAGCAAAGGAATGCTGGCCCTGTATGAGATGATACAGAAGGTGGCCTATTCCACGGCTACGGTTCTGATTGAAGGGGAAAGTGGCACCGGAAAAGAACTGGTGGCCAGATCCATTCATTTCAACAGTCCCCGGAGAGACAGGGCGTTTATCGCCGTAAACTGCTCGGCCCTTTCGGAATCACTTCTGGAAAGCGAGCTGTTTGGACATGAAAAAGGCGCCTTTACCGGCGCGGTTGCATCCAAAAAAGGCCGGTTTGAACTGGCAAATGGCGGCACGCTTTTTCTGGATGAAATTGGTGATATTTCACCTGCACTACAGGTCAAGCTGCTGCGGGTGCTTCAGGAACGGGTTTTCGAACGCGTGGGCGGCATCAAATCCATTCCGATTGATATCCGGGTGATTGCCGCAACCAATAAAATTCTGAAAATGGAAACCGAAAAAGGACGGTTTCGGGAGGATCTGTATTACCGGTTGAACGTGATTCACCTGATTCTGCCACCATTGCGGGAAAGGCTGGAGGACATCCGGCTGTTGACCGATCATCTGATTGCTCGATTCGCCAAGGAGCGAAGACCCGATATTCCACCTGTGACCGGCGTGGACCCGGAAGTGGATCGGCTATTTTCCCAATATCACTGGCCCGGAAATGTCCGGGAGCTGGAGAATGTGATTGAGCGGGCCATGGTGTTATGTCCCGGAAACCGGATTCGCATATCCGATTTGCCACATGATTTCAGAAATCAGATTGGTCCGTCCCTGAATATCGATTCCATTCCGGCCAATGCGCCACTTTATGAAACTCTGGCCAGCGTTGAAAAACAATTGATTGAAAAAGCACTGGAAATGACCAACCATGTTCAGGCCCATGCTGCAGAACTGCTGGGTATTGGAAAAAGCAATCTCCATCAGAAAATTCGAAAGCATGGTATCAAAACACCATCGTCTGGCGATGTTTCTGCCGGGTGAATTGAAAGCGGGGCGCAGGGTGTCTGATTTACCGTGAACCGGAATAACCGCCTGATTTTTTTGTCTCTCCCCTCAGGCT
>JBFXFK010000305.1:0-4454 GCA_050179135.1 Desulfatirhabdiaceae bacterium | reverse complement strand
TTGATGAATATTTGGGGAAATGGAATTACAGGATACAACCGCTGAAACGCGATTGAGTCTATGTTATTTAATTTCCATCCCTTAGCGTACTTCGTCTATGACGGTGCACTGGGTCACAATGGCGGAGTCCAATTTATATGAAACACCCCACGTCAAAAAAGCATACGTCATCAATTACATTGGCGTTATCCAATGCAATTCTTCTTTGGTGTCCCTTCGGTAAGCGTGCATGAATTAATCATCCCCGGGTGATACTATCGGTTCCAGCATAGGCATTGCAAAGGAGAGAACCGATGAACAATCAACCATTAACAAACGAACAATCAGCCGCATTGGAAAAAGCCCAGCAACTTTTTTCAAATTGGCGAAAGAGTAAAACCGGACGGCCCCGTATATCGGATAATCTATGGCAAACCGCAGCAGATCTTTACCACATCCAGGGTATGAGTATAAATAAGATTGCCCGAGGCTTGGGACTGAATTACACAGCACTTAAAGAAAAAATTATTGACATGCCTCCTGCTGAAATTAATCTGCCTGCAGACGATGAATCTTCCATGTTTATTGAAATGGTATCCCTGCCGGAGAGTTCCAACTGCGTTATAGAAATAGAAAATCAAACCGGCATAAAAATGCGCATGTGCTTCAACGGCAGGGCAGACCCGGCAGTGATCAGTCTTGGCAGATATTTACTGGCGGGTGCGCCATGATTCAGGTCACACCACATATGCGGGTACTGCTTGCTCCGGAGCCCGTAGATTTTCGAAAAGGAATCGACGGCCTGGCCGGTATATGCCGAAAGGTCCTGCAATCAGATCCCTTTTCAGGATACCTGTTCGTATTTATTAACCGAAGACGAACGGCCATCAAGGTTTTATGCTATGACAGCCAGGGGTTCTGGCTTTGCCAAAAGCGCCTCTCCAAGGGGCGTTTCAACTGGTGGCCCAAAAGGGATCAGTCTGCCGGCCGGTGTCTTGAAGCGCATGAGCTTCAGATGCTGCTTTGGAATGGTGATCCGTTTCATACCCGGGCTGCTCCCGCATGGCGAAAACTGTCCGTATAAATTTTTCAGCCGGTTTCATTTTTCACTTGCGTTCCACGGTATATTTCGGCATATACGGCGGTTATGGACAACGACATTGTACTCACATACCGTGGCAGAAGCGCGACTCAGGCTGATATTGAATTTATCAGGCTGTTGATCGACGACAATCCCACAGCAAGCCGCCGCACTCTGTCACAGATATTGTGCCGGGAATGGAACTGGGTTCAGGCCAACGGCAGCCTTCGTGATATGATCGCCCGGGGATTTATGCTTGAACTCCATAGAAACGGGCATATTAATCTTCCGGCCAGAAAACACAATCCGCCCAACCCGTTTTTAAACCGCAAAAAGCCGGAACAACCGGAAATCGATCAAACCCCGGTGACGATGACGCTCAGGGAAATAAGCCCCCTTGATATTGTACTGGTAAAAAACACACCCAATGAACCTTTATTTAACAGCTTGATTGAGCATCATCATTACCTGGGATATTGCCACCCTGTGGGAGAGCAACTTAAATATATGGTCTTTGCCGACAAACGGCCGGTGGCATGTTTTTCATGGTCATCGGCACCCCGGCATATCGGTGCCAGAGACCGGCATATCGGCTGGAAGAAACAGCACCGGGATCACAATCTTCGCTATATCGCCTATAACAGCCGGTTTCTGATCCTGCCCTGGTTCCGGGTACCTCACCTGGCCTCATGGTTGCTAGGGTATATGGCCAGGAATTTGTCCAGGGACTGGGAGCGTATTTACTGCCATCCGGTCTATTATCTCGAGACATTTGTTGACACCGAATTATTTGCCGGCACCTGTTATAAAGCGGCAAACTGGCACTATCTGGGTGATACCACCGGACGGGGGAAACAGGAAAACAGGCATATAAAAACCCGCTCCATCAAGGCGGTCTGGGGATATCCCCTGATCCGCGATTTTCGACAACTCATGACAAGGCTCCCCAATGGAAGCGCTGAACCTGACAGAAGACGAGCTTGATGCGCTGATTGAACGGGCGGAATCCGGTCGTCTTGCCGATGGGGATGTTGATACAATCAAGGCCATGATCAATGCCGTCAAAGTCTTGAGCCGGGCGGTCAGTGACAAGGCATCCTCCATTAAAAAGCTTTTGGCCATGGTGTTCGGCCCAAAGACCGAAAAAAAGGATAAAGTTCTCAAAAACCGGCCTCCCGGAACCCGAAATCAAGATAAATCAACGACTATAAAGGGACATGGCAGACGGGCTGCCGACGATTTCACAGGTGCCGACCGACAATCGGTTACCCATGGAGACCTCAAACATAAAGACACCTGTCCCGAATGCCTCAAAGGGATTATTTATAGACTCAAAAAACCGGGCCGGGTCATCTGTTTTACCGGTCAGGTACCGGTAACGGCTACCGTTTATGAACTGGAAAAACTCCGCTGCAATCTGTGCGGTATGGTCTTTACGGCAAAGGCTCCAGAAGACAGAACCGGTAGAGATTATGATGCCAGTGCCCTGGCAATGATTGCCATTCTTAAGTATGGCTGTGGTTTTCCCTGGAGCCGGCTGGAAAAACTTCAGGAAAGTTTTGGTATACCACTTCCTGCCACCACCCAGTGGGATAAGTCCGAAACTGCTGCAGACCTCATCTATCCGGTTTTCCGTGAACTGGCTTACCAAGCAGCCCAGGGAGAGGTTTTTCACAATGATGATACCACCATGAAAATCTTGTCTCTGATGAAGGAAAACAAGGACAGAACAGCAGGTGAAAGAACCGGGATATTTACCACGGGAATCATCTCCCGATTCGATGATGGCAGACAGATTGCGCTGTTCTATACCGGACGAAATCATGCGGGTGAAAACATCAGCAATCTTTACAGGAAAAGAGATGCCGGCAGACCGGCACCGCTTCAGATGTGTGACGCCCTGTCACGCAATATTAGTGAAGCGTTCAAGGCGATTTTGTGCAATTGCCTGACACACGCCCGCAGGAATTTTGTAGATGAGATTGACAATTTTCCTGATGAAGCCGCCTATGTCATTGAAATGCTCGCTGAAGTTTACGGTATAGACGCCAGGACCAAAGAGCAGAAAATGTCACCAGATCAACGGATAGTCTATCATAAAAAACACAGCGGTCCTCTGATGACAGAACTTGAAGCCTGGTTGAATCGCCAGACGGATGAAAATCTGGTGGAGCCGAACTCCGGGCTTGGCAAGGCAATCACGTACATGAAAAACCACTGGGCCAAATTGACGCGGTTTTTGGAGATACCGGGGGCTCCTCTGGATAATAATATTTGTGAACAAAGCTTGAAACGCTGCATTCAACACCGGAAAAACTCATTGTTTTACCGAACAGAGCATGGCGCCTTCATTGGAGACATGTTCATGAGTTTGATCCATACCTGCCGCCTGATGCGAATCAATCCGCTTGATTACCTGGTTACCCTGATACAAAATTCTTCCGCCTTATTCAAAGACCCTTCCAAATGGTTGCCTTGGAATTATAAGGACAACGCTCTGTAGACTTGTTGTAGCTGCTATAAATTTGGTCTTCAGGGAAGACTCATTCCTGAAAAAAGCAGGATGCACATGCTTGCCGGAGGGACACGAAGAATGTAACTGTCCGTTCCAATGACGTACTTTTGAATATTACTGGAGACTCTGTTGCACGGTGCTGTATTGTTCCTGAGAAAGCGCTTCCAGCAAGAGTAAATCAGCATGTTGCAATCATCAGATCAGACAAGAATAAGCTCAATTCTTTGTATTTGATGTACTATCTTGTTTCTCCATATATGCAGTCGTTGATGCTTTCTTTTGCTGGATCTGGTGGTACGCGTAAGGCATTAACAAAAACCATGATTGAAGGCTTCGGCATTCCTGTTCCCCCTCTCGATACCCAAAACAAGATTGCTTCCATCCTGTCCGCCTACGACGACCTCATCAAGAACAACAACCGCCGGATAGCCCTCCTTGAGGAATCCGCACGTCAGCTTTACCATGAGTGGTTCGTGAGGTTGCGGTTTCCGGGGCATGAAAGCACAAGGATAACCGATGGTGTGCCTGAGGGGTGGGAGAGTAGACCATTGGGGGAAATCTGCTTTCAGCATAAACAAAGCGTCAAGCCAAGTGATATAGCTCCTGGAACCCCATACATCGGGCTCGCTCACATTCCAAGAAGATCAATAATACTGTCCGACTGGGACTTTGCAGATGAGATCAATAGTAATAAGTTTGAATTTGAAACAGGTGATATTCTATTCGGTAAAATTCGACCATACTTTCACAAGGTAGGTTTTACATTATGCGATGGTGTGACGTCCTCTGATGCCATCGTGATAAGACCATATGATGAACAGCACTATTCGTATCTTCTGATGCATGTGTCCAGTGATATGTTTGTAACATTGGCGTCTA
>JBFXFK010000304.1:0-4457 GCA_050179135.1 Desulfatirhabdiaceae bacterium | reverse complement strand
CCCGAGTCACATCTTTCGACAAGCTAAATTGTTGCGACAGTGTCGCAACAATCTCTTGCGCCGGAACTGCCGGCTGGTCACCTTGGGTCATAACTCAACCCTCCCCAGCATCTCAATGGCCTGCATCTCCATCTTTGAAAACGCGAACCATTTCTTGCCCAAGTCTTTGAGCGACGCGCCGATGTGGTAGATATCGTCGTCAATGATCAGAAACCGGTCGTGGGCAAGTTTGAATTCCAGCACCTCGATGGCCGGATATTGTGCGTTGAATTTGGCGACGTCCTGGGCAAGTTGGCGGCTGATGCTCTTGGTCAGCAACTGCATACTCACCCCCACCTTGCGCTTGGTGAGCAACAGCAACACGCTTTCATCCACATAGTTGTCAATCAGGATAATCCGGTGCTTGGCGGAACGGATCAGGTTGCAAACAAAGGCGTAGGCATCAAAAATCTGACCATCGAAAAAGATTCCTTGCTTTGGCGGAACGGATTTCTCTTCAATGGCCCTTAAAATCCGCTCAACTTTCTGGTCTGTTTGGATTTGCTTGATTTCAAGCAAGTCCAGCCGTTGAAAAACCTGGGCATTCGCCGAAAGAAAACGGCGCATGGCAACAAAAGCATTGATAATCTGAATACTGACCTTAACGGCTGTCTCACTTCGCAGAACTGCGGAAAGCATGGCGACACCCTGTTCTGTAAAGACATACGGCAAGCTCGTCGAATGTTTCAAACTGGCGAACCGGTCACAATCTGTGACCAGTTGCTCGTTTTCCAATTGGTTAAGTTGAAATCGGAACTGTTCGGGAAATCGGGCGATGTTTCTTTTGACCGCCTGATTCAACACCTTGGTTTCCACTTCATAAAGGGATGCCAAATCACGATCAACCATGACGTGCCTGTCGCGGATCATAAAGATGTAATTTTCGGCTAACTCAAATTCCGGTTTCAGGCTTAGGCTCATATCTTCACCTTCGCCAGATTTTCCGCGATCAGCGCATTCAGCCGCGTTTTCTCTTTCAATTGTTCTTCGAACTCGGCCTTCAATTTGGTAAACCGCTTCTTGAAAACAAAATCATCCTCTTCATCGGCCAGGCCCACATACCTGCCCGGTGTCAGCACATAATCCAGTTCCCGCACCCGCTCAATGGAAGCGGAACAGCAAAAACCCTTCACATCCTCATAGTCTCCATCCGGGTTCCGCCAGTTATGATAGGCGCTGGAAATGGCGTCAATGTCTTCTTGCGAAAACTCCTTGGTCCGGCGGATGATCAGGTGGTTCAGGTTGCGGGCATCGATAAAAAGAATATCATCGTGCAACATAAGGGACATTCTCACCATTTTATCATTTGTTTTCCGATCGATGACATCTCGTGCATTTTTGCCAAAGTCTTCCCTCTTGACACCGGTTTGCTGACCGCGTTCACCGAAATGTCAAGCCGGATGGAAAACCCGGTCATGATGATTCCCAACACTTCTGCTGCCCAATAACACAGAAGGCTTCGGGTATGAACGGTTCGACAGTTTTTGCCGGCAGACAGCACCTCTTCCCGCGTCATGTCAGGCAATTCGCAACTCCGCTGAATGATCGTCTCCAGATCAATATCGTTGGTCCGAAGATGATGTTTCCGGTTCAGGGTTTCCTTCTGTCATCATCACCCAGAATATCACCTGGCGGTTGATCCCCCTTCCAATCACGTGGTGAAGGCGCCGGGTGCATCGATTCGGGATTGTCGCGGCATACGTTTCGAAACTCAAAAGCAGGCAATGGAATCAAGTTGAAATGGTGAGAGCGTCCCCGAGTCACACTTTCCGCCTCGTTATCGGGCCTGATCCAGAATCTTCAAACAGGCTCTTAGAACCAAGCCTCGTTATATCAAGTGAAACCGGATAAATCAGACACTAACCGGCTACAGCATATTCGATGGTTCTCGGATTTTCCACGCGATGTGAAGCATCCAGGATTTCCATGCCGACAACATTACCGTCTTTATCAAAATCAAGGATAATACCGGGTTTTTCCTCGTCACTTTCCGCAATGGGCGCGTTACTGAAAAAGATTCTGAGTACATCGACATCGGGGTCATAGGATATTTTCATGGTTGCCTCCAGTATTTTTTGATCTTTCCTGTTTTATAAACAGTAATGACCTTCCCAGGCATTTCAGTGTCATCCACAATTATTCTGACAAGATAATCTTTACCGGTTTCAGAAACGATTATGGACTGATATGTTTTCCTATTACCATATTCATCAACAATCTGCTGTGGATTTTGCAGAATAGCGTCCACAAGAGACAAAGAAATCCCTCTGAGGAGCATTTCTTCCCGGGCATGTCTGCTGATTTCAAATTTCATTGCTATAGAATATCCAAAATGCCATCGCTGGAATCTGTCTGGCTTGTTACAGGCTCTGGAATTTCCGGGTGCTCATTTTTCCTTAGCACCGTCAGGTAATCCGACTTTTCTCCCGGCAGGATACGCGCAATTGGTTCAAACGACTCGTCGCCGGTAGAAATCATGGCAACCCAGTTTTTTGCGCGGGTAATGCCAACAAAAACAACATGGTTGAGCCTTGCCGGACTCATCTTGCCAAATGCCGTTTTAATAAATCGTGGCAGGATAATCGAATCGAATGTAAGCACCTTCGCACTGTGATATGGCATAGGCTTGGGTGTGTCTGTTGTGAAATCCAGTTCTTTTGGATTTTCAACGTCGATACCTGCCTGAGCCACGCCGGGTGCGTACCCAAACGCCTGGCGCTGCCGTGGAAACAGTACGCCAATTTTCTCACCCAGGCCAATGATTTAGCGCTCTCACCAATTGATCATTTGTTTTCAGATCATGGATAGATCGTGCGTTTTTGCCAATGCCCTGCCTCTTGCCACCGATTTGCTGACAGCATTCACCGAAATGTCAAGCCGGGTGGAAAGCGCAGTCATGCTGACTCCCAACGCTTCTACTGCCCAATAACACAGAAGGCTTCTGGCATGAACCGTTCGACGATTTTTACCGGCTGCCAGCACCTCTTCCCGCGTCATGTCAAGCAATTCGCCAATCCGCTGAATGATCGTCTCCAGATTCAGATCTTTGTTCCAAAGATGATGTTTCCGGTTCAGGGTTTCCGTTGCATGAGCCAGTACCGCCTCAACAAAATCGCCGTCTCCCAGAATCCGTTCGTCCCCCTTGGCAACGGCGTTCTCCCGGCGAAGCTGCTTGACCGCAGACCATCCACCGGCGCTTCGAACCAGTCCGCCACCAATCAGATCGGATCGTTGACCCTGGGCTATTCCTTTCTCGACAAATTGCCGGTAGCGATGTCTGGCTCCAGAAACCCGCTTGCCAAATCGCACCAGGACAGCATCCGTATCCTGCCATTCATTCTTGTGATTTCCCATCAGAACGCCATGCCCGGAAAATGGATATGCGTCGAGTTGATTCATGTCGGAAACCATGCCCGCGCGCAGGGGATTGAGATGGATGTAACGCACCAGTTCGAGCAGATAGGGATCTTCCTGGCACAATATGGATTTGTACCGGTTCTGGAAAAGATGGCCGGATCGGTTGTGTCGCCGGTTATGGGATACCGCATAACCGGTCAGAAGCCTTCTCATCAGCGTCGAAACAGAACCGGTTCCGGTTCTGAGCAACAGGTGAAAGTGGTTGTCCAGCATCGCCCATGCCAGGCACCGGATTCCGGAATCAGTTAAAAGGGTAGCCAGACGATCCAGAAAATTCTTTCTGTCATCATCATCCAGGAATATCTTCTGGCGATTGATCCCCCTTCCAATCACATGATGAAGGGCGCCGGGTGCATCGATTCGTGATTGTCGTGGCATGGGTTCCGAATATCAAAAGCAGGCAACGAAATCAAGTTCAAATAGTGAGAGCGTCCCTGAGTCCTTGGCGTTGTCGTAAGTCGGATGGACCGATCATTCCTGTTCTCAAAACTGAAGTTCATAAGTGAGAATGCCCCCCAAAACCGTGCGTATCCAATCGGGCTATTCTTGGCACATTCAAATCATGCTTTCATTTGTCTTTCGTGTCAGTTTATTTTTGTTTTAAGGTCTCCCACTTTTCCTCCGGAATAAGAGGGGGGCTCTTCTCTGGCTAAGTGGCAACATAACCAAACTCACAACATAACGTCCCCAACTTTCACATAACGTTCCTTACTTTTCTTCAGCCCCCGAAAGTCGATCAAAAACACCTCCCCAGATGCAAATTGGGCGAACTTGGGTTATGGTTATGAAATACCAATAAGTTTTTTTACATCTTCGTCAGCAAAGAATATTTTCAGGCTGTTTTCGCAGAGGTCTAGTTGTTTGGCGAATCCTACCTTTTCGTATGATGTAAGGAATGTAGAGAACTTAAGTATTCCTTCTTCATCTATACTCATTCTGAAGGCATAATGGGCATACCATTCTGTGTGTTTAAAAAATCTATCATTCTCTTTCGGTCGGCA
>JBFXFK010000303.1:0-4472 GCA_050179135.1 Desulfatirhabdiaceae bacterium | reverse complement strand
CGGTTACAGCCGTTATATGGTATAAAAAATCATTCCCTGTTCGCAGAGATCAAAAGGTGACCGGATTATGTCAATGCTTTCGATATCCAAAACCGTCTGGCTGGGTGAAGTCGATGATCATCTCATTTCCTTCAATTATAATCGCACACCATTATCCCAGTCTCCTCAACCCCGCCCGGTGATCATTTTAACCGATCATCTGAATCAGCGAACCATCATCCCTGGAATCCGTCGGGATGAATCCCGTTTGATCCAGGAAATCAAAGAGAGACATCAGTGGGAGGCGGCATTGCAATATTCTGTGAAACTGAAGCAGCATACATTTTCATTTATCTGGCGGTTTCGTGACGATGCCTCCTGCGGGTCTGTCCGGCTTCTTCAGTGTTGCACGGAAAAGGACTCCAGGCCGATTCTGAAAGCATACGGTAAATATATGGATTACCTGAATTCGTGTCTCCAGGAAGGTCAGGTATATCTGATGCCGGACAGGGAGGTGAATTTCAATCAGCAGCGATATGCGGTAAGGCCCTACTCAAGAAACATCCTGATCTTCAGAAAAAGCCGCACCCACATCACCTTCATTCCATTCACCAGCAAAATTCAAAGGCACAGCAGCCACAAATGCCAGGATATTCTGTTTGATGCCCACAGCACCACCCGGAACATTGACCCCGATGGACAGCCGGCTGTCGAGAGCTTTCCCTATTCAATCTTTCACAAGCCGATCATGTTGTGTGTTTTTTCAGCCCAGGAAGTCACCATCGAGGATTTTTTCATCGCAGCCCTGAAGCCGTTGGGAAGTGTCCGCCGAGAGGTTTTGTCGGCAGTTTTGTATCGAATGAAAAAAAACGGGTAAATTCCATTTTATATTGATAGGCGATATGATCATGAGTCTTTTAGAGATTGTCAGGCAGCGTGTTCCAGGCCAACCGCATCCCAACCCGGACTGCAATGCGTTTTATATTCAGGAAATCGATTGCCTCATCCGGACGGTCTATTACAGACGATACGGGTCATTGAACCCGGACATTTCCACATTTGTCGATTTTGAGACATTTGCCAATCTCTGTTGGGACAGGTTGGAAGCGGGGAGCGGGTTACAGAAACTGCAAACACTGACATTCAGCAGCGACCAGCATTTGCGGCGTTATCTGACAATCAATTTTCAGCAGATCCTTCAGGAGATGATTTATCAACAGTCACCCGGCCTGGAAACCCGTGTCCGCCAACTGCGAAGCATTCTGAAAGAATTCTGCACCATCAAGAAAATCAACTTCAAACGTTTTTGGCATCTGAATGCCTGGGATGGAACCCCTCCGGCGAATATGAATACAGACCAGGAAATCATCAAACTGGAAGCCACACTGGATCAGGTGCGCCCGCCGGATGCCACATATTTCAGACATGAGGACAAAAGGCATGGGCTGGAAATTTCAAAAGGACAGATGGATGCATATCTGCGGGCCATTTTTGATCTTTCAGGCGGCGTTTTGTCCGAAAATGCCCTCATCGCATTCATTGCCAGGTTCTATCACATTGTCCCTTCTGTGGTCGTAGAACACACCGACACGGGGGCGGATTCCAATTCACTTGAAAATATGGCGGATGATACCGGAGATGATCCGGTTGAGGGACTCATCGACGATGGCTTTCTGGTGGTAGAAATGCAGGATGCCGTAAAGCAATTTGTCGGCATGTTGACCATGCGTCAAAAAGCCATTTTCAAACTTATTTATGCGGATGAAGTGAATCAGGGTGCTGCTGCAAAAATGCTCGCCATTTCAAATGCGACACTGTCCAATGAAGTCAAAAAAATACATGCCATTCTGATGGACATGGTCACCCGGAACACATTTCAGCCCGTAGAATTTGAACGGTTCATAACCGTCTGCAAGCTCGCCGTTATCTCATCAATCGAGTGTACATCATGAAAACAAAACCCCAAACAGGCCTTTTCAGCCTGCAACGACAAACCTGTTTTACCGCAGAAGAGCTTTGGCAGTACCGTTACGGCCATACCGATCCGGCATTGCGTGCAGCCATACACCATCATCTGAATTTGGATCGATGCGAGTCCTGCATGGAAATGTTTATGACGCTGCCGCCAAAGCCGGTGGATGCAGTTGTTCCCGATTCCCTTACCGTTGCCGGAAAGCGGTTGCGTGACAGATGGGCAACAGAAACGCCTGCAATCAAACTGGAATCGAATCCGGCCACACTGACCGCCGGTCAAATCTGGTCAACCCGGGCGTGTTTATCAACACCGGCAGTCCATCTGGAATGGCGCGTTCCAATCGCCGGACCGGTCATGATCATGCATCCCGGATCAGGCACCCGGCAGGGAATCATCCGGATTATGCCCATTTCCACGGATGTCCTGTATGCCAGGCCGCCTCAAAGCATGGTGATTTCTGACGGAACAATTGCTCCTTACCCCATGCTGGTGGAAATTTTTAATGAACGCCCCATGTTGGCCGAACATCTGGACCACTATGTGGGGCAGCTTGACAACGCGGATTTTGAGGCCATCACCACGGCCAGAAATGCCTGGCTGGATTTGAACACGGGTGATGATGCAAAAACGACCGATCCGGATTATGAGGGGTGGGTGAAAACCGAAATCCGGCTTGCCGAACATCTGAGTGCCCCGGTGATGGCATATCTGGAATCTGACATTGAAGAAGATGATGATATTGACATCATTCCGGCCTGGATGGCTGCCGAGTTTGTCATTCAACCGGTTCAACTGCATGCCCAGGAAACCGAAGCCGGCTGGAGTTTACCGTCCGAATCACTGATACTGCTTGATCAACCCGATCTTCAACTGGGCCTGGTACAAAAACAGGATCAGATCATCCTGCGGTTAATCGCCCCGGATATCACAACGATTCACATCACGATCAACGGAACCCCTCTCGATCTGCTGCCTGTCAGCGGCAATGTTCATGAATCGGTTATAGGTTTTGCAACCAACATGCCGGATCATATCGATATTATCCTGGTCTTCCGGGATGGGACATGGAAATTCCAGCCCAAATTTATAGCGGAAACAGGTGGCAGACATTAATGCGCAGTCGATCTGGGGCTTATGACCATCTGCGCCATCATGAGCGGCCGGGAGGCTGAAGTCCGAAGGCTGAAGGTGAAGCAACCAGCATTGATGCAGTCGCGCCGTTGGAAAGTCAGGCGTCCCTGCTGTTCCTCAATACGCACTACTCATTTCTCAACACTGAATGTAAAGGAGATGCAATGCCCGATCTGAAGTGTCTATACGACACCATTTTTCATCACCATCAGATGGGAAACATCAATGCTTTCATTCAGGAAATTGCCAAAAACCGCCAAAGACTCTGCTTTTACATGACAGACCTGATGCCGGTCATTGGTCTTCTGGTCAAAAACCGCTTCAGCCATTTGTCACCGGTTTCTGTTGCCGCATTGAGAGAGTTGCTTACCGATCAACCAGAAATTTTCAACCTGCTGGAACCGTTACCTGAAAAAAACTTGGTCAACGGACAGATCGGACAAATGGTCCTGGCGCTGACCACAAACACTGTCGGTCTGGTCAGGGATATCCGGGTCGATGAGGGCGTGTCCGGAGCATTCATGACCGATGATACCCGCATTCAACTGGATAAAGTTGGTTCAGCGGCTTTTCGGATCATGAGAGATTCTCTGAAACACCGGTTTTTCTGGAATCCGAAACGCTATCGGTTTGATATTCTGAAATTCGATGACCGGGAGGATATGACGGCAAAAGGTCCATCCCTGGAACTGGCCCTGGCAATTTGTCTCTATTCCCATATTACCCGGATACCCATCTCCGGGGACGTTACCGCAACGGGTGCGATCAGCCGAAATGGTGCGGTTTTACCGGTGGCCGGACTGGATCTCAAACTTGCCGCCCTGAAACAGGAACGGTATGGGGTCACCCGCGTCCTGGTATCTGACCGCCAACCTCTGCCGCAACACATTCCCGACGGGTTTACCATCTGTCCGGTAAAAACCCTGAAACAGGCATTTCAGGAGGTATTTCCCGCTTCGGTGCCGATTGCATTGGTGGATGCACAACTGGATCTGGCAGGGGAACTTCAGAAAATTGAATCCCTGTATGTGGAATATTATCCGGACAGTTGTATTCAATATTCAACGGATGTGATTCAATATCTGGAGAACACAGGCCGTAAAGATACCATACCGGACTCCCAGCGTATTCCGGCGTTGTTCACCTGCTATTGGCGAAAAGGCAGTTGCTGGTGTCATAAAGGCGATATCAAACGGGCTTTCCGGGGTTTGAAAAAGGCCATACAATTGGGCAGGCCGGTTGAGGGTAAGCCTCAATACGTTGAATATACAAAGTATCTGAATTGCAGAATCAATTTTGCCGTATTGTTGAAAGATGTGTTCCGGTATTCGGAGGCGGATGCCGAACATCGTGAAATTCGGGAAGAGATGGAAGCCGGTCATGTCAT
>JBFXFK010000302.1:0-4506 GCA_050179135.1 Desulfatirhabdiaceae bacterium | reverse complement strand
TCCAGTGGATGGAAAAAGCCGATGCGGTTCGTGCGGCCAGGCTCCGGCCGACACCCTGCTCCATTCATGAAGGACTTGATTTTCTGGAATCGTTTGTTCCGCATCATCTGGGAAAGCAACTGCACAGTCTGACATTCCTGCGTCAGTTGAGAGCTGTATCCCGGAACCGGAATGTGTGTTAAAGGCTGAAGGCTGAAGACTGAAGGCTGAAGACTGAAGGATGAAGACTGAAGGATGAAGGAGCCGCAACCGGCGTTCAGGCGGAGCAGCCCCGTTGGATGGCCAGGCGGCCTTTCAATACATAGCGCCTGAATGGAAACCTTTTTTGTATCATAAAATTCGAAGCACGAAATCCGAAACGATACGCCAAATAACAAATCCAAATTTTCAAAACGGTGCATTCTCTGACAGATCGTTTGGCTCATTCAGACATTTGAATTTGTTTCGAATTTCGGATTTCGATATTCGAATTTTGTCTGAACAGGAATTTTCGTTCAAACACTACATAATACTGAATGTATTTTCACGATAAACACGTTCACCTTTTTCCGGGGATTTATTTTTTTCATGCACAATGATTGTTCCAGTCTGTTAAACAAGGTAACCATCGAGGCTTCGGCGCCGTGCCGGGTGGATCTGGGGGGGACTCTGGATATCCGGTCGTTTTATCTGATGCTCAGGCGATATCGTCCCTGTACGGTCAATATGGCCATCGCGCTCAGAACACGGGTCCGCCTGACGGCTTTTGATGCCGGAAAGATTCACATCACGTCCACCGGCTTTGAACCGGCGACCTTTCCCGCGTCATCCATGCCCTTTGACCATCCGCTGGGTCTGGTGTGTGCCATTGCAGCCTACTGGGGCGCATCCGGAATCCATATTCGGATTGACTCACCATCTCCCCCCAGAAGCGCACTGGGAGGCTCTTCGGCGGCTGCAGTGGCCCTGATGGCTGCATTTTCCAAACTGTCTCAAAAGGCCGAAGAAAAGCCGTTTTGCCGCAACGAAATCATCCGGATGGCCCATGCGGTTGAAGAAAGTGTTGCCGGTGTGCCATGCGGTCTTCAGGATCAGTTGGCGGCGGCATATGGCGGGGTCAATCTGTGGTCCTGGCAGGATGGTGTCCGGAACCCGGCATTTCAGCGGGTGTCCCTCGTTCCCAGACGGGCTGTTGACCGCTTTTCCACAAATATCCTGATAGCCTATTGCGGAATACCCCATCAATCCCGTGATATCAACCGGATATGGGTGAATCAGTTTTTACAGGGTCAGTTCCGCAAAGAATGGGCGGAAATCGCAGGGCTGACCCGGGAGTTCGGGTCGGCGATTTCCGCCAACGATCTGGATGCGGCAATCGACATCATGAATCATGAAACCGGGCTGCGGCAAAAAATGACGCCGGATGTTCTGGATCAGACCGGCCAACTGCTGGTAAATGCCGCCATGGATGAAGATTGCGGGGCCCGTTTCACCGGCGCCGGCGGTGGCGGGTGTATCTGGTCAATTGGTGAGACGGGTCAAATCAACCGGCTGAAGGCCCGGTGGCAAACCATTCTGGCCCCCATCCCGGATGCCTGCATGCTTCCCACAACCATTGACACACAGGGGTTGGTGTGTTTGGAAAAGCCGATACCGTGAAAATACATCTACAGAAAAAACGAATATCGAATATCGAACAAGGAATATCGAAGTTTGAAGTTTTCGGCTGCCTTGCCGGACTGCTACAAGCCGTATTCATCCTTCTGCGGTTCCTTGTTCGATATTCTGCTGTTCGCTGTTTCTTTGGGCTGGTTCCCAAGCTCCAGCTTGGGAACCCATTATCGGAAGCTCCAGCTTCCCGAACTATTCATAACGATATTCAAAATGCGTTCAGTATAGCGTATTGAGAGGCTGCCTGACCGTCCGACGGCTGCTATGCCTGAAAGCCGCATGGCGGCAACTTCAGTCTTCGGCCTTCAGCCGTCAGCCTTCCCGAAATCGAGATAACTCATTAATTTAACGGATAAAGAGGGTATCAATGAATTTTCAGAATGTAATCCTGACATTGCAGCAGTTCTGGGCGGACAAGGGATGTATCATTACCCAGCCGTATGACATGGAGGTTGGCGCCGGAACATTTCATCACTTCACAACACTTCGCGCCCTGGGACCCGAGCCCTGGAAAGTTGCCTATGTCCAGCCATCCAGACGTCCCACAGACGGCCGGTATGGCGAAAATCCCAACCGTCTTCAGCATTACTACCAGTACCAGGTGATTTTAAAACCATCCCCCCTGGATGTTCAGGAACAATATCTTCAAAGCCTTCAGGCCCTTGGAATCGATCCCCTGGATCATGACATCCGGTTTGTGGAGGATGACTGGGAATCCCCGACCCTGGGTGCATCCGGTCTGGGATGGGAAGTCTGGCTGGATGGCATGGAAGTCACCCAGTTCACCTATTTTCAGATTGCGGGCAGCATCGAGCTGCATCCCATATCGGTTGAACTGACCTATGGTCTGGAACGGATTGCCATGTACCTGCAGGGCGTTGACAATGTCTATGATCTCAAATGGAACGACCAGGTCACCTATGGCAACGTTCACCATCAGCAGGAGGTTGAACAGTCCACCTATAACTTTGAGCAGGCCGATGTTGACATGCTGCTTAAGCTTTTTTCAACCTACGAAGCAGAATCCAGACGGATCATCGATCAGTCCCTGGTTCTCCCGGCCTATGAATACTGCCTGAAATGCTCCCACACATTCAATCTTCTGGATGCCCGGGGCGCCATCAGCGTGACCGAACGGACCGGATATATCACCCGTATCCGCAACCTGGCCAGAGCCTGTGCCGAAACATTCCTGAAACAGCGGGAATCCATGGGATATCCCCTTTTGAAATAATTTGAAATCTGAAATATCAAACAAACAGATAACGCACCCAAAATCTTTATCTGGAAAGCTATATCAAATCCCGTATTTGAAATCATAATACACAAGAGGTTATCATGGAAAACCTGTTAATTGAAATCGGTACAGAAGAAATTCCGGCCGGTTATATCGAACCTGCGCTGAATGCGCTTTCTGCATCCCTGGCCCGGACACTGAAGGATGCCAGAATTCCCTGCGGACCTGTACAATGTTATGGCACGCCCAGACGGCTGGCCGTTATGGTTGAAAATGTGGCGCCCCGCCAGGAAGCCCTGGAAAGCGAAATTTTGGGACCTTCTGCAAAAGTGGGTTTTGATCCACAGGGCAAGCCCACGGTTGCGGCCCGGAAGTTTGCAGACAAGGTCAATCTGCCCCTGGACCGGATCACGGTCAAGCAGACGCCAAAAGGCGATTATCTCTGCGCCCGTATCTCCGAACCCGCCGAACACTCCCTGACCGTGCTCCAGTCCCTGCTTCCGGATGTCATTCTGTCAACCCCCTTTCCCAAATCCATGAAATGGGGCAGCCTACACATTCATTTCGCCAGACCCATTCACTCGATTCTGGCGTTATTGGGGAACCAGGTCATTTCATTTACCGTCGGGGACATCCAAAGTGACCGCCAGGCGGCGGGCCATCGGTTCATGACCCCGGGAATGATCGATATCGGCAATCCGTCCGAATATGTCACCCGTCTTCGGGAGGCCGGAGTTCTGGCAGATATGGATGAACGCCGGGCACTGGTGGTCCGGGAAGTTGACCGTCTGGCTGCGGAACAGAATGGAAAAGTGGTGCCGGACACGGATCTGGTCAACATTGTGACCAATCTGGTGGAATATCCGGTTGGGGTTTCGGGCCGGTTTGAGAGCGCATTTCTGGAGCTTCCGGATGAAGTCCTCATTACCTCGATGCGGGAACATCAGAAATACTTTGCCATTACCGATGCCAACAATCGGCTGATGCCCGGATTTATCGCGGTCAACAACACCCGGGCCCGGAATCTGGATGTGGTTGCCAAAGGCCACGAAAGGGTCCTGCGGGCCAGACTCAATGATGCCCGATTTTTCTACCGGGCGGATCTGGAAACCCCTCTGGCCGGGTATGTTGACAGACTGAAAGGGGTTCTGTTTCAGGCCAAGCTGGGATCTGTCCGTGATAAAACCGCCCGGATCCAGCAACTGGTGGTCCGCTTATGCCGGATTGCCGGCCTGTCATCCGATGTCACAGATGCGGCTTCCCGCGCCGCATTTCTGTGCAAGGCCGATCTGGTGACCCAGTTGGTCGTGGAGTTTCCCAAACTTCAGGGGATCATGGGAAAGGTGTATGCCCAAAAGTCCGGAGAATCTCCGGATGTGGCCCTGGCAATCGAAGAACATTACCGGCCCACGTTTTCCGGCGGTCCCCTGGCAACAGGTTTGATCGGCGCCATGGTGGGAATTGCGGATAAAATTGACACGATATGCGGCTGTTTTCATGTCGGCCTGATTCCTACCGGTGCGTCGGATCCCTATGCGCTCCGGCGTCAGTCCATCGGTGTGGTCATGACCATGCTTCAGCACAACCTGACATTTTCTGTTCGGCAGGCCATTCGGGAA
>JBFXFK010000301.1:0-4531 GCA_050179135.1 Desulfatirhabdiaceae bacterium | reverse complement strand
GTGGACGCATTCGGCAAGATTCACAATTCCTCCTGTCTGGCAATGGCAAAATCAACCAGTGACTGACGATGTTCGGCATCCAGGACTTTGAGATAGACTGCGGTGTAGCGGTATTTGCAGTGTCCCATATAAATGGACAGGACAGGCAGGGCATTTTGTGGGGACTGGCCCTTTTCCCGGATGGACTTGAGGGTGTTGATGGCAAAGGAATGCCTGAGGCTGTGGGGAGTAGGACCGGCGAATGTGGTGTTGACAATGATGTGTTTGGGCTGATGGATACCGATCTGTGAGACTGCCGAATCAAAGACATTGTAAACAGCCTTTTTTGACAGCATACGCTCATTTTGACTTTGAAGCAGGTAATGGTTTTCTGTGGTCACAAGGGATTTTCTTGCAGCCAGGTAATTGTCGATTTCCTGCTTTACGGCAATGGGAACGGGTATGAGCCGGTCTTTGCTGAACTTGGTTTTTTCGATATAAAGTGTACCACTGGGATTGTAATGCGACAGCGTAAGCCGGAGGGGTTCAGAAATGCGCATGCCGCATCGGGCCAAGAGCAGAATGGCGATATAGACGGAATACCCGGTCAAAAAATGGTCCGGGTCTCTGGGTATGGTATTTTGGATATGAATCATCATTTGGTTGATCTGTTCCGGACTGAAGACAAAGGGTATAAAGGCATTTTGGGGATACGCGGATATATCGGTCAGGGGATTGTAACCGATGACCTGACATCGGGTAAGGTAATTCAAAAATCCGCGCATTCCCAGAAGCATGGCATTGAAGGCATCGGGCCTGTCCTTGTAAGCCAATCGGATACCCAGGAAAAACGATGGCGTTAGATCCTGTATACTCTGGTCTGCGATGAGCTGATCGAGTACAAGAAGCTGACCCGGAAGAGACCTGTCCCGATATCCCAGGGACTTGCGATAATCGATATACTGCCGGATCAGATCGGCCAGGGGGCTCTTAAAGGGTGTCATTGAAAAGAGTCCTTTGCATGAGTTTTGTGTGGATATGAAGGTAACGGCTGCTGGACTGGATGTTGTCATGGCCCAGCATTTCCTTGATTTCAAAGACAGAGGCACCGCTTTCCAGAAGATTCTGTGCATAGGTATGCCGGAGCGCGTAAGCAGAAGCCGCCGGATTGATCCGGTGTATTTGGGAGCCGATAGCCATGCAGACAGTGGCTGCTCTGATTGGACGGTAGGGTGCGGTAAATGTCAGAAAAAGCCTGCGGTGATGGCTTTTGGGGCGCGCGCCAATGATATAGGCGGCAATGGCCTTGATGGTGATCTCAGGCAAAGGGATATGAACAGGATTGTCACATTTTCGCTGATGGATGTTGATCATGCCTTTGGCAAAAGAAATATCATCCAGACTGATTTGTGAAATCTCTTTGGGCCTGAGGCCCAAGGTGTATCCGATATGGACCAGTGCGGCGGTTCGAAGTCCCTGCGGTGTCGTGGAATCCAGGCTTGAGAAAAGCCGGGTGATTTCATCCGGCAGTAAGAATTTGGGTGGTTTGGCCAGACCGTAAATTGGAGCAGCCACAATCAGTGGAGCCAGATTTCTTTTGATGGCCTGCATCTGGTAAAGATATCGCAGGAACCCGCGTAACGCCGACCGGTTATGGCGTCTGGTGGCGGTCTGGAAGCGGGCGTTATATTGCGTCAGGAACATATCTGTCTGTGAAATGGTCAGATGGCGCAGATCGACATGTTCCTGTTCCAGATACTGGCTGAGGCCTGAAAGAACATTTCTGGCATATCGAATGGCAGAATAGTGAACCCCCCGGCTTTTTTCATAATAGTCCAGATAGGCTTCATAGATATCCGGTAACCGGATAACCGGCTTGGTGATGGGTTCAGGAATGATCTGTTTCTGGCAGAGGTAGCGGCTGAGTCCCCTGACCGCAGGAAAATGATGCGGGATTTTGCCAAAAGCACATAACGTGTCATGGGTGAACACACGATCCGGGCTGATGGCATGCCTTCTGACAAATCGTTCAAACTGGTTCAAAGCACCCCGGTACGTTGTGACCACGCTGTTTTTGTAGTCATTTTCCTGCATCCAGATCAGATAATCCCGGATATATGATTGCAAAGCGTCCAAGATCAGATTCCTTTTGCGATCTGTTGAATCAACCGGTTGATGGCGAAGGGTTTTGCAGAAGCAACCGGTTTTCCAGGCAGATCCAGAACCTGAAACACGGTTCCGTCAAAGTCGATGAGATCTTTTCGAATCAATCCGTCCCTGGCTTCGATATACTGGTCCAGATGCAGATGGAGAAACAGGCAGATGGCGTCATAGCTGTAGAAGGAAAGCCCATAACGGTCCGATGCCAGTACGAGAAACATGTACAGCAGAATTTCCTCCCGGGTTAAAATGGATAAAAACCCGTCGGAGAGAAAGCGGTGGGGGATAAAGCTGAAACCGCCACTGATTTTACGAACCCTGCCTGGATTGATGATTTTTTTGGTGATCATATTGACCCTCCATGAGTGTTTGGGTCAGGGATAGCCGGTTGAATGCCAAAAATCAAACACCTCTTAAAACCAGAATTCGAGTAGTTGGTCGAGATATGTTTGTATTTCAATCAATTAAGGCCATATCACCACTTAAACCCAAAATTGGTGATGTCTGTCCAGATACATTATGATATTAAATGGTTAACCCATGATCACCGCTTAAACCGATCAGGCGATCAGTTCCAAAATCAGATATATTCGACTGTATTATAAATTATATTAATATGTTAAGCTATTATCACAGCTTGACAGCAGGAAATGCCGCATCGATTAAATTGAGGATAATCCTGTAAAAATAGTTGGTTAACAACCAATCGTTTCTAAGGGGGTCTTGCCGGTATGGACAGACGGACAGACTGTGCCTGCCTAAGGACATACCCGGCCAGATAGTCGATAATGATGAACTGTTTCAGGCCAATCCAATCGATAATAAACCGGGCTGGAATATCTGGCATAAACGCTTCGGGAGTTGAATCAGTAGCGGAATTGAGCTTTTGCTGGAGATAATTTTCACGAAAGGATATGACATTTTTACGGTTCCACTGGGCGCATTTCTTTTTGTGCCACTCTTGTTTACATTCAGGGCTGCCGCAGGTTTTCTGACGACCGGATAGTTTGGGATCGGGAAGAAACCACTTACGGCAAATTCGGCAGGGGTGTTTCCTGGATTTTGCTCGTGGCATATCGTTTTCTCCTTGGTGAAGAATCAGAAAAAACGATATGATGAAAGACTGAAAAAGAAAAGAATAGAAGGAAGAATATTCGGGACAGGGACAACCCGGCCCGGTTATGAACCAAGGGAATTGAATCAGATAAAGAAAATGGAAATATTTGCCAATACAGGAATTATATGGACCGAATCAGAGGCGGCTCTTCCCGGGCAAACTGTCAACATAACCAAACTCACAACATAACGTCCCATAATATCAATCCTTTGGATGTAAGGCTGTCGGAAACAAATTAATCCACATCTTGCTTGTCTTTTGGTCCGTCTGCTGCGTTACATCCACCGGCACATATCCCGATATGCACCGGCGGATGTGCCTTGCAGACGAACCAAAATCCGTCGCAATCCAGTGGACTTATTTATTTCCGACAGCCTAATACGTCTTTCACTGCCTTGGCGATATCGGCCATTGAATAGGGTTTCTTTATAAAAACGCTGGCGCCGAGACTCAACGTTTTTCTCACCTCACTGTTTTCGGCGAATCCACTGGCAATAATGGCTTTTTGTCCGGGGTGAATTTGAAGAATGTGTTCGTATGTCTCTCTCCCATTTATGCCAGGCTCCATCAGCATATCAATCAGGACGATATCCACCCTTTGGTTCTGTAGATAGGATACAGCTTCCTCTCCCGAATTCACGGTTGAAACATTATAACCGCAAGCCTCAAGCATTGAGGATGCTATGTCAAGAAGCTGAGGCTCATCATCAACGACCAGAATGGTTTCCCCCTTGCCTTGCATCAATTCATCCTGGCAGCGTTGTTTCAACTCAACCGGCTCATGAGTGACTGGAAAGTAGAGTTTAAAAGAGCTGCCCTTTGGGGTACTCCTTACATCCACGGTTCCGCCATGCTCCTTGAGCGTGTTCCAAACCACGGCCAAACCCAATCCTGATCCGCTTCTGCCCATTTTCTTTTTTGTGTAGAAAGGTTCGAAAATATGTTTGATGTCTTTGTCGGAAATACCGCTCCCTGTATCGGTGATTATGAGGACAGCGTATTCTTCCTGGTCGGCTTTATTTGCAGATTCCCAATCTGCTGGTGGCGCGGATTGGTCCGTGCGAAAAATAATTTCACCTGACCCCTTGATGGCTTCGGCGGAGTTTATGGCTATGTTCATGATGCATTTTTGCACATGCACGGGAGAGCAGAGAATATTTGGTGGATTCTCGGATAGTTGATAGGAGCATCGCACGTTGGGAAAAATGGATGTCAAGTTGTGATACTCCGATGATTCAAAGTACTCTAAAACCAGGGCATTCAGAGTAGTCACCG
>JBFXFK010000300.1:0-4540 GCA_050179135.1 Desulfatirhabdiaceae bacterium | reverse complement strand
ACTATGCGGGCAGCTGGTCCAACTGGTACATTCCGACCGCGACCTGCCTTCACGATTGGTTGATTGCGGCGGGGTTCAAAGATATCTATATGGGTTTCAAGGAGAAGTCCTCGAGGGCATATGGCAGTGCTCGGCTAAACCCTACGGCAAACCTCGAGGAGCACGGCATCTCCAGGGCGAACAAGGCACCCACTGCCGCCGACCACGACGCGGTAATGTCGCAGGTCTGAAGCCGGGTACTGGGCTGTACATATAAGGCTGTCCGAGTGGGCTTGGCCAGGCGGGTTCGGGCCAAAATCCTTCAGGCCTCCACCAGGGAGATTTACGGGGACCCTCCCTACTTATCTTAACCCAACTTCATGGTTCATGAAAATTTTATGGCGATATCGGATGGTTAAGACAGCATGGGACAGGTTTTAGGCACTACAGATTTTTTTAGGAGGGATGGGGGGCTGGGACGAAAACACCGAATTCCTACGTGTCAGAGAATTATTTTGCTTATTTTTCCCGGCATGTGGGAGAGGCCGAGTGCATCGTAAATTTTGATGTGGCAGTCTTCTGGTTTGGCGGTTTTTCGAATGAATAGCATCTTGCCGTCTGAACGTTTCATGGAAGTCGTCACTCTGAAGTGAGTGGACAGTCTGCCGCGGATGGTTGACCAGCTATGAGTTATGCCATGTACCTTGAGCTGCAATCGAATCGAATGAAGGACATGATACGCAAGAACCGTGATAAACAGGTGGCCGTCACAGCGATATCCATTTTGATGATGCACCGGCCTGAGCCCCAGTTCGGACTTCATCGACCGAAACGCATCTTCCAGATCAAGGAGCAAGGTGAATATGTCAAATACTTCCTTTTCATTTTGATCTGTCAGGTTGGATCGAAGCACGTAATACCCACTGGTGTCATCAGTCTGCTTCATTTGCCAGTTGATATGGATCGCATTCCCGGTTCCGTCGTCTTTTTCCACCGAAATATTATACCTCCGGGCAACCCGGCGATACTTCTCCTTCAGCCTTCCAATTTTTTCCAGGACCTTCTCGTATTTCTTCGTTCCATGCTTTTTATGAAGGGCATTTTTGACCTCTGTCAAACTGTCTTCGAATCGCTTTTCAAAACGGGTTTTGATGCCGCTCTCCTTGATCTCTTTGGCAGTGGAATGACAGTACACCTCCATTTCCCTGGAAGCATTGACCCGGATACAGGCATGGACAAGTCTTCGGTCATTTTCTCTGACATTGACCATCTTCATGTCGTCGGAAATATTGGGTTTGCGTTTTCGGGATACGACAATATAGTGATACCCGTTGTCGTTCAACCATTGAACATTTTTCTGAGTCCCGATTCCGGCATCGGTGACGACGATCGGTTTTTTATCCGTTTTGGACAGGGTCGAAAGGATGTTTTCCAGTGTTCCCGCTTCGCTGGTGTTTCCTTCAAACACGTCGCTTTTCTTGGGGAAACCATCCGAATCCATCAACAGTCCAAGTGTTACCAGCGGACAGTCGATCCGCTTCTCTTTGGAAACGCCAAAATGTGCTTTTCGATTGTATTTGCCGCTTCCCTCGAAAAAGGTATTGGTGAGATCATAGAGAAGCACTTTCTCATCCAGGTTGAAAAGATGTCTCTCCCGATTATGCAGATGGGTCTCGATATCGTTCTTGTATTTGAGCAGCATATCGGAAACCTTGTAGACTCTGTCCTGGGAAAGAGACTCGAAGCTGGTATCCATCAAATCGTCAAGAGATGTGTCATGCTGAAGCCAGGTATGCGTGGCATACTCGGATGTGGGGGCCAAAAGCCGGGCGGTGATCACGCCGATGGCCGCTTGGATATTGGGGCCATTGAAACCCAGCGACTCCAGCTTTTTGTCCAGTTCCAGTTTCTTGATTGTTGCCAGTACGACGCTTTCTCCACCCACGGAACGTATTTGTTCGTTTTCCAGGCTATTGACATCGACATTCTGGAAATCCGGTTTGTTTTGTTCCTCGTCAGGAACAGATGTTCTTTGTCCATGTCTGCAAATGATTTTTTTCGCGTATCGTTGAGCGGTCTGCTCAATTTCATCGGCAACCGGAAACAGGCAAAGCTGGCCGGTGATGATGGTTTCGATGCGGTCAGCGAGTTCTTTCCATTTTTCCTGGGGGAAAAAGAAATCCGTACCCAGATTCAATACGGTATGCTGCCTGGGTCCCCGATCGGTACGAATGGACTCGACCAGTTTATACGTGCAGTAGCTCTGTCCGGTTTTGTTGTCGGTGTGGGAGACTTTTCGAATGAACATGCATGAAAGGGTATCATACGGGTTTGGGTACTTCAAGTAGAAAGTGGCTTATAAACATTAATTTTGGCACTACATTTATATTTCAGCGCCTGTATGCTGATTTTATAGGATATTCAACGCGCCACCGTCCGAAAAACTACCCCGGAGGCACCAAAAACCATGAAGTTGGGTTAAAAGCTGTAGAATATCGCTCATTTGCCCAATTCCCGTGAATGAATGAGATTCATTCACGACCAATACGATATTCTCATTATGGAGCAATCATGAAGACTGCATTGATCATCGGTGTATCCGGTCAGGATGGCGCCTATTTAGCAAAACTTTTATTATCAAAGTCGTACAGTGTGGTGGGGACTTCTCGGGATTCCCAAGTTTCTTCATTTGACAATCTGAGACGTCTGGGAATAAAAAGTGATGTACAGACACTATCCATGTCATTAAATGATTTTCGAAGCGTAATCCAGATCATCACCAAAATACAACCCGATGAAATATACAACCTGGCTGGTCAGACATCGGTTGGTCTGTCTTTTGAACAGCCTGTTGAAACGTTTGAAAGCATCAGCATCGGTACCCTGAATCTTCTGGAATGTCTTCGCTTTCTTGGCACAGCCATCCGACTTTACAATGCCGGGTCCAGCGAGTGCTTCGGGAATACGAATGGTCAGGCTGCCGATGAATTGACGCCTTTTCGGCCACGCAGCCCATATGCATTGGCCAAATCGGCGGCATTTTGGGCCGTTTCCAACTACCGTGAAGCATACAACTTGTACGCATGCTCCGGTATTCTGTTTAACCACGAATCCATGCTGCGGCCGGAAAGGTTCGTTACGAAAAAAATAATCAAAACAGCCTGTCGCATTGCCCGGGGATCTGATGAAAAACTGATGCTGGGCAATGTCGATATCCAGCGCGATTGGGGATGGGCGCCGGAATATGTGGACGCCATGTGGCGGATGCTTCAGCAAACTACACCGGATGATTATGTTATTGCAACCGGTGAAACCCACTCGCTTCTGGATTTTGTCAAGACCGCTTTTTCGCATCTTGGGCTTGACTGGAAAAAACATGTTCAGACGGATTCCAAGCTGTTGCGCCCGACTGAAATTATGACAAGCCTGGCGAATCCAGAGAAGGCATATGAAAAATTGGGCTGGAAGGCCAGATATGCCATGCCGGATGTTGCACGTATGATGGTTGATGCGGAAAACGGTTACATGAAAAATGGATGAATCTTTGGGATCAGGAAAGGACATTGTATGAAAAAAGCGTTAATCACTGGAATAACCGGGCAGGATGGTGCGTATCTGGCTGAATTTCTGCTTCAAAAGGGCTATGAAGTGCATGGAATCAAGCGTCGTGCTTCACTTTTTAATACCGACCGAATCGATCATCTCTATGAAGATCCCCATACCAACAGCAAAAATTTTTTTCTGCATTTTGGAGATATGACAGATTCCACCAATTTGATCCGGATTATCCAACAGGTGCAGCCTGATGAAATTTATAATCTGGCGGCACAAAGCCATGTCAAGGTTTCATTTGAGACACCGGAATACACCGCAAATGCCGATGCGCTTGGTCCATTACGAATCCTGGAGGCGATGCGCATTTTGGGACTTGAAAAAAAAGCGCGTTTTTATCAGGCATCGACATCGGAATTGTATGGCCTTGTTCAGGAAATACCCCAAACCGAACGTACACCGTTTTATCCGCGGAGCCCCTATGCTGTGGCAAAGCTTTATGCTTACTGGATCACGATCAATTATCGTGAGGCCTATGGAATTTATGGGTGTAATGGTATTCTGTTCAATCACGAATCCCGCTTGAGGGGAGAAACATTCGTCACTCGAAAAATTACACGGGCGCTGGCCCGCATCAAGCTTGGCATGCAGGCGTGTTTATACCTTGGAAATCTGAATTCCCGACGTGACTGGGGTCATGCCAGAGATTATGTTGAAATGCAGTGGCTGATGTTACAGCAGCCTGAACCGGATGATTATGTGATTGCGACGGGAAGGCAGCATTCTGTGCGTGAATTTATTGAAATCGCTGCCCGGGAAATCGGGTTGAATATCGAATGGCATGGCAGCGGCATCGAAGAATATGGTATGAACACAGCCTCCGGAAAGGTCATCGTTCGGGTTGATCCCCGATATTTTCGTCCAACAGAAGTGGAGACCCTTCTGGGAGATGCAACCAAGGCCCGTGAAAAACTGGGCTGGATGCCCGGCATTACATTTGAGCAAATGG
>JBFXFK010000299.1:0-4543 GCA_050179135.1 Desulfatirhabdiaceae bacterium | reverse complement strand
AACAGTAGGCATGATCGCATTTGTTCATGTCCCGGGATCCGACACACTGGAACCAGGCGATTTTTTTGGGTTCCTTGTGATCCGACAGCCGCACCAGATGGCCCTGGGTGGGTCCGGATGCGGACAGTATCCGCTCCATTTCCATGGCCGTGATCACGTTGGGGTGTTTGGCATACCCGTAAGCATCGAATTTTGACGGATCAAAGGGCTGATATCCGGGCGAGAGAATGATGGAACCCACATTCAGTTCCACAATTTCATCCTGCATGGTGTGATCGATGGCATTGACCCCGCAGAATTCCGTACAGACCTGACACCCGCCGGTCTTGAAATGCACGCAGACCGACCGGTCGATGACCGGCGTGTTGGGAACGGCCTGGGCATACGGGACGTACACGGGTTTGCGGCCTTTCAGCCCCATGTCATACTCGGATGCAATGGGTTTGAAGGGATGCGTGGTGACATTCTGACGGATTTTTTCCAGGGTGATATGACCCGTTGGACAGACCGATGCACAGGCGCCGCAGGCCATACAGACATCTGTCTGAATATGAAAGGGCGTGTCCACTTTCATATCGACACCCCGTCCGGTCAGACTGATGGCGCTGTTTCCCATTTTCGCGCAGATCCGGGTACACAGGCCGCACAGGATGCAGTCGTCATCTTCCTTTTTGAAGCGGGTTTCTGCAATATCATATTTTTTGGCCAGATCTTTCAAAATGGGAACATCCGGACATCTGGCCATTAACAGTTCGACAATCAGTTTCCGGCCCTGATGAACCGCCTCGGAGTCGGTTTTGATGTCCATGCCTTCCCAGATGGGATAATTGCATGAGGTGACAAACCGGCTTCGACGCCCATCAAAAAGCTCTACCGTACACAACCGGCACATGCCGGCCGGCTCCAGGGCTTTATGATGGCAAAGGGTAGGAATTTCAACCCCGTATTTCTGGGCAACCTGAAGAATATACTGGCCTTCTTCGCCCTGAACGGTTTTACCATTGAGTTTGAATGTAATCATGAATCATACCCCTTATAATTATCGGATCGCAATTGCATCGAATTTGCAGGTATCATAACAAATACCGCATTTGATGCATTTGGACTGGTCGAGTGAGTGCGGCTTCTTTTTGTCACCGGTGATGGCTTCCTGGGGACATTTTCGGGCGCATGACCCACAACCGGTGCATTTTTCCGGATCGATTTCGTAATGGAAAAGCGCTTTGCACACGCCTGCCGGGCATTTTTTATCCCGGATATGGGATTCGTATTCATTCCGGAAATATAAAATGGTGGTCAGAACCGGGTTGGGTGCGGACGTGCCCAGACCACACAGCGAGAACCGCTGAATCATGACGCCCAGCTCTTCCAGAAGTTCGATGTCCCCTTCCTTGCCGTTGCCCTGGCAGATGTTGGTCAGAATATCGAGCATCTGCTTGATGCCTTCCCGACAGGGGTTGCACTGGCCGCAGGATTCCTCTTTCAGAAAATCCAGAAAATACCGGGCCACATCCACCATGCAGGTGTCCTGATCCATGACGATCATGCCGCCGGAGCCCATGATGGACCCGACCTCAGCCAGTTTCTGATAATCAACAGGCAAATCCAGCAGCCGCGCCGGAATGCATCCACCCGATGGACCACCGGTCTGAACCGCCTTGAATTCTTTTTTCCGCGGTACGCCGCCGCCGATACCAAAAACAATATCCTTCAGGTTGATGCCCATGGGTACTTCCACCAACCCGGTGTTGTTAATCTTGCCCACCAGACTGAAAACCTTGGTTCCCTTGCTGTTGGCGGTTCCCATGGATGCATACCAGTCGCCGCCCTTTAAAATGATGGGGGGAACATTGGCATAGGTTTCCACATTGTTCAGGTTGGAAGGCCCGTCCCGGAATCCTTTTTCGACCGTATGCACATATTTCGCACGGGGTCTGCCCACCTTGCCTTCCAGAGATGACATCAGTGCGGTTGATTCACCGCAGACAAATGCGCCGGCCCCCCGGGAAATTTTGACATGAAATGAAAAATTGGTTCCGGCGATATTGTCTCCCAGCAGTCCGGCCTTTTCCGCTTCCTTGATGGCGGTAATCAGGCGTTTGACAGCCAGGGGATACTCATTTCGGACATAGAAAAAGCCCTGTTTGGAGCCGATGGCCAGGGCCGCGATCAGCATCCCTTCCAGAACGCTGTGGGGATCGCCTTCCAGTATGCTGCGATCCATGTAGGCGCCGGGATCGCCTTCATCCGCATTGCAGATGATATACCGGTCACCCGAATGTTTGGCGCAGCTTTCCCACTTGATGCCGGTCGGAAAACCACCGCCGCCCCGTCCCCGAAGGCCCGAGGTTTTGATGTTTTTGATGATATCCGCCGGCGTCATTTGTGTGAGCGCCTTCAAAAATGCATAATAGCCTTTTCGGGCGATATATTCCTCGATGGAATCCGGGTCCATGTATCCGCAGTTGCGCAGGGCGATTTTGGTCTGCTTGGCATAGAATGGAATGTCTTCCAAAAATGGAAAGCCCTCTGCTGGTGTAACCTGGGCCTGGGGATTGGCGATATCGTCTTCGAGGATATTGCGTGGATCCCGCATCTGTCCCAGAATCCATTTTTTATGATAGTCGTTTGCCAGATACCCGTTGATGGCCTCTGCAATTTTGTCTTCGGTCAGATGGTGGTACATCATTCGGGGCTTGCCCGGCGCAACGATTTCAACCAGCGGTTCCATTTCGCAGAAGCCGATACATCCGGTCTGTGAAATGGAAATATCCGGTTTTGTGGAAAATTCCTGTAAAGCCCGATTGTATGATGCCTGGGCGCCGGCAGCGATGCCGCAGGATGCCATTCCCACATTGACCTTGACACCGTCTGGGGCGTACAGTCGGGAAAAACAGGCCTGCCGTATGGCATCCAGATCCGTTATGGATGTGATTTTCATATTAAAATGCCTCGTATTGAAATTATTCGTAGCGGCTTAGGATGGATTGAATTTCATCCTGTTTCAGTCGGCCATGCATATCTTCATTGACCTTGATGACCGGGCCCAGACTGCAGCAGCCGATGCATCGCACCGATTCGAGAGTGAAACGGTTGTCGGATGTGGTTTGACCGTCATGAACCTGCAACTGATCCACAAGGGTTTCATGAATTCTGTCGCCGCCTCGGACATGGCAGGCAGTTCCCAGACAGATCGAAATGATATTTCGACCTCTGGGATCGAGACTGAAGGTGCTGTAAAAGGTTGCGACGCCATAAATCTGGCTGACTGGAACACCTATTTTAACGGCAAGATAGGAAAGGGCAGGCTTGGGAAGGTAGTTATAGGTTTTCTGGATTGCCTGAAGAATCATGATCAGGTTTTCCTTGTCGTTCTGATAATCCTCCTCAATGATCCTGTCCAGCTCTCTGTAATCCAGCTCCAGGGACGCTTCGGATACTGACGAATTCATTGCGATTATGTCTCCAAAAAATACACAGTGATATTTCCGGTTGGGATTGAACCGGAATAAACGGGTAGCATTATGGTTAGTTCAGATAAGCCTGTTGCTGCGTAACCGGGCAATTTTCCACACAGGCCCCGCAACCCGTACACAAATCCATTTTGATGCTGCGGGCGCGTTTGCGGACTTTGACCTTGAAATTGCCGGGATTTCCCTCAACCGATTCCAAATCTGCGTAGGTGATCAATTCGATGTTCAGATGCCGGCCGACCTCGACCAGTACAGGGGAGATAATTCACATGGCGCAGTCATTGGTCGGAAAGGTCTTGTCCAACTGGGACATGACGCCGCCAATGGAAGGGGATTTTTCAAGCAGATACACATAATAGCCGGAATTGGCCAGATCCAGGGCGGACTGCATTCCGGCAATACCACCGCCGACAACCAGTACAGAACCTATGGTGCTGTTAGACATGATTCAATTCTCCTGAACAATGGGATATAATACTCTGTGAAACATTTGGTTCAAAAAAATTTTGAAACAAATGGTGTAACTATCCTGTGAATCATTTGTTGTCAATAAAATTTATACAGGCTGAATGCGGAAAATTGGAGAAGAAATTCAGAGGAGGGCTGCGGTCCGGGGAAATGACTGACCGCAGCCCTTTATTGCGGTTTTTTTTGCTTAGGCGGCCAACCGGATGGCGGCGTCCGCGGCATTCCGGATTTCATCCGGGGTAAAGGGTTTGGAGACATAGCCCACAGCGCCCATCCGGGCGGTTTCGACCGCTGTTTCGATGCTGGCATATCCGGTGATGATGACGACCATGGATTCCGGCCTTTTTGCCCGGATGGATTGAAGCAGTTCCAGCCCATGTACGCCGGGCATTTTCAGATCCAGCATGATGATCGGGTAGGTTCTGGCGTCAATTTTTTCAAGGGCCTCGTCTTTGCTGACGGCCTGATCGATGGTATAACCCTTCTTTTCCAGAATTTTTCGGATATTGTTGTTGATGCCGACTTCATCATCGATGATCAGGGCTTCCCGTCCGGTTTTGGACAGCTTCAAAGATGACTGTTCGGATTTTTCGGCTGTTTCT
>JBFXFK010000298.1:0-4579 GCA_050179135.1 Desulfatirhabdiaceae bacterium | reverse complement strand
ACTTCTTCTTCATTGGGTTCATGCCCCAGCCGCTGTTCAAGCTGTTCCGCCGTCCGATAATATGTGCGAACCTTTTTGCGGCTGGATCGTGACAATATATCCCGGGATCGCAGTTCACTGAGAACAGCGCCCCGAATACGAAACGCCGCATAGGTTGACAGTTGGTTATCCCGTTTCGGATCAAATTTTTCCACAGCCTGTATCAGCCCCACAACACCGGCATGAAACAGGTCTTCGATATCCACATGGGACGGCAGATGGGAAGCGATTCGATAGACAATCCGTTTCACCAGGGGAATACAGGTTTCGATCAACTCATTTCTGGAAAATGTTGAGTTGGCATATCCTGTCAGATTCAAATTTATTGCGGCTGCAGGACTCATGTTTTGTTAAAATCCATTTGATTCTGAATCAGTTCTTTAAAAAAGCCTCTGGCGTCACGCTGGGGGAAAGAAAGTCCGGTTGACTGACATAATTTTACGGCAAGTGACTCAAAACACCGGCTGGCAATCGTTGACGGATAAAGCAGGGTCACTGCCTGCTGCTGTTTGACACCTTTGACCACATTCCGGTCATAAAATACATGCCCCATATATTCGATGTTGATATCCAGAAATCGATCCGCTACCAGGCTGAGCTGTCGATGTACTTCATGGGCTTCCTGAATATCATTGACCATGTTGATGAGCAGTTTGAATGATTTTGCAGCATATTTGATTGAAAGAATTTTCATCATGGCATAGGCATCGGTGATGGCTGTGGGTTCCGGAGATGCCACAATGATGATTTCCTGGGATATGGCGTTAAACTGCAACACGTTGGATGTTATTCCGGCGGCCGTGTCGATCAGAAGAATATCCACCGGATTCAATACGGCATACAGTTCACCCAGAAGATGGGCGCTCTGTTTCTGGGAGAGTTGCGCCAGATCCTGAATACCGGATGATGCCGGCAGTATCTTGATGTTTCCGGGGCCGTCAATGATGATTTCAGCAATGTTCTTTTCACCCAGCGCCACGTGGGACAGATTGAACCGGGGTGTCAGGCCCAAAAGAATATCCAGGTTTCCCAGCCCCATATCGGCATCCAGAATCATGACTTTTTTTCCGATTTTGGCCAATGATATTCCGAGATTGGCAACAATGTTGGTTTTTCCGACACCGCCCTTGCCGCTGGTAATCGCGATAATCCGGGTTTCTTTCCGGCCCGGTTTGACTGGATGAAACGCCTCATTCCGGTTGGACCGCTTCTGTGTCAATTGAATGACGTTGCTGGTGTTTTTGCTGACTGTCATCTTTGGAACCTCACCTTGACTTGGATGACTGATGAGCGGTGTGGTTGTCATTGACAGAGACGTCCAAAGACGATTCTGTAACGCTGCCCGCACAGCAGTGTTTACAGGGTTTATACTGTTTAAGAGCCGCCTCGCCGGCGCTGTTGAACACGATTCGATTCTCGGCTTTGATGCGTTTTACACTTTTGCAGTCCGGATGATGAAACAAATCCGATTTTTGATTGGCGATATAATAGGTTCTGAATCGGGGCCGGATCCGGTTCTGAATAATCGTCTCTTCCATATGTGTCTGTTTCGAAGGCAGTTTGACATCTTTTTCTTCTTCGATATTGAGCAAAAGCCCCAAAATACGCTTTAATGATGCTGGCTCGATGCTGTCCAGGATGCCCTGGCCGGATGTCAGAAAAGAGACCGGAATCTTTGTATGCATCAGAAGATTCAGAATGCATCCATAGGTTTTGGTTTCATCCAGTTTGGTGAAAATCAACCGTTTTATTGGAAACAGCCTGAATTTTCTTGAAAATTCTTTCATATCCCCGGTTTTGGCAGACGCACTCAGAACCAGAAACAGACGATTGATTCCGGCGATGCCGATGGCTTCGTTCAGATCATTCAGGCGAATCTCGTCATTGAATCCCACACCCGGTGTATCGACAAAAACCACTGTATCTTCTGAAATCGCATCCAGTTTTTCACAAAGCGCTTTTCCAGTGCTGACGGCATGAAAGGGAACATCCAGAATTTTGGCATGGATCTGAAGCGGCGCGCTGGCCCCAATCCGTTGTGAATCCAGGGTGATCAGGGCCACATTCTCATTCAGAACATGCCGATACACCGCAGCCAGCTTGACAATTGTCAATGTTTTACCCACGCCGGACGGACCGACAAAGCCATAAATCCGGCGGACACCATCATCCTCGTTCATGGGCTGAAAAGACAGTCCTGCCTCCATGAATGTCTGTAGGATATGGGCATGACACAAATCCGTACCCCATCGCAGATCGGGGTTGACTGAACGCTGCAGCATGTCTTCCAGCTCAAAAACCGTATTTTCCTCGACCCCCTGTTCAATCATTTTGCCATGAAATGTATCGATAAGCTCACGGGTTTGTTTGGCAGGCTGGTTTTCATCGGGCTTTCGGGATGATCCCAGACCGGAAAAGGCTTTGATACCGGATTGAATGGACTCAAGGATCGATTTTTTTGAGGCTTCGGCAGACACTGCCCCATCACCGATATATGCGGAGAGGAGATTGCCTTTTGGCGCCAACGATGTGGGCGGGACTGGCTGAGAGGTAAATTGCCCGGCCTGTTTTGAGTCGCCGTTCGAATCGAACGATATCTCCCCGGTTTTGTCGATGGCTGCGGTGACTTCAATCGTTGCATCCTGTAACCCTTTCATGGCCCCTTTTTCACGCCTGAGATTTCGGGCGGAAAGGATAACCGCTTCAGGGCCAAATTCTTTTTTGATCAGCCTCAGGGCTTCAGTCATGTTTCGCGCTTCAAATCGTTTAATCTGCATCTGAGAGTCTCACCGTGGCTAATGATTGAATTCGTGAGCTGCTGAGAATATCGTGATAGGATAACACCACCATATTGGGAATGAACCGATCCAGCAGCCGCTTTATATGGATTCGTATCTGCGATGAACATAGCAAAACAGGTTGCAAATTCTGGGCCGTGAATTTTTCCAGATTGCGGGTAATATATCGAACCATTTTTTGCGCAACATCCGGATCCAATGCCAAAAAACTTCCCTGGGCCGTCTGCTGAATGGATCGTGACACGGCATTCTCAACCTGGGGATCCAGTGTCATCACATAGACGGTGCCATCAACCGCATGCATCCGGGTGATGGTTCTGGCCAGCCCATGCCGGACATACTCGGTCAGCAAATCCAGATCCTTGGTATTGGGCGCCCAGTCCGCCAGCGTTTCCAGAATGCTCAGCAAGTCCCGGATCGGTATCTGCTCCATCAGCAGATTCTGAAGCACTTTCCCGACCGCACCCAGAGGCAGTTGGCCGGGAACCAGTTCTTCCACCACCTTGGGATTGGAATCTTTGAGTGTATCCAGAAGCTTCTGGACTTCCTGACGTCCCAGATATTCGTGTGCATGGCGTTTGATGACTTCGGTCAGATGCGTGGTCAGAACGGTTGCCAGATCCACAACCGTAAATCCGCGGGACATGGCCTTTTCTCTTTCCTGTTCCTTGATCCAGAAAGCAGGCAGGTTGAAGGTGGGTTCACGGGTTGGAATCCCGTCAATTTTTTCTTTGGTTGTTCCCGGATTGAGGGCCAGAAAATAATTCAACATCAACTCACCTTTGGCGACCTCGTTTCCCTTGAGCTGAATGGCATATTCCCCGGGTTTCAACTGCATGTTGTCCTGAATATGGATGGCCGGAACCAGAATACCGATTTCCTGGGCGATCTGCCGTCTGACTGCCTTGATCCGTTCCAGAAGCTCACCATTCTGCTCCGAATCCACAAGGGGAATGAGGCCATAGCCAACTTCAAGCGCCAGCGTATCGAGTGGCGCCAGAACCGGCGATGTTTCCGCGGGTTTTGTCAGGGGTGTCTGGGATTGTGCCGATATCTGATCCGCTGTTCCGGCCGGGTGGGATTTTTTTATGACCCATGCCAACCCGCCTGACAGTGCAGCAAGTGTCAGAAACGGGAGTGTGGGCAGTCCCGGTATCAGGGCAAATCCAAACAGCACCACGGATGTGATCCCGATGGCCCGGGGTTGAACCAGAATCTGGGAAGAAATATCTTCTCCCAGACTGGATTCGGACCCGGCCCGGCTGACAATGATGCCGGCAGCAGTTGAAATGACAAGAGCGGGAATTTGACTGACCAGCCCGTCGCCAACCGTTAGAATGGCATAGTTGGTGGCAGCGTCTGAAAGGCTCATTCCAAAATAAAAAGCACCGATTCCCAGGCCACCCACAATATTCACCAGGGTGATGATGATGCCGGCGATGGCATCTCCGCGAACAAATTTGTTGGCGCCATCCATTGCCCCGTAATACTCGGCTTCCTGGGAAATCTGCTTTCTTCTGGATTTGGCCTCCTGGTCCGTGATCAGTCCGGCGTTCAGATCCGCATCGATGCTCATCTGTTTGCCGGGCATGGCGTCCAAAGTGAACCGGGCTGCCACTTCCGCAATACGGCCGGCGCCCTTGGTGATCACCATGAAGTTGATGATGACCAGAATGATGAATACGATGATGCCGACAATATAATTGCCACCCACCACAAACTGGCCAAACGCCATGATGACT